>DATKQQ010000274.1:0-5741 GCA_035532615.1 Hanamia sp.
TTCAGATAAACGGCAAAAATTCTTTTTTGAACCATTGGGTCAGGATAAGCATATCGTTCGTAATTTAGCTTTTCAGTTTCGGCTTCGCTGAGGTTGAATTTTAGAGTGGGCATTTTTTTTGTTTTGCAATTACAAAATTGCCCCTCTTTTTTTAATTTAAAAATTCACGGTTTTATCCCTTGCGCAGTATAGTTGCCTTTGGCGCTTTTGATCTTTGGTATTGCCAGAGGGGATAAATATCTTTACTTAATAAAAACAGCATGAGTTTTGTTTAAAAAGCTACATTATGATAAAAACTTCTCACCTTAACGAAGAAAGGCCTGCAGGAGCTTCCGACCATCTTGCCAACGAACGCACATTTCTTGCGTGGGTGCGTACCAGCATTGCTTTAATGGGTTTTGGCTTTGTAATAGTGAAATTTGCCTTATTTGTAAGGGAGGTTGCATTAGCACTCGGCGATAAGGCAGTCAACCCCGAAAAGGGATTTTCTGCTGTTATTGGCGTTATTATGGTGGCTCTAGGCGCAATGGTAGCCACATTAGCTTATTTCAGGTATCGCAGTATTGAAAAGCAATTGATGAATAATACTTATTTCCCTTCCAGATGGTTGTCTGCAATCGTTACCATAAGTATAGTTACAGGAAGTATTCTTTTAGTGCTTTATTTATTACTCAATATTTAGTTTAGATTCTATTTGCGGTTAGCATGCACTTATTATTTGCGAATACAGCACTGGATCTTTGAATTCAATACTTTTGAACTTGGCTAACGAAATAGACACTATATGTCTAAGAAACTAAGTTCAAAAATAGCAATTCGAATTTGCTGTTTCTTATACAGCTTTTGCTGATATTGGGCCTGTAATATATATTATGCATGGATTGAAGATCTGAAAATAGGTATGCAGAATAATAAATACATCGTTTATATTAACAACAGCGCATTAATCTTTTAATATAAACAACGTATTTTGCAACCTGTATATTGAACTAAATAACATCATTATTTGTATTACAGATAACTGTCTTGCAGCTATCGCAAAAAATGACTAATAATTAACTGATGACAGATTTTTTCAATCATTTAATACACGAGTTTAAATTTCCACTGCAAAATCCGGTTTTGATTTTTTCATTAATCTTATTCATTATTCTGCTGTCTCCTATTTTATTGAAAAGACTAAATATCCCCGGAATTATTGGATTAATTATATCAGGCGTAATTATTGGCCCGCATGGTTTGAACATCCTTGCAAAAAATTCAGCTGTTGACTTGTTTTCAACAATAGGTTTATTGTACATCATGTTCATTGCCGGTCTGGAACTGGATATGAATGAGTTTAAAGTAAACCGTAATAAGAGTCTGGTGTTCGGCTTTTTTACTTTTATATTGCCTTTGAGCATAGGTTTTCCGGCGTGCTATTATTTTCTGGGGTATAATTTTAATACCAGTTTCCTTACAGCCAGTATGTTTGCCACACACACACTGATAGCATATCCGATTGTAAGTAAGCTGGGTATTTCTAAAAATCAGGCGGTAGCGATTACGGTGGGGGGAACAATTCTTACAGATACAGCGGTGCTTATCATTTTAGCAGTAATAATGGGCAATAACCAGGGAAACCTTAATCAGGGATTCTGGATTCGATTAGGGGTTTCTCTCGCCATTTTTTCAACTATCATGTTTTTGATAATACCAAGAATAGCTAAATGGTTTTTTCGCAAACTGGAAAGTGAAAAACATTCCCATTATATTTTCGTGCTATCCGTAGTTTTTTTTGCGGCTTTTCTAGCTCAGGTAGCAGGCGTTGAGCCAATTATAGGAGCTTTTGTTGCGGGGCTGGCATTAAATAAACTTATCCCAAGCTCATCAGCACTAATGAACAGGATAGAGTTTATAGGTAATTCCCTATTTATTCCTTTTTTTCTTATTAGTGTCGGCATGCTGGTTGATATAAAAGTCCTTTTAAATGGACCGGGCGCTTTAATTGTAGCCGCCACACTAACTGCTGTAGCTTTGTTTGGAAAGTGGTTTGCCGCCTTATTCACACAACTTATCTTCAGGTATTCGAAAGGCCAGCGCCAACTGATTTTTGGACTAAGCAGCGCTCACGCTGCGGCTACTTTGGCTATCATATTGGTTGGCTTCAATGCAGGAATTATTGATGAAAATATTCTCAACGGAACAATTATTTTAATACTGATTACTTGTGTTGTAGCCTCATTTGTAACAGAAAAAGCAGGTAAAAAAATAGTTTTGGAAACCGTCGATAATATTTCCGATATGCAAAACATTTCAGCGCTTAATATCGAACATATACTTTTGGCAGTTGAGGATATAAAAAATGTAGAAAAGCTTCTTGAGTTTTCTGTTCTGTTAAAGGCAAAGAAATCGGCCAATCCTATATCAATTTTGTCGGTCGTTTCAAATAATGCCGAGGCCGAAAAAAATATCCTGAAAGCAAGAACCAAACTGGAAGAATTTATTAATCAGGCAGCAGCAACCGAAACCAGGGTAAATTTAATTACCACTATTGACCATAATATAGCAAGCGGTATATCGCGGGTGTCAAAAGAAATTATGGCGAATATTATTATCCTGGGATGGCCCCAACGTTCAGACATATTTGAAAAAATTATTGGAGAAAAAATCGACACCATTTTAAACAACACAGACAAAACAACGTTTTTGTGCGATTTTGAAAAACCATTGGTATTAAACAAAAAAATTGTAGTTGCCGTCCCACCATTGGCAGAACGGGAGCAAGGTTTTGAACATTGGCTTTCAAAAATTGCAACTATAGCACAGGAATTAAGTATTCCTATTGAATTTCATTGTAATTCCAACACCAACCATGCCCTTGAAAAAGTATCAAAACTGCTGAAATTTTCTGCTGAGATAATTACTATCAATTTTGATGATTGGGAAGACTTTATTATCGTAGCCAGATATATTCATGAAGACGATTTATTTATTCTCGTGTCAGCACGTAAAGGGTCTGTTTCGTACATGAACCTGCTCGAAGGATTACCGGTAAAACTTGGAAAGTATTTTACAGCCAACTGTAAAATAATAATTTACCCGCAGCAAAACGTTAATGAATACATAGACGACAATTATGATGAATTTTCTACAGAGCCATTAAACAGGGGTATTGAAGCGGTGCAAAAGATAGGAAAAGGTATTGCAAACATTTTTAAAAAGGATAACAATGGATGAATTATTTGAAGAACATCAACATCAAAGAAGAATCTTACCTTGGTCCATTGTCACCATGATATGGACTTTGTCGATTTTGCATTTATCTAAAAATGGAATATCAAAAGAATATATAATTTTCGATATTTTAATATTGATCGCGCTTCCTTTAATGATGACAGTTTTATTTTTTGTAGTTAAACTTTCAATAGTCATTACAAAAAATTGTATTACAGACAGAATGTATCCTTTCCATTTGCGCTATAAGAAAATTCGTCCCAATCACGTAAAGAGTGTTTTTTGTAAGGAATATAATAAAAATCGTATGTTTCAAGGATGGGGATTGGGAATTTCTTTTAATGGAAAATATAGATCATACACAATTAAGGGATATAAGGGAATTGAACTTAATTTAAAAAGTGGCAAGACCGTTTTTATATGTTCAACAAAATCTGAAGAATTATTTTCAACAATAAACGATTTACTAAAATAAAAATGTTTTAACGTTTTAAATAAATAGTTTTAAATATCCACCACTCAGTACATTTAGGCAATTACAAAACAAACCCATTGCTGCTGACACAAAAAGGATTGAACAATGCAAATCTTAAAATTCAGGATATGAAAAATATGCCAATTCAAATCGATTTAATTTTGCTTGGTGTTGGATTAATATTGGTTTGTGTTATTTGCTATTTACTGGTTAAACTTTCCAAATCAGAAAAAGAAAAGAAAGAAATCAGGAATAAATTTCAACAACTTGAAAACAAAATCAATGCTCTTCACCTTGAAAACCTTGAGTCAAAACTGAATCCTCATCTTTTCAAAAATATTCTCAATTCGATACTATCACACGCCTACCAAACTTATTTTGCCCTTGACAAATTGGCTAATGTACTGGACTACATTCTCTACGAAAGCCGTAAAAAATTTGTTACTCCGAAAGAAGAGATTGAATTTGCGCTTAATTTAATTGAAATCAATAAAATCAAGATAAGTCCTCTTTTTGAATTAAAGGTGAAAACAAAAATACATGAGACTGAACCATTGTACGAGCAAAAGCTTTTAGCGCCTTTAATTTCGATTGACCTGATAGAAAACGCTTTTAAACACGCCGATTTACAAAGTACTGATGCTTTTATCTCTATCACTTTTGAATTTATAGAAAATATTTTCTCTTTAACTGTTGCAAATAAAATATCATCAAGAACAACTTTAAAAAAGGAAAATGCAGGCATTGGAGCCGAAACGCTAGTGCAACGCCTAAAAATTATTTATACAGATAATTTTACTCTAAACAGATTTACGGAAGGAGATGTTTTCATTGCTCATTTAAAAATTAATTTACTTGAACACAAAGCTAAAATGCTTACTGTTGGACGATGATTTGCCAGGCTTAGCTTATCTAAAAATGCTCTGCGAACAGATTCCCATACTGGAAGTGGTAAAGGCATTTAACAGTCCGCAACTTCTTTTATCACAGCTATCAAGTCTGGAGTTTGATTTTTGCATACTCGATATTGAAATGCCCGAAATGAATGGCTTACAAATGGCTAATTTGCTAAATGGCAAACCTGTAATTTTTGCAACGGCATATAAGGAATATGCCGCAGAAGCTTTTGACCTAAACGCAATAGATTACATAAGAAAACCCATCAAATTAGAAAGATTGCAGCAGGCTGTTCAAAAGGCAATCAATCAAATTGAAAAAAAAGAACAGGCACCTGAAAAAAGCTTTATCCAGCTCAATACTGATAAAGGCAAAGCCATTCTTTTTTTTAACCAGCTTTGCTACGTTAGAACCTCTGAAAATGATAGCAGAGACAAAGTTGCCAGGCTTTTTGACGGAGAAGAATTTACTTTGAAAAACATAGCTTTTGATAAATTGATAGCCAAATTGCCCACCTCTCTTTTTTGTAGGATCAATAAAAAGGAAGTTATCTCTTTACGTACGATTCAGGCTTTTACCTATGACGAAATAACCACTAATATCCAATTACATTCGGGAAAGAATCTAAAATTGACATTAAGCGAAATCTATCGCAACGATTTTTTACAAAAAGTAAGTGTCTGATCCATTACATATTTTCACCTGCTTATTACATTATTAGCCTGTTAAACTTCAAAATCAACTCATGGAGCAATATAATCCGCAAATTTGTATCGTTAAATTCGAGATACAATGGAAGCGAATATTAATCTTATGTCAATTTGGGAATCTGAGCCAATTTCTTTTCCATGGATAAAGCAATTCTTTTCCAAATCAAAATTACCAGCCAAGAAACTAATTACTCCACAGGTAATTGGCAATTGTTGCACCGGAATACAATTAGGTGATTCACTCGTTAGATCGCTGATCTTTTCGACAGATATGGCAATAATAGAAAATAATGATGCTGATGCGTAACGCATCGTCCAACTGCATCTTGCCTGGCAATCTAAGCTCCGATAGTTTTGCATGATAAATCAAGATATCATGAGCAAGAACTTAGAGTTACGTCATCAAATGTTTGAGATGATCGAACAATGGCAACAAAGTGGTC
>DATKQQ010000275.1:0-32800 GCA_035532615.1 Hanamia sp.
TGGACTGTTGCATAAGTATGAGTTGTTGTTTTTTGTTTATAACTCACTCAAAATTAACAATTTATCTCTACTTATGCAACTTTATTTTAAAATATATTTATCTGTTTACCAACATTTTATCAACACCGAAACTTTAGTTAACTAATAAACTTATCACTAATTTGCATTTCATGCATACACTCAAAAAATCTCTTGGTCAGCATTTTCTAAAAGATGAAAAAGTAGTAAAAAAAATCATTGCAGCTTTAATGCAACATTCTTTTACCAATTTATTGGAGGTAGGGCCGGGAGGGGGAGCGCTCACTAAACATTTAATAAATATCTCCGGCATACATTTCAAAGCTGTAGAGGTAGATGAGGAAAAAATAAATTTTCTTTTAAAAGAATTTCCTTCTTTAAAAAGTGATTTGATTCATAAAAGTTTTCTCGAAATGGATCGCCCGTTTGATGAGCCTTTCACTGTGATAGGAAATTTCCCTTACAACATTTCAACCCAGATCCTGTTTAAAGTTTTAGAATGGAAGGAATTTGTGCCTGTTGTGATAGGAATGTTTCAAAAAGAAGTGGCCGAGCGTGCAGCAGCTAAAGAAGGCAGTAAAGTGTATGGTGTATTAAGCGTGCTTTTACAATATTATTACCAGGTAGAATATTTATTTTCTGTAGGGAATGAAAGTTTTACTCCACAACCAAAAGTGCAAAGTGGCGTAATACAATTGACAAGGCGTGAAAATTATTTACCCGTAAAAAGTGAAAGGGCTTTTTGGGTTTTGGTAAAAACTTCGTTTAACCAACGCCGTAAGACCCTGCGCAATGGTGTAAAGAGCCTTATTGCAAAAGAAGATATGGAAGATACATTCTTTGATCGCAGGGCGGAAACATTGAGCGTGGAGGAATTTGCAGCGCTGAGTTTTAAAATCATCTAAAAAAAATGGCTGCCATATTATCATAAATACCAAATAATCAATGCGATAATTTTTTTTTAAAAAGGCAATTTTATTACAATATATTTTCATACATTTACGCGCTTAATTTTTTTAGAGTAGAAATTGAAACAAATAACTGCGATATTTTTCCTTGTACTTTTTGCCTTTAATTGGTTTGGATATCGTTTGTATTATGATTACCTCATGCACAAAACAAATGAAAAATTAGAAACGCTTATCGACAATAATAATTATGACGAGTCGCAGCTAATGGAATTAAAAATTCCCATACATCTCCCTTATCAAACAAACTGGACGTCTTATCAACGATTTGATGGCGAAATAAAATTAAATGGAATTATATATAAATATGTAAAGCGGAAACTTTCTAATGATACCCTTTTTTTGATGTGCATTCCTAATTCCTATAAAATGCATTTGGAAACGGCTAAAAATGATTTTTTTAAATTGACTAATGATCTTGCACGGAATGATCATTCTAAAAAATCTGAAAGCTCAAATTCATTTTTCAAGAATCTCCAGAATGTATATAATGATTCTTCGTTTGGAATGAATATTATGTCTCCGTTTACATTAAATCAGAATTGCTGGCATATTGCGGGATCTGCTGCCATCATTTCTACTCCTCACATTATTCCCGGTCAACCTCCGGATGCAATAATTATTGCATAAACCTTCACCTGCACAATGTTCTTATAAAACGGTTTGTTCCTGTCTTTAAAGTACCGGGAATTTACTATTGTTTTAACGAATATCTGCTGCATGTTTTCGGCTGACTGTCTGCCATTCAGCGTTGTTGCTACATTTAAAATTTGCATAAGTGTACTGTATCCGTTGAATCCGGCGAATGGCATTTGCAATAAAGATCAAAAAATCTTAATTCGAAATTTCACCTGAGATCTGTTTTAGATACTTACCAGCAATGGAAAAATTGGTGAGCCGGTAGTGAAAGAATTTGCAGGAAAACAATTAAAGCAGTTTAATTGTTTAAGCAAATTTAATAATGATTAAACAAATTAAAGAAGTGATTAAAATTTCTCATAAAAGCTAATATAGCCCCCTTCCTGTTTCCACAGGAAGGGCCTCTATATTTATTGAGATCGTTACTGCTTTATACCAAACAGAATGAAATAATAAAATAAAAAAATTAAAAACCATCGATCGCTCCTTGAAGTTTTGAACTATTCGATTTGCTAAATATATTTTTTATGATCAAAGGGATAAAAAAGTAATTAAAGATTCTCATAAAAGCTAATTTAGCCCCCTTCCTGTTTCTACGGGAAGGGCCTCTATATTTATTGAGATCATTACTGCTTTATACCGAAGAGAATTAAATAATAAAATAAAAAAATTGAAAATAATTGAAGCAGGTCATAGTGATTAAAAAGATATTTTTTGATGAGCTGTTTCATTTTTAACAGACTGCTGATAAACTTATAAAATTAAAAAATTAAACTGTAAACAATCTAAAAAATTCATTAACCAACTTAAACTTTATGTATGAAAAAAATCACGGTTCAATTGCTGCTGTCATTATTATTCGTTTTATTTTTTTCGTTTGAGTTCTCGACTCTAAAAGCTCAGGCTCAAATAAAGGATACAACTTTTAAACCCGGAGGAAGAATATGGGGTTTGGTTTACGCAGATTATTTTTATAAATCGCATGCCGATGCGTTAAACAGAGGAAGTTATCAATATTCAAAGCTTGCCCAGGGCATTAGCGCATTTCAATACAGGCGTGTATATCTTGGTTATGATTACGACATCACTAAAAAGTTTGCGGCTCAAATATTACTTGCTGCCGAAAATGATGCAGACGCATCAACCAGCGGCGTAAGCAGGGGCGCTGCCGGCGATGTGCTGGTGAATAATAATTTTGCTCCTTACATAAAATTTGCGAACTTAAGATGGAAAGACATTTGGAAAGGAACAGACCTTGTAATCGGCGGAACCTTAACTCCTGCAATAGAAGTGGCTTCTGAACCAACATGGGCATATCGTTCTGTTGAAAGAACAATTATTGATTTTAATAAAACCAATCCTTTCGATTACGGCATAAAACTGCAGGGAAAATTTGATCCGGCAAGACAAAACTTCGGATACGATGTAATGATAGGAAATGGCACCAATGCTGTTCCGGAAAACGATAAATATAAATGGTTTTACGGCGATTTGTGGGCCAAACTTCTCAATAAAAAATTATGGATTGATGTTTATTCTGATTACAACAAAATAGGTTACACAAATAATAATCTAAGTTATCCTCATTCAAGAAATGCTTTGAAAATGACGCTTGCTTATGTTACTGTTCCTTTTACAATTGGTGCAGAAGGATATATCAATAATGATGGAAATGATGTGGAAGGTATAAGCATTTCGGGAACTGCAAAAGATACTACTGTTTTAAATGCTGCTGCACGGGGCATTTCTGTGTATGCGCATGGAATAATATTAAAAAACAAACTTTCCTTTTTTGTACGCTACGATAATTTCAATCCCAATACCAAATACGATAATACAAAGTATGTTACTTATGCACCCCCGGCAGGAAATGTGTACGACCCAAATACAAAAACAAATTTTATTACTACAGGATTAGATATTACGCCTGTAAAAAATGTGCACTTTGAGCCTAACATTTGGTATGTGCGTTATTCAGGTCAGCAGGAAAACCTTACAGGTTCTGCAGCGCATGATTATGATATGGTTTGGAGAATGACTTTCTATTTTGTTTTCGGATCAAAATAAACCATGCACAAAAATTTTATTCATTTAATTATTAAAATCACTATTATCATGAAAGTTTCTAAAATAAGCAGCCCCGGCGGAAAAATTACTTTCAGAAGTAAGGGCGCTTTCTGGATTGGTTTTTTATCTGTGGCCATTGGGGTAGCTCTTCAGCTTCCTATGTATATTAATGCCGCCAACATGGGCTACAAATTGGTTGGTATGCACATGAGCACAAGCATGTATTATGGAATGGGACTTGTGATACTCGGTCTCGCTACTACATTATACAGCCTTTTACCCCCTTCTGTTATAAAAGAAAATTCTGACTATCATATTAAAGTTCGTGCGTTGGATGATGCTCCGATTAACAAAACCCATATCGGGCTATTGATCGTGATGGCTGTTGCCGTTACTTTAGATGTGATGAAGCCTACAATCTTATCGTTTGTTGTGCCGGGCATGGCAAGAGAATATGGCCTTAAATCGCCTGTAAATCCAGGCGGAATTATTCCGGTTGCTTTGCTTCCGCTATCAGGAATTACGGGAACCGTATTAGGTTCTTTTTTGTGGGGATGGTTAGGCGACAAAATAGGGCGCAGGTCCTCCATCCTTATGGCAGGGATAACATTTATTGCCACAAGTGCGTGTGGTTCTATGCCGGCATTTTGGATGAATTGCATCATGTGCCTGGTTATGGGATATGGAGTAGGCGGCATGCTGCCTATTCTTTTTACGCTGATGGCAGAAAGCATTCCGGCAAGGCACAGAGGCTGGCTGATGGTACTTATCGGCGGCGATATTGCAGGCGCTTATATTATTACAAGTGCATTGGCTTCGTGGCTTGTACCACATTATACATGGAGAATACTTTGGCTGATTGGTTTTCCAACAGGCTTTATGCTTATTCTTTTAAATCGCTGGATTCCTGAATCGCCGCGATATTTACTCAATCAGGGAAGATATAAAGAAGCTCAAAATGTGATGAAGCGATATGGCGCCGTTGCTATCAAAGAAAAAATTTCTTCAATTAATGTAGAAACAAAAATCAAAGATCAGTTTAAACAATTATTTCGTCCTCCTTTTTTAGGCCTTACCACCACATTGATGCTGCTTGCTCTTGGCGGAGGTTTTGTCGAATTTGGATTTGAACTCTGGATACCTTCTAATCTTCAGCATCTCGGGTTTACGAGCGCCGATTCTTTTGCCATGCTTCGCAACGCAGCTCTTATCGGGTTTCCGCTTAATTTTCTGGTAGCATGGATATATGGGGTGTGGAGCAGCAAGAAAACAATCGTCCTGCTTACTCTGCTGACGGCTGCATCTATGATAGGCTTTTTATTTGCAGGGGATTCAAT
Organism: Hanamia sp.; assembly: GCA_035532615.1. Lineage (GTDB taxonomy): Bacteria > Bacteroidota > Bacteroidia > Chitinophagales > Chitinophagaceae > Ginsengibacter. The sequence continues at coordinate 5,030 of DATKQQ010000275.1, forward strand.
TGTACAGCATAAAGTATGGCTTTATATATTGTTGATCGTTCCTATTTGGGGAATCAGTTCTGTTATATCCATACTTTCTGCGTATGCAGCCGAGATTTATCCAACAAGAATACGTTCGCGGGGAAGTGGCCTGGTTGCAGGATTCACTAAATTCGGCGGCGTGTTGGTTATTGCTCTTGTGGTGTTTGCGGTTGCCCCGCCATCTATTGCAGCAACGGCTGTTATCGGGGCTGTTCCATTAATTCTTGCAGCGCTTGCAATTATTTTTTTCGGGGTAGAAACACGAAAACGACAGTTGGAAGAAATTACGGTAGAGCAGCTTGCACATGTTTCAGTATATAATGATGAGATTACTAATACTGAAGGAAATTAAAATTATTTATTACTTTAAAAAAGAGTTATGTCAATCTATAAAAAAATAATTGTTGCTGCAGGTTTGTTGTTACCAATGAGCCTGCTGGCACAAAATTCAGAAAAGGAGGATACACTCCAGGGTGGTTTTCTGCAAACTGTTGTTATCAGTTATTATAATAACAATGCTGATTTTTATGGACGCCGTTACGACGGGCAGGCTAGAACGGAACGCTTACTGGATAATATTCCCGGCATTAATCTCATCAGCCGCGGCAATTTTGCCCAGGAGCCTGTGTTGCATGGTATGAGTGACGGGCAAATAAATGTTACCATCAACAGTATGCATCTATTTGGCGCCTGTACCGATCGCATGGACCCGATCACTTCATACATTGAACCCAACAACATGAAAAGTTTGCAGGTATGTTCCGGTTCCTGTTTTAGTAGCTGCGGGGCTGCTATTGGCGGGGGACTGAATTTTGATTTGCGCCAGGCACAGGACAATGCTTCAAAAAAATGGAGCGGCTCTGCAGGCACAGGTTTTGAAACCAATGCTGCGGCCCGTCAATTTCTTGGAAATATTCAATACAGCAGCAAGCGCTTTGCGTTCTCTTTAGATGGCATTTACAGAAAAGCCGGCGATTATTCACCGGGCGGAAATAAAAATGAAAACATTGAAAAGTATGATGAATGGACAAAGGAGAATGGCTTTACCGTAGATGATAAAGGAAGGATAAATTTTTCTCAATATGAAAAATGGAATGCGCACGCGAATGCATTATACCAGTTAAACACACATCAAACTCTCAGCGCAGATTATTTACAGGATGAAGCAAGCAACGTGGGTTATCCGGCACTTATCATGGATGTTGCTTATGCCAGATCAAAAACGGGCAGTATTACACACGAATATCATAACGCAAACAAAGTGTTGTATTACTGGCAAACCAAAATATATTACAACGATATTAACCATGCGATGGATAACAGCAAACGCCCGATGGAAGAACTGCCCATGCAGATGATGGAGATGAATATGACTGGTCATTCACAAACCGACGGCGCTTATACACAGTTATACTGGAAGGCATCTTCCTCGCATCTCATAAAAGCAAAATTGGAAAGCTATTATAACCGCTGGCATGCAGATATGATGATGATGGCAATGGATAGCAGCAACAGTTCTATGAACATGCTTACCATTCCTGACGCGGAGCGCTCAGTTGTTGGTCTGGATGTTACAGATGAAATACGCCTGACTAATGCTTGGTATGTAACACCGGGCATTCATACAGAATACAACCGCTCTTCTATTTTTTCTTCTGGTGGAAAAGATATGCTTGCCTCTGTTTATTCCGGCAATCCGGATAAGACCCATTGGTTGTATAATGCTTTTGCTGAGTTGGATTATCGTCCCGCATCCCCTTTTGGCTTTGGTCTGAAATTAGCAAGAGCCATGCGTGCGCCAACATTGAAGGAGATGTATGCATTTTATTTATACAATCGTGTGGACGGTTATGATTATATCGGGAACCCGGGTATTAAAAAAGAATCATCTTTTAACAGTGAAGTGAGTTTTTCTTACAGGCAAAAAAATTTTGAAGCGGTAATAAAAGGTTTCGGTTATCTTTTTCAAAATTATATAGCCGCATTTGTACAATCAGGTGACTCGTCCATGACCCCCGGTGCCATTGGTGTAAAGCAATCCGGAAATATTCATTCGGCTTATATAGCAGGCGCTTCTTTACTTTTTAACTGGAAGCTTTCACAAAAAATTCTGTTCAACAGCAATAATACCTGGCAACAGGGAGCAGATAAAAACGATAATTACCTGCCGATGATAATGCCTTTTAAATCTGTAAACACCTTGCGATACTCTATAAGCAGTTGGCGATTTTTTGTTGAAGGAATTGGTGCGGCAGCACAAAATAAGACAAGCACTTTTTACGGAGAAACACGCACGCCAGGCTTTTTTATTGCTGATGGCGGTGCAGACAAATCAATCAATTTGCATGGCAGCCAGGTAATCCTCAGCCTTACCTGCAACAATATTTTTAATAGATATTATTACGAAAACCTGGATGTAATAAAGCTACCGCGCGAAGGAAGAAATTTTATTGTACATGCAACTTATAATTTTTAAAATGGCTTATTACAGGAAATCAAAAAATAGAGACGTGTTAGTTCATAAATTCTAAAACTATTAATCAAAAAAAATATGCCATACATACCATTAGAAGATCATTTACCGGGAATTACAGGATTATTGGAATATCGTAAAGATTCCGGTCAGCCTATTCGCGAGTTGACACAAATATTAATGCGCGGGCCCTCTACCTTGTCGGAAGGAGAACGGGAACTGATAGCTTCTGTAGTTTCTAATGGTAATCAATGTATTTTTTGTTCTACAGCACATACTGCTACGGCAGATCTCTTAATTGGAGACCATGAAACTTCACAAAAAGTAAAACAAAATATAGATACAGCTCCTGTAAGTGAAAAAATGAAAGCACTTCTTACCATTGCTTCTTTAACAAGAGAGAATGGCAAAAAAGTAACGAATGCTGCAATAGAAAAAGCAAGAACGGCCAGCGCTACAGACACCGAGATCCATGATACCGTACTCATTGCAGCGCTGTTTTGTTTATACAACCGCTATGTGGACGGGATGGCAACAGCGCTTCCGGCTGATGCCGGTTATTACAATGTGTTAGCCGAAAGGCTTACCAACCATGGATACATGCGTTTGCCACAAGGATATGACCATTTAAAAAGCAAACAGTAGAATAGTAAGATAATGGATATTACAACAATAAATAAAAATCAAGCATCAAAGAGTTCGTCAGTTGTTTCTTCATCTGCGGGGGAAATAAAACAGGGTATTGAAGGAACAAAGCCGCGAAGTACAAAAAGGCGGCAAGTATGTAACAGAAGAGCAAATTGAAAACGCCGGAAGCCTCGGTGCTACTGATAAAGAGATACACGATACTGTGTTGATCGCGGCTTCATTCTGCATGTTTAATCGCTATGTGGATGGGCTTGGTACCTGGGCGCCACAGGATAGGAAATTGTATGTGGAGCGTGCTGAACTTATGGCAAATGAAGGTTATGCAAATGTGGATTTATATAAATAACAATCTCAATTATTTTTCAAACTAAATTATAATAACATGAAAATTCAAACAGAACCAATTGGCAGCATTCCACGTCCCAAATATTTGGTAGATGCATTAAGCGCGTTTTCGCAGCAGCAGATTAATAAAGCAGAATTATCGAAATTGTTTGATGATGCTTTGAAAGATACTCTCAAGCGCTTTGAAGAAACAGGTTCTCCTGTTATTTCTGATGGAGAACAAACAAAACCAAGCTTTGCAACTTATCCGATTGATGGCATGCAAAATCTTTCGCCAGATGGTATTGTAATTCCTTTTGCAGATGGACATACCAGGCAATTATCAAAGATTACATCAGGCCCATTTCATTATCAAACTTATGCAAACACGTATCTTGAAAAGGCGAAGCGACTTACCACATTGCCTGTTAAGCAGGCGGTTATTTCTGTTTCAGCATTAAGCCTGTTGTATCCCGGGGAAGGAATCGATGGTTATTCGAAGGATGCATTTATAAATGACTTGCTTAATGAAGCCGAAGCTGATATTCGAAAAAGCCTGAACAATGGCGCTTACAAAGTACAGATTGATTTTACTGAAGCAAGACTTGCTTTGAAATTAGATCCAAGTGGAGGCTTATTAAAATCATTTATTGATCTGAACAATAAAGTATTGATGCGGTTTACAGCGGAGGAAAGAAAAAGAATCGGAGTACATTCCTGCCCGGGAGCCGATCGTGATTCAACGCATAGTGCAGATATTAGTTTTGTCAATTTACTTCCATTACTGTTTCAATTGCAGGCCGGGAATTTTTATCTCGAGTATGCCGGCGAAAAAGACAAACGCTCTGTATTGTCATCCATCAAAGAAAGTATAAAACCGTCTCAGCAGGTTTTTTTAGGTGTTATTGATGTACTCAATCCAAAAGTGGAATCTCCTGAAGAAGTATGTGATACCATACTCGAAGCAGCAGAATTTATTCCTATTTCTCAGCTAGGCACAACTGATGATTGCGGTTTCTCTCCATTCGCTGATGATAGTTCCAGGTCGAGAGATACTGCTTTTGCAAAAATAAGATCCCGGGTAGCGGGAACCCTGCTTGCGGAGAAAAAATTGAGCTAATAGCTTTCAGGATAAAAAACACAATATTTTTTTCATAATCAATTATAGACCCCTTTCCTGTTTCTACAGGAAGGGTATTCTATAATTTCCAACAAAATAATTTAGAGACCAAAATATCGAATGCCTTCACCCATAAAGAACGTCATTAGCAGTAAACAAAAAAAATTGGCGATTCTATTTCCCATTTATATGAAGATAATTAATATTTTACATCAATTTAATTGTACATTCGGTTTTAATTTTTTTAAAACCATTACATGCGCAACTGGCGAATAAAGTTTTCCATATTTATCAATTATTTTGTTTTCGCAATTTTACTCAATAGTTCCGGCATTGCTATTTTGCAGGTGCAAAATAATTTTGGGGTTGGTAAAAATGCTGCTGCCTGGATTGACCCATGTAAAGATTTAAGCATCGCGATTGTTTCTTTTTTGGTTGCCTCTTACATTGCAAAATTTGGTTACAAAAAAGCAATGTTATTTGCGCTGGGTATTATATGTGTAGCCTGTTTTATAATTCCGGTTACTCCCAGTTTTTTTGCCATTAAAGTATTATTTGTAGCGGTAGGTTCCTGTTTTGCATTAATTAAAATGAGTGTGTATAGTACCATCGGAATTGTTACTAAAGATTCTAAAGAACATATCAGTATGATGAACTTTATCGAATCTTTTTTTATGGTGGGCAATCTTTCCTTATATTTTATTTTTGGTTTTTTTGTTAATAATGCTCACCCACAATCCACCTCCTGGCTTGATGCCTATTATTTATTAGGCGGTTTATCATTGCTTGCTTTTTTATTGCTACTCTCGGCGCCTTTGGATGAATCTGCTGCTAAAACAGAAGATGGAAAACCCGCGGCGGCGCCTAAGTTTTCTGATATGTTTAAACTAATGAGTGAACCGATTGTAATCGCCTTTATTTTTTCTGCTTTTTTTTATGTGTTGATTGAACAAAGTATCCAGAATTTTCTGCCGACTTTTAATAACAAGGTTCTTTTATTGCCTGCAGTGCTCAGCATACAGATGGGAAGTATTTTAGCAGGCTCTACCGCATTGGGAAGATTTTTTGCTGGAATCGTGCTCAAAAAACTGAATTGGTTCTTTGTAATTATTGGCAGCTTATTATTGGCAGCAATCCTGATTTTGATAGCAATGCCACTTGCTAAAAATGTAACAGGTAGAAATATTACCGGTTGGTTAAGTGCACCAATTGCAGCTTATATTTTTCCACTGATAGGCTTGTTGCTCGCGCCGGTTTACCCTGCCATCAATTCTGTAATATTAAGTTCATTACCTAAACCGAAACATGGTGTGATGTCTGGATTGATCATAATTTTTTCTGCTATCGGAGGTACCACCGGTTCTTTACTTACCGGCTACATATTTGAAAAATATAATGGGCAGGCCGCATTTTATTTTACATTAGTTCCGATTGGAATTTTGATAATTTGCCTTTCTGTTTTTAAAAGATTGCAAAAGAAAACAGTAGAGTCGGTGGTGTGAGCAACCGGACAATTTCATTTAGTTTAGATTTTTAAAAGCATTGTACCACCCCTTCTGGGTTCTGGGGTTGGATATTATTTGAGCTATAATCATATCATCCCTTCGGGATTTAATGCTGGGACGCCCGCCTGAAGGGAACGGGCAGGGCTGACATTCTTTTCTTAACTAAATGACATTTAGCGGCTGATGCAGGAGGCCAGTATAGTGTCTTAAGAGGACGCATAAATTTTTTGCGATGTCTGAAATTCCACCCGCAGCCTGAGGCCACGCGTACCGACAGTTCCTAATCGGTCAGAACTGAAGGTCCTGCGCCTTTAGAAATAAAACTTCTTAATCAAATCGGTGGAAGTCTTTACATTCTTTACGATGTCTATTAAGATAACTACAGTCTTACTTGTGCCGGAGGATGAAGAAGTAAAGAGAGCAATCTGGAAGAAGTAAAGAGAGCAATCTGAAGAAAGCGAGCAAACAGCCAGGTTAAGACCATTTAAAACTTTTATTGATACCAACCTGTTACTTTCTCCGTAATTGATAATGTTCCACTACGCTCCCACTGCGCTAATTAGCGCAGTGGGAGCGTAGTGGAAGGTAAAAAGGTACGAAGGAGATAGCCTTTTGTTATAGGAGAATGGCTATTTTATATAAATGGGTTTTCATATTTTGGTAAAAACTTTATTTTATAAAAAGCCTGAAAGTATAAGCAGCGTCTGACGACAGGCATTATTATCATTATTGAAGCAACCGGCACTGCCAACATGAAGGCTTTAGAAGTGAAGTTTTGTATTAGCCAAATAAGCCCCTGATTCATTTCCTGATCTTTTTATCTTTGCCCGCGGTCTGACGCCAGACGTACCGACCACTATCGAAGCGGCAGAACCGAAGGTCGATACCGCGTTTTTAAAAATAAAAAATGAACTATGGAAATCAAAAACATTTTTTCTTTAGGCGAATTGTTTGAAAGAGTACAGACCGGGAATATTTTTCCGGATAACAAAACTTTTGTTGACTGTATCCCTAAAAATGATCTTTCGTTTATTCGAGACCGTTATGAAGCTGAAAAAAAAGAAACAAGCTTCGATCTATCCGCTTTTGTTCATCAATATTTTGAAGAACCCGGAGAAGCCTCAACTGGTTTTAAGAGTGATACCCAAAAACCGGTAAGGGAGCATATCGAACAACTATGGGATGTATTAACAAAAAAACCGGAATCCTCTAACGACTCATTGATAACATTGCCTCATCCTTACATTATTCCCGGCGGCAGGTTTAGAGAAATTTATTATTGGGACAGTTATTTTACAATGCTTGGTTTGCAACTTTCAAATCGCTTCGATCTGATAGAAAATATGGTGGATAATTTCGCTTATCTCATTGATACCATAGGATATATTCCCAATGGCAACCGCACTTATTATATCGGAAGATCGCAGCCGCCGTTCTTTGCCTGCATGATACAATTATTGAGTGAAGAAAGAGTCTGCCTGCCGGATAGGCAGGGTGAAAATATTTTAGTTAAGTATTTACCCCAACTGAAAAAAGAATATGATTTCTGGATGCGGGGTACAGATGAAGTTTCAAATAAAAATCCTTTTTCGCATCGTGTAGTATTAATGCCAGACGGAAATTTTCTGAATCATTATTGGGATGAAAATGATACACCCAGGCCGGAATCTTTTAAAGAAGATTTGGAACTGGCGCGTTCTGCAAAGGATAAAAAGACCATGTATCGCCATTTGCGTGCAGCCGCAGAATCGGGTTGGGATTTTTCTTCGCGCTGGTTTAAAAACAAAAAAGATTTTGCAACTATTCATACTACAGAAATTATCCCTGTTGATTTGAACTGTCTTTTATTAAATCTTGAAAAAGCGCTTGCGAAAGCATATCACTTATCCGGAAATTTATCCCGGGCAGAAAAATTTAAAACGCTTGCCACTAAAAGAACACAGTCAATTGAAACTTATTGCTGGAATGAAAAAAAAGGGTTTTATTTTGATTATGATTATGTCTCCGGCCAACAAAAAGATTCCTGGACATTAGCGGCTTCATTTCCTTTATTTTTTAAAATTTCTTCTAAAGAGCAGGCGGATAGAGTGGCTAAAATTTTGAAAGAAAAGTTTGTTTCACAGGGAGGTTTAATAACAACCACTGAAGCCACCAATCAGCAGTGGGACGCGCCAAACGGATGGGCGCCTCTGCAATGGGTAACTATTAAAGGATTTTTAAATTACAATCATGTTGACCTTGTGAATGATCTTGCAAAACGATGGTTACGCCTCAACACAAACGTTTTTGAAAATACAGGAAAAATGATGGAGAAATATAACGTAGTAGCAACTGATATTACCGCCGGAGGTGGTGAATATCCCGCACAGGATGGCTTTGGCTGGACTAACGGAGTTTTTCTGGCATTGGAAAAATGGATAAAAAGATGATTTTACAAGATAGTATTTTTAAATTTTATATGATATTATATAATTTAAAATTTGATTAAAATATCGCCTTTCCAACTTTTTAACATATCCTTTCTCGTTGGAAAACAATATTTTACAAAAAAATGATAAAAATTAGGAAATAATTTAAAAAATAACGTTAATTTGCGTTGTCAATTTATTTTTTAACATTCCTCAATTACTTGATTATGAAGAAAAAATTTCTTTTTAGCAGTGTCCTGCTGCTATTTTGTTTTATGCAATCGTTTGCGCAGCAACGTACCATCACCGGAACTGTGACCACACAGGATGGAACGCCTTTGTCTGGTGCTTCGGTTTTAGTGGTTGGGCAAAAAACCGGCGAAACCACCAGTTCCTCAGGAGAATTCTCAATTAGGGTTCCCTCATCTACAAAACAGTTGATGATAAGTTTTATCGGATACGTAACAAAGGAAGTATCTGTTACAGGGAAAAGCAACGTAACCGTAATGCTTCAAACAGAGGCTACTAACCTGAATGAAATTGTAGTTACTGGTTATTCCACTCAGTTGAAGAAAGATATTACCGGTTCTGTAGCAACTGTAAATGTTGCGGATGCCAGAAAAATACCGGCTACCAGTTCTGAGCAATTATTGCAGGGGCAGGCTTCCGGCGTTACCGTAATTAATTCCGGTGCACCCGGCGCTCCAAGCACTGTATTTGTACGCGGTATTTCTAACTTTGGACAAACTCAGCCACTGTACGTGGTAGATGGTGTTCAGGTTAGCGACATGTCATTGGTCAACCCTAATGATATTGCAAGCATCAGTGTATTGAAAGATGCCGGCGCTGCTGCCATTTATGGTATTTCCGGTGGTAATGGCGTAGTGGTGATTACAACTAAAAGTGGCCATGCCGGCGCAACCAAAATTAGCTATGATGGCTTTTATGGTACCCAGCGTCCTTTAAGCGGTAATGTTTGGCATCTTATGAATCCGGAGCAACAATCAGAACTGGCATTCAGAGCTGGCGATATACCAACTGAAGCTTTATATCCGGGAGGCCCTGGTGTGATTCCAACCTACGGTTATCATGGAAATGCGGCTGTTGGAACTTTTGGAAGTTCAGGAGTTACCAGCGACCCGGGCATTCTACAGTATTATAATTTTGATGCTGGTAATCCGGGTAATGATTTCCTGATACAGAAATTTGCAACAGGAGCAGGTACTGATTGGTTCCATTCTGTTTTTAAACCCGCTCCTACCCAACAACATACCATTACAGCAAGCGGTGGTAATGGCAAAAGTAATTATTTATTTTCTGTGAATTATGTGGATCAGCAAGGTACTTTATTAAATAACTATGAGAAAAGATATGCAGCCCGTTTAAACACTAATTTTGTAGTGAAAAAACATATTCGTATTGGTGAAGAAGGATTTATAACTTACAGACAAAATAATGGTGGATATAATGGTAACCAGCAACAGGAAGGTGGTGGTATATCATTCACTTATCGTTTGATGCCGATGATTCCTGTGTTCGATGTCAAGGGCAATTATGGAGGCACCTACGACGGTCCTACAGGTGAACCTTTAGGTAACGGTCAAAGCCCTTATGCTATGCAAGCTCACCAGGCAACCAACCAGGCTCATTTTGTAACTGTAGAAGGAAATATATTTGCCGAAGCAGATATTGCTAAATATTTTACAGTTCGTACCAGTTTTGGTGGCCTTTTGTATAACCAGTATTGGTGGCAACTTGGCTATAATCCTTACCAGGATTATGAAAGCCATGCCAATCCAAACAGCGCGAGCGAAAATGAACAAATGAGCGCACAATATAACTGGACCAATACCATAACCTTTAAAAGAACATTTGGCAAGAACGATTTAAATGTTTTTGCAGGTTACGAGCAAAAACTATATACCGGCAGGCAGTTTAGCGCCTCAGCACAAAGTTTCTTTTCTTTGGACCCCAATTATGTAGAACTTCAGTACGGCACTCCGGTTAATGCTCCTAACAGTTATATTTACCAGCCTGTTGCCACCCAATCTTTTTTTGGCCAGTTAAGCTACACATATAATGACAGATACATTTTACAAGCTACCGCACGGCGCGATGGTTATTCCATCTTCTTCCCGGGCAAGCAATGGGGTACTTTCCCTTCCATTTCTTTGGGATGGCGTATGTCACAAGAGAATTTCATGAAAAATATCAGTTGGATCAACAATTTAAAGTTGAGGGGTAGTTATGGTGTAGCAGGGAATAACGGTAATATAGGCGCCAACAATGCATATACCAGTTATGCCCAGGGTACCGGCATATCTTATTATGCTATAAACGGAGGTTTAAATTCTATTACCCAGGGATTTTATCAAAGCCAATTGGGTAACCCTAATGTAAGCTGGGAAAAGGATAAGATCACTAACATCGGTTTGGATGCCAGTTTATTCAACCATTTTGATTTTACTGTAGAATGGTACAAAAAAGCAATTAGTGGATTATTGTTCCAAAAAGCGCTCCCTGCAACAGCAGGAGGAGCATCAGCTCCTGTAGTAAATATTGGAGATGTTCAGAATACAGGCGTTGACATCTCGGCTAATTATCATGCTGCTGTTGGTAAAAACTTTACCTTTAACATAGGTGCCAACATTACTACCTATAAAAGCTTAATTACTAAAATACCTTCTCCGGGTTACTTTGATTTCGGATATTCCCGTGATAACGATATTGTGAGGAACGAGGTGGGACATCCTATTGGAGAATTTTTTGGTTATCAAACAATGGGTATTTACCAGGATTCTGTATCCGCTTCAAAAGGAGCTACATACGCTGGTGCGAAAGCCGGTTCATTTATTTACAAGGATGTTAATGGCGATGGTAAAATTGATGCCAATGACCGTACCTGGTTAGGTAATCCTAACCCTAAATTTACTTATGGTGTGAACCTGAGTGCCAATTACAAAGCATTCGACTTCACCATGGTACTATATGGTTCCCAGGGTAACAAGGACTTCAATTATACCAAATACTGGACAGATTTTTATAGTACCTTCCAGGGCGGTAAGAGCCTTAGACTTTATAACGATGCTGCCATAGTTGTTGACGGAAAAGTAACCAACCCGGGAGCTACCCTGCCTGCCGCATCTGTTTCCCAGGCTTTGGGTTCAAGTACTATTAGTTCCTATTATGTTGAAAATGGTTCTTTCTTAAAATGCCGTGTTGCCCAGTTAGGATATACCTTTGATCCGCAATTACTAAATAAAATTGGTGTGGATAAATTGCATCTTTATGTTCAGGCTACCAACCTTTTTATGATCACAAAATACGACGGATTAGATCCTGAACTGGTACCCTCCTTATCTAACAATGGAACCGGGGTAAATCAAAGTGCTGCCTTTGGTATTGATTATGGTGCATATCCTAATAACCAGAAACAATATATTGTGGGAGTTAACTTAACATTTTAAATACTAAATATTAAAAAATTATATAGTTATGAAAAAAATTCATTTCAAATTTGTTCTCCTCGGGTCTCTGTTAGGTCTTACTGTGATCTATTCCTGTAAGAAATTCCTCGACAGACCCGTGGTTGGTTCATTAAGTCCAACTGTGCTTGCTAATAAAACCGGCCTCGATGGCTTGTTGATTGGCGCGTATTCTATGCTGGACGGATTTTCAAACACTAATGGTTATACAGGATGGTATTCCGGTGTTGACAACTGGACATTTGGCGGCATTGCCTCTGATGATGCCTACAAAGGCTCAAACACTACGGATCAACCAGATGCGGCTCCTCTTGAGAATCATACGGTTACCGGATCTGATGGTTATGTGGTACAAAAGTGGAATTGTTGGTATAATGGTATTCAGCGTGCTAATGACGTCATCAGGGAGATACCCCTTATTAAAGATGGTTCTGTAACACCTGCTTATGCTGCAGAAGTAACAGCAGAGGCCGAATTTTTACGCGCTGTGATGCACATGGAACTTGCAAAAGTGTTTAGGAATATACCTTACGTTACTGATTCTATAACCTATGCAGCCGGCGATTATAATGTAGGTAATCCCGGGCCGGTTTGGGATAGAATTGAAGCCGATTTAATGTCTGCCATGCAGGTATTACCCAAAACACAGTCTGATGTTGGTCGTGCCAATTATTATGCTGCTGAGGCGTTTTTAGCAAAGGCTTATATGTTTGATCATCAATACACCAAAGCCATGCCACTGTTAACAGATTTGATCAATAATGGTGAAACATCCAATGGATTAAAATATGCGTTAGGCCCTTATGAAAATAATTTTAATGCATCTACTAAAAATGGCCCTGAATCTGTATTTGCTGTGCAAATGACATCAAGTGATGGTTCCGGAGGCAATAATGATGACGCAGGGGAAGCCTTGAATTTCCCGGCCGGTACTTATACCAGTTGCTGCGGTTTTTACCAACCCTCATATACACTCGGCAATGCTTTTAAAGTGGACGCTAATGGCTTGCCCATGTTCCAGATAGATCCTAATACAGGTTTCCCGTATTATAATGATGTAAATCTAAAAAACGACCATGGGCTTACTGCAACAGATCCTTTTACACCTCCTACAGATGCTTTAGATCCAAGGATTGACTGGACATTAGGACGTAGAGGTATTCCTTACTTAGATTGGGGATTATGTGGTGGAGAAACCTGGTCACGCGGTGATATAGTTCCTTATAACCCTATTAAAAATGTGTTCTGGCATTCTCAACAAACCAGTACCAGCGATAATTTCCAGGGTTGGGCTACCAACCAGGGCACTGCGAATAACTACAATATGATTCGTTTTGCAGAAGTAATATTATGGCGTGCAGAATGTGAAGTGGAGGCCAATCAACTGGATGCTGCACAGGCTGATGTAAACACAGTAAGAGCTCGTATGCAAAATCCTGCATATTGGGTACACACTTATGTGGATAACAGCGATCCGTCTAAAGGATTTACTACTACCCCTGCTGCCAATTACCAGATTGGATTATATGGTACGGTCCCTTCAACCGGTTTTACAGTAAACGGACAGGCTTATGCCCGTGCTGCTACATACATGGAAGAACAGCTTGAAACAGGTATGGAAGGTAAACGCTTCTTTGACTTGCAGCGCTGGGACGGTTTATATGGAGGCCCTGCAGGCGCCGGCTACATGGCTGGTGTATTAAATGCATACATCAAAGCAGATACCCGTATATCAAATCCTGTTTTAAATGGCCACACATTTACTGCGGGTAAAAATGAACTTTTCCCAATACCACAAAATCAAATTGATATTTCGGGAGGTCCGTTAAAACAGAATCCTGGCTATTAATAATTATTTTTTTAAGTTAAGAGGTGGTGAATTTCAAAATCACCACCTCTTTTTTTTACCTTAGCAATCAAGAGTATTATTGGTATTCTCCTATAAAAAAGCCTGTTTTACTTTCTGAGAGAATTTTTTGCCTCAGAAAAAAAACTTTAACATGAAGGTTCCATATTTTATTTATTTTTTCATACTTCTTTTTTTTATTTCCTGTAAAAGAAAAGTCACCTTATTTGAACAGATTCCTTCCTCACATTCCGGTATCACTTTTAATAATAAAATTGTAGAAAACGATACCTTAAATCCACTGAAAGATATCAATATTTATAATGGCGGTGGAGTGGGGATTGGTGATTTTAATAATGATGGATTACCCGACATTTATCTTACCGGCAACCAGGTTTCCAACAAATTGTACCTTAATAAAGGAAATTTTAAATTTGAAGATGTTACTAAGATAGCCAATGTTGGTGGAGAAGGCAGATGGTGCACCGGGGTTTCAGTGATAGATATTAATAATGACGGTCTGCTGGATATTTATGTATGTGTAAGCGGGTCAAAAGATCCGAAAAAAAGACAGAATTTATTATACGTGAACCAGGGGATTGATAAGAATGGGATTCCTCATTTTAAAGAAATGGCTGCTGAATATGGTTTGAATGATACCTCTTATTCTACCATGGCTAACTTTTTTGATTATGATAATGACGGCGACCTCGATATGTACCTTTCAGTCAATGAGATTTTGCCTAATCAAAATCCTAACGCTATCGGTCCAATCATTACCAATGGATCTTTCCCAAGTACCGGGAAGTTATTCAGGAATGACTTTAATAAACGGTTAAATCACCCGGTATTTACTGATGTTTCAAAACAAGCCGGTATTACCACCGAGGGGTATGCTCATGGCGCTATCATTGCGGATATTAACAGGGACGGCTGGAAAGATATTTGCGTTACGAATGATTTTTTATCTAATGATATTCTCTATATTAATAATCATGATGGCACTTTTACCGACAGGTCCAAAGAGTATTTTAAGCATACTTCTTTAACTGCTATGGGGCAGGATATAGAAGATATCAATAATGACGGCCTGGCCGATGTGATCTCCCTTGATATGAACCCACCGGATAATTACCGGAAAAAAATGATGATGAGTAGTAATGATTATCAAACTTATGTAAACTTAGACAAATATGGGTACCAATATCAATATGTGCGTAATACATTGCAGTTGAACCAGGGGCCACGCGTAGGTGACAATGATTCTATTGGGCCACCTGCCTTCAGCGAAATTGGTTTTTTAAGTGGAATTTCTCAAACCGACTGGAGTTGGTGCCCCCTCGTTACTGACTTTGATAATGATGGCTACAAGGATATTATAATAACTAACGGTTATCCCAAAGATGTAACTGATCATGACTTTACCAGTTTCAATCAACGTTCACATGATCTTGCCAGTATGGATTATATATTAGCCCAAATACCACAGGTAAAAATTCATAACTATGCCTTTCACAATAATGGCAATTTAACCTTTTCAGATGTTACGGATTCGTGGGGATTCAGTACTCCCGATTTCTCAAATGGTGCGGCGTATGCCGACCTGGATAATGATGGAGACATGGATGTGGTGATCAACAATATTGATGGTGAAGCGATGGTGTATAGAAACATGGAGCGTGAAACCAATAAAGATTCAAGTAATTATTTGCAGATAAAGTTCAGGGGAAGTAAATTTAATATAAATGGATTAGGTGCGTTTGCAGAATTACATTATGATCATGGGAAACAACAGGTTTGGGAAAATACGCCTTACAGAGGCTATCTTTCATCTGTTCAGGATGTGGCTCATTTTGGGTTGGGGAAAATAACGAAAGTTGATTCTGTAATTATAAAATGGCCAAATGGTAAAATGCAGATATTAAAAAACGTGAAAGCAAATCAACGCTTAACAGTAAATATCAAAAATGCGCTTTTGGATTATTTGTTTCCGCAAAATAAAATTGATCATAAATCACTCTTCAGGCAGGTAAATGATTCGGTAAATATTCATTACGTACACCCTGATAAAGATTTTGTTGATTTTTATGTTCAGCGAGGCCTTCCTCATAAATTTTCGGATTATGGTCCTGCCCTTGCTGTGGGCGATATTGATGGCAATGGGTTAGACGATATTGTGGTGGGAGGTTCTTACCATAACAGCGCTCAATTGTTTTTGCAACAGCCCAATGGAAAATTTATCCAAAAAAGTTTATTGAAACCAAAGGATACCGCCAATAAAGACCGGGAAGATGAGGGGGTTCTTTTATTTGACGCGAATGGAGATGGCCATCCAGATCTATATATTGCCAGCGGAGGGTTTCGGGGTAAACACAACACCTCTGTCTATCAGGATAAATTATACATTAACGATGGCAAAGGGAATTTTAAGGAAGACTCAACAGCTTTACCTCAAAATTTCACCAGTAAATTTTGTGTAAGAGCCGCAGATTATAACAAAGACGGTAAAATGGACCTGTTTGTTTCCGGGAGGGTGGATCCTGGAAATTATCCCAAACCTGTTTCCAGTTTTATATTTAGAAATGATACCAAAAATGGCCATGTTAAATTTACGGATGTTACTGACCAGGTAGCGCCCGCTTTGAAAAACATAGGAATGGTTACTGATGCTATATTTACTGATTTTAATAATGATGGATGGCCCGATTTGATTCTTGTGGGAGAATGGATGCCGGTTACTTTCCTGGAAAATGATAAAGGTGTATTTAAAAATGTAACACCTTCGAGCGGAGTAGGCAATGAATTTGGATGGTGGAACACTATCGCAGCAGGTGATTTTAATAACGACGGGAAAATGGATTATATCGTTGGGAACCTGGGAAGGAATTCCTTTTATAAAGCCAGCGATAAATATCCTGTTAGGATGGTATCAAAGGATTTTGATAATAATGGCACTTACGATGCATTTATGTCGGTGTATTTACCTACATCACAGAAGGATACTGAAATCCGGGAATTTCCCGCAGAATCAAGAGATGATGTTTTAAAGCAAATGGGCATCCTTTATAACAAATTTGGAAATTATAAATCCTTTGCAAATACGCCTATGGATTCTTTGCTTACTAAAGAGCAACTTAAAGGTGCGCTACATTTACATGCTAATTATTTTTCTTCTGCCTGTTTGATAAATGACGGAAACGGCAAGTTTACTATGAAACCTTTGCCGGTTCAGGCGCAATTTTCTGTTCTTAACGGCATGACCGTTGGCGATTATGACGGCGATGGAAACCTGGATGTGGTAATCAATGGAAATGATTACGGAACAGAACCTATTCATGGAAGATACGATGCTTTAAATGGATTATTATTGAAAGGGGACGGTAAAGGAAATTTTATCCCACAATCCATCTTACAAAGTGGAATTTATATTCCCGGCAATGGCAAAGCCTTAGTGAGCCTCAGGAGCAGTAAAGGAAAATATTTGTTAGCGGCAAGTCAGAACAGAGGTCCTTTAAAAATTTTTGAATTAAAAGCAAATGATAAGTTGATTCCTTTGGAACCATTTGATGAGAGTGCCATCGTCACCTATAAAGATGGTAAAAAACAAAAGCGATGGATTGGATACGGTTCTTCTTTTTTATCCCAATCCGGGCGATTTCTAACTCTTGACAATAACATTGTTTCGGTAGAAATAAAAAATAATAAAGGCGTAGCCCGTACCATAAATTTGCAATAATATTTATTAAATGGAATAATGATGAAAATTAGACAACCTTCAGCAGAACTTTTCTTTGCTTTCATTTTTCTGGTGTTTATTTCTTCATGTGAAAATTATCACAGAAATAGTACTCACAAAGATGTTTCGATTGCCAGCATAAAGAAGGGAAAAGCTTTGGCAAAACTTTATTGCCAAACTTGCCATCAATTACCTGATCCCTCATTGCTGGATTCCAAAAGCTGGGAAAAAGGGGTTTTGCCTGAAATGGGCCCCAGGCTTGGAATTTTCAGGAACGGATTTCAGATATATCCATTTACCCGGGATGCCTATATCGGGCGCGATTTTTATCCTACTATTCCAATGGTGACAATAAGCCAATGGCAAAATATCCTGGATTATTACGAGGCTACTTCTCCTGATTCATTACCTCCTCAAAAAAGAAAATATCCTATTGAGATAGGACTACCTTTTTTCAAAGTGGAAATTCCTAAAATCAATTATGAAAGGCCAACTACCTGTTATGTAAAAATTGATTCAAAAGATTCTTTACATCCCATTATTATAGGTGATGCTATCAAAAAGAATCTTTATTTTATCAATCGGAATTTACAAATCATAGATTCAATAAAAACGGGGGGGCCAATAGTAAATATAGATTTTGAAAAAAATAAATTACTAGCCTGTAATATAGGAATATTAAATCCTAACAATGGCAAATTTGGTAAAGGAGAGTTTATTAATATCAATACAGAAGGTAAACCCTACATTGATACCACAACTATAATTGATAGCCTGGAAAGACCTGTGCAAATAACCCCTGTTGACTTAAATAATGACGGTAAGACAGATTATCTTGTATGCGAATTTGGGAATTTAAAAGGCGCATTATCCTGGATGGAAAACCTGGGCGGTAATAAGTTTAAAAGACATATAATAAGAGAAATTCCAGGTGCTATAAAAGCTTATGTACAGGATTATAACCATGATGGACTGCCTGATATTTGGGCTTTATTTGCACAGGGTGATGAGGGAATATTTTTATTTACAAATAAAGGGAATGGTAATTTTGAACAAAGAGAAGTTCTAAGTTTCCCACCCTCTTATGGTTCTTCTTCTTTTGAACTTGATGATTTTAATAAGGACGGATATCCCGATATTCTTTATACATGTGGTGACAATGGTGATTTTTCACCGGTACTAAAACCTTATCATGGAGTATATATTTTTATGAATGATGGAACCAATCATTTTAAACAAAAATTCTTCTATCCAATTGATGGATGTTATAAAGCTATGGCAAGGGATTTTGATGGTGATGGTAATCTTGATATTGCTACTATTTCATTTTTTGCGGATTATGTTCATCAGCCGGAAGAGAGTTTTGTTTATTTTAAGAATAAAGGGAATTTTAACTTTCAGCCTTATTCTTTTCGGGAAGCAAATATGGGTAGATGGATTTCAATGGATGTAGGTGATTTAGACGGCGATGGAAAGCCTGATATTATTCTTGGTAATTTTTCTGTCGGGCCTATGATAATGAAGTATAAATCTGACTGGAAGAATAACCCCCCATTTATCATTTTAAAAAATATTGGAAAATAATATTTATGGGAAACATGAAAAACAAAAAGAGAATATCTAAATGGCATGCTTACTTAATTATTTGTTTAATTATGATGTCTTTTTCAAAGATATCTGTATCTCAATCCCTGCCTGATTTTACGATCCAGCTTACCAATGGAAAGATGTTCACTGTCAAAGATCTTTCTCACAATAAGCCGGTAATTATTATTTATTTTGCTCCGGATTGTGAACATTGCCAGCTTTTAATGAAGAATGTATTAAAAAGGATCAATGAATTTAAAAAATCTCAAATTATTTTGGTAAGCTTCGAGTCCATGCAACAGGTTATTGATTTTGAAAAAGATTATGGTTTACAATCCTATCCCTTTATAAAAGTGGGAATAGAAAAGCCCGTGTTTTTTTTCAGGTATTATTATCATTTGGAAAACACTCCTTTTACAGCGCTCTATGATAAACATGGGAAATATATCATTTCGTATAAAAAGCAAACTCCTGTTGATGATTTGTTGAAACATTTAAAGGCGCTTAAATAAACGAAAGTTTTGACATAACTAAACCATTGCAGGTTGAATCAATAAAAAAATAGTGTTTTTGAAATTAGCAGTGGCAAAGGAATATTTGATAAATATTTCTTTACCATAAAACTATTTTGATTTTTTATTTTTGATTGATACAAAATTAATATCTTCATCGCTCACCCATCTTTATTTATATTTTATAAAAATTGAATTCATGAAAAAAAGTATTTTCTTTTTCTTTTTATTGCTTCTTTGTTTCTCCGCTTTTAGCCAAAAAAATAATGTAGCAGAATTATTAATCCCGGAGCCTGTATCTGTAACTTCAGGAACGGGAAATTTTATGATCAATGACAAAACCGGTATTGAGTTATTTTCTTCTGATTCCTCAGCAAAGCGTGTTGGAGAATTTCTTTCAAAAAGACTTTCGTTTGTAACGGGACGTAGGATACCTGTAAAAGTTATTTCAATGAAACGGGGGAAAGAAAATAATATCCGGCTTTCATTGATTAAGGACACAACACTTGGAAACGAAGGATATAAGTTGGATGTATCTAAACATGAAGTTTCTATTTCGGCTAATAAGCCCGCAGGGCTTTTTTACGGCATGCAGACACTTTTTCAATTGATGCCTAAGGAAATTGAAGAAGTAAAATTTACAAAAGATATTAAATGGGATGTTCCTGTTTGTAACATTACCGATTATCCTAGGTTTGGATGGAGGGGTTTGATGCTTGATGTAAGCAGGCATTTTTTTACTAAAGACGAGGTGGAACAATTTATTGATCAAATGGTGAAATACAAATACAATTTATTACACCTGCATCTTACTGATGATGAAGGCTGGCGTATCGAAATTAAAGGATTGCCAAGGCTGACTCAAGTGGGCGCCTGGCGTGTCAATAAGGTGGGTTATTTTGGAACTTTTTCTCCGCCAACACCTGATGAACCCCGCAACTATGGCGGATTTTATACACAGGATGATATCAGGGAATTAGTAAAATATGCAAAGGACCGGTTTGTAAATATTTTGCCTGAAATAGATGTGCCGGGGCATAGCCTGGCAGCCGTTGTTTCTTACCCCGATCTATCCTGCACACCGGGGGCAGATAAATACCAGGTACGTTCCGGCGAACCGATTATGGATTGGTCTCATGGACAACCACCAATAGCTTTGGAGGACAATACACTTTGCCCCGCTAATGAAAAAGTGTATGTTTTCTTAGATAAAGTAATGACACAGGTGGCTCAATTATTTCCGTTCGAATACATTCATGTCGGTGGAGATGAATGCCCTAAAAACTTTTGGGAGAAAAGTGATTCTGTAAAAGCTTTGATGCAAAGAGAAGGATTAAAAAATATGGATGAAGTGCAAAGTTATTTTGAAAAAAGATTAGAAAAGATCGTGGAATCCAAAGGCAAAAAATTTATGGGCTGGGATGAAATATTACAGGGCGGCCTGGCACCTAACGCAGCAGTAATGAGCTGGCGGGGAATTGATGGGGGTATAGCGGCTGCCAAAATGAAACACGATGTAGTAATGAGCCCTACTGATTTTACTTACCTGGATTATATGCAGGGTGACCCTTCTATTGAACCACATGTATATGCAACGCTACGGCTTAATAAAGCATACCAGTTTGAGCCTGTTCCTCCAGGAGTTGATCCAAAGTATATTTTGGGCGGCCAGGCTAATTTATGGACTGAACAGGTTTACAATATGCGACATCTCGAGTATATGCTGTGGCCACGTGCGATGGCAATTGCTGAAGCAGTGTGGACGCCAAAAGATAAAAGGGATATGTCTTCTACAGGGTGGAATGATTTTGCCGGAAGAGTAGAACAGCAGTTTAAAAGATTAGATGAAGCGCAAATAAAATATGCGCCCAGCATGTACGATCCGATCTTTAATGTCAGCAAGAATGATAGTAATCACCTTGTGATTAATTTAAGTACGGAAATAAAAGGGTTGGATATTTATTATAGTTTTGATAATTCTTTTCCTGATAATTTTTATCCTAAATATACCTCACCGTTAATTCCGCCGCAAGATGCGGTAATGCTCAAAGTAATTACGTATCGTGGCAACAAACCAATTGGTCGTATGATTTCAATGCCCATTGAAGAATTGGAGAAAAGGGCTGAAAAGAAGAAATAGGAACATAAATTATTTTCTTATCTACTGTTCATAGAAATTGACGGTTAACTGGCAGGACTTTTAAAGGCCTGCCGGTTTTAACACTTCTATGCTAAATAATTTAGTATATTTGTGATATAATTTTTATGCAATTCATTTTCAATTGTTGTCAAGTATGCAAAACAATTTTTTTATAAAAATGCCCGGATACCGGCAGATTGATTATATGATCATTCTGAATCCTCACGAGTCTCTTCGCGAAAAAATAATGAAAGTAAGGAATGAATTTCATTCAAAATATCCGGCTTCTATTCCACTCTCAGGTAAACCAAATGTTAAATTAACAAAGTTTCGTAACCTGGAAATGATGGAAGGAAAATTAATGGATCACTTAAAAACAATAGCAATGGGAATGCCTCCTTTCAAAGCGGAATTAAAAGATTATGGAAGTTTTCCTGAACATACTTTATTTATAAAGGCGGCATCCAGAATTCCATTGCAAATGCTGATGAAAGATTTGAGATCCATAAGACGTTTGATAAAATTGCCAGGTAACGAACTCTATTTTGCCAATGAATTTTACATTCCTCTTGCTATAAGGCTTACTCCTGAACAGTATAATAAAGCATGGACAGAATATAGAAAGCGCCACTTTACAGGAAGTTTTATTGCCGATAGCATGCTATTGCTAAAAAGAAAAGTTGGAGAAAGAAATTATCAGATAGCAGCACGATTTGAATTTATGAATTTACCGGTTTCTGTAAAGCAGGGCGAATTATTTACATAGAAAAATCGTTTCTGCTATCAATTTACTTTTCTTATTTCATTCCATCTCGAAGTATATCTGGGTGAACGGAATTCGCGCCGCATTTTCCAATCGGTATCAATTCCTGAAGCTGCAAATTTGATTACATCGTCCCGCATACTGAAATTAATATTATCCAAAGTACTCATTAAAAAGCGTTTATTGTTTTCTGCAGCAGGAACAAATAAATTACTTTGAACAGATGTATCCGGAACTATGCCGCTCAGCATTACCCCGGTTTTTTTATATTCTCGCCCTCGTTCAAAAATTTGTTCTGCCAATTGCATTGCAGGAACAATCAATTCATTGGTAATGGATGTTGCCACAGGCAAAGTAGCATGAGCGCTTAAAGTAGCGCCGTGACTAAAATTTACGGAATGATTTTCTTCTTTGGCTACCATAAAAATCTGTATTGTCGAAGCGGCACTATTTTGCCTGCGCAGCTTTTCAGCAGCTCGTGAAGTATAAGTAGCAAGTGCTTCTTTTATATCATCAAGCCTGCTAACATTTCTTCCAAACATACGGGTAGTAGCAATCATTTTTTTGTTGACCAGTTCATCTTTCATTTCTATGCAGGGAATCCCTTTTAATTCTTTAATGAGTCTTTTACCTATCACGCCACCCATATTTTTGTGTGCCCATTCTTCAGACATGTTACTCAATTCCCAGGCATTTGTTATTCCCCAATTCACCAGCTTTTCGGCATAAGCCCTTCCTACACCCCAAATTTTCGAAACAGGTGTTTTTTTTAATACCTCTATGATATCATAATTATTATCAAGTGTATAAATACATTTAGTAGCCGCCTTATTTTTTTTCGCAAGATGATTGGCAATCTTTGCAAGCGTTTTTGTTGGGGCAATGCCTACTGAAACCGAGACTCCTGTCCATTGTTCTACCGTTTCTCTAAGATGCAAAGCATATTCATCGAGGTCTTTTCTATCAATATTGCTCACATCCAAAAACGACTCATCTACAGAATACACTTCTACATTTTCTCTGCCTGCCAGCATCTTCAAAGTATCCATCACGCGCCTGCTCATGTCGCCATACAAATTATAGTTCGATGAAAAAGTGGCCACATTATGTTTTTCAATCAGCGGCCTTGCTTTAAAATATGGCCCTGCCATTTCTACTCCCAATTCCTTTGCTTCATCGCTTCGCGAAATAATACATCCATCATTATTGCTCAATACCACCACAGGCTTTTTGTGCAGGTCAGGACGGAAAACCCTTTCGCACGAACAATAAAAACTATTGCAATCAACAATCGCTTTGAATTTTCTTTCTTCCATTTACATAAAAATTATTACTAAGGTTTGTGAATCACATAAGTAACCACACCCCAAATTCCAAAATCCCCGCACCCCGAATCAACATTGATCGGAGATAACTTATTGCCGTCTGCCAGCAAACGAATTTTATTATTCATATTTTCAAATCGCCTTATTAACAAATCGCCATTGAGTATTGCGATAATAACTTTGCCATTACTCGCTTTTAAAGATCGGTCCACAATCACTACATCTTCTTTATAAATACCTGATTCTTTCATCGCATCACTGTTTACCCGCATAAAAAAAGTAGCAGGCTTATTACGGATGAGTTCTTCATTAAGATCAATTCCCCGCTCCATATAGTCATCGGCGGCAGCGCAGAATCCTGTGGCATTTGCCGTATAAATATCCTGTTGACTGAAGTCTTTGGTTCCCCCGTACCGGGCTGGATAAAAATTATCAGAGTGCATAAATAAATTTGTTTATTAACTAAAATAATTAGTAAATTTATACTAAAATTATTGACAAATAAATTAATTCTTATGAAAATAGAATTTCCTTCGTCACACTCTGTCAACCGGAAAATATATGAACCCGATTTGTATGAATATTTATTGATAGCTCATCCTGATAATGATGTATGTAATAAAGTAATGCAAGAAAAACAATCTTTTTGTGATACCTATAAAGAGAAAGTAGCCATCAATATTAAGCCACACGTTACCGTAAGCAGTTTTCTTGCAAAGGAATCTATGGAAAACACGCTGATCCGTTGGATACAACGCATTTGTGGTCAACAAAAAAGTTTCATAGCTACATTAAATAATTATAGTGGTTTTCCTCCGCACACTATTTATTTGAGAGTACAGGATGAGCAACCTTTTCAGAAACTGACCCAGGACCTGAAAGTAATAGATACTTATATCAGTTCCTGCGCGTGTCCGTCTATGAAAGTAATTCCCAAACCTCATGTAAGTATTGCCAGGAGTCTTCGGGAAGACATTTATTTTAAGGCATTGATACAATATTCGCATAAATCTTTTCATGAATCATTTGCAGTAAACAAATTGTATTTAATAAAAAAAGAACATCCTTATGATGCCGGTAAATCTATCAATGTTTTTGGTTTTCCACCGGACGAAAATACTTTATTCAATTAATTGAAATTCCGCACAATGGATATCAACTCGATCATGCAAATACCCGGGTATAATTATAATGAATACCTCCTCGTATTAAGCCCTCACGAAGATCTGTGGAATAAAATCATGCAGGTAAAAGAGGATTTTTCTGAAAAATATAAAGCAACAGTTGCGCTATATTCCAAACCTCATATTACATTCGTAAATTTTGTTCAGTTTGAAATGATAGAAGAGCGAGTGGTAAACCGTTTAAAAATATTAGCCGCAGGTTACCATCCTTTTAAAGTTGACTTAAAAGATTATGGCAGCTTTCCCAGCCATACCATTTTTATCAATGTAGCCTCCAAACAGCAGGTGCAGAATTTAGGAAAAGCTTTAAGACCGGCACAACAATTAATGACTTTGAATAAAGACAATAAACCTCATTTTATTAATGACCCTCACCTGACTGTTGCCAGAAAATTATTACCCTGGCAATATGAACAAGGCTGGCTTGATTACAACCACCGCTATTTTTCAGGATGTTTTATTGCAGATGGAATGTTGCTTTTAAAAAGATCACTAAAATTTCAATCTGATGGACATATTCTCACAGGAAAATATCAAAACGTACAACGATTTGAATTCAGGAATTTGCCCGTCAATATTAAACAAGGAGAATTATTTATGCAGTAAAGCAAGATTTATTTCCAGTTCCTGGTTAAGTTTTCAACACCAAATAAAATTCACTATGAATAACAAACCATTAAAACAAGATCACTTCAAAGTAGCCGCGCAACAAAAAGAAGAAGAACAACAATATTTATCCGGGCGTGGCGCACAATTTAATATCCAAAATCGTTTTCTGAAAACACATGAAGCTAAAGAAGAAATAGAGTCCATTGATGATTGGGAAGTATCCAATACAAAAACCCAATACTTAGAACAGAATGTAAAAAGTATTGTAAATAAAGTTGATAGTCCAGATCTGGGAATGATGTATAGTATGAATCCTTATGCTGGTTGCGAACACGGATGTATTTATTGTTACGCCCGTAATGTGCATGAATACTGGGGCTACAGCGCTGGCCTAGATTTTGAAAGAAAAATTATTGTAAAAATCAATGCACCAAAGATGCTACGTAAAACTTTGATGCATCCCAAATGGGATCCACACCCGATCATTTTGAGTGGTAATACAGATTGCTATCAGCCGGCGGAACAACAATATAGATTAACCCGCGGACTGCTTGAAGTGTGTAATGAATTTAATCAGCCGGTAGGAATTCTTACCAAGAATTCATGGATCATAAAAGACAAAGACATCCTGCAGGAAATGTCGAAAAAGAGATTGGTATCAGCCATGGTATCTATCACCTCTTTTAATGAAGACCTGCGCAGAGTAATGGAACCAAGAACCGCTACTGCCAGACAAAGATTAAAAGTAATTGAGGAATTAAGCAATGCCGGAGTACACATGGGTGTAATGATGGGGCCAATGATTCCCGGATTGAATGAACATGAAATGCAAAGGATCATGAAAGAAGCAAGTGATGCCGGAGCAAAATTTACAGCCTATACTTTTATCCGTTTGAATGGCGCCATCAAATTTTTATTTCACGATTGGCTGTACAAAAATTTTCCTGGCCGTGCCAATAAAGTTTGGCATTTAATCGAAGCCAGCCACGATGGAAAAGTAAACGACACACGATGGGGATTGCGCATGAGATGCGAAGGCGGCATTGCCGATATGGTAAATCAACAATATAAAAAATATGGAAAGCTGTATGGAATGAATGGAGAAAGATGGAAAATGAATATGGAAGATTTTAGGAGGCCGGGGGAACAAGGGAGGTTGTTTTGAGGCAGAATTTTACTAACTTGATTAATAAAATCTTTATGTATGAATCAATTTGGAGGGAATTGGACTAAAATTAAAATCGAGATTTTAATTGAATATGCCAAAGCGTATTTAACGATTATGAAAAATCGTAAATATTTCAAACTTCTTTACTTTGACGGTTTTGCTGGCTCTGGGGAAATTGTAAGGCTTATTGATGATAAAATAAGAGGAGTTTATGATATTGATATAACTATTGGCGCAGCTAAACGGATAATTGAAATCGATGATCCAAGATCATTTGATGAATATTATTTTGTAGAAAAAGATCCAAAAAATTATAAACAACTTGAAGATTCGACAAAAAATGCGTTTCCTAAAAAGAAGATTTTTACAATACAAGAAGATTGCAACAAAAAACTTCTTGATCTATCTAACTATTTAAGAAATCCCAAAAATAAAAATTATCGGACACTTGCATTTATTGATCCGTGTGGGATGCAAGTAGAATGGCGCTCGATTGAGTGTTTGAGAAACCTTCCAATTGATATGTGGGTTTTAGTTCCTACAGGCTTAGGAGTAAATAGATTACTTAAAAAAGATGGCCAGATATCGGACGCTTGGTTGGAAAAACTTGAATTGTTTTTAGGTATGCTTAGGCAAGATATAGAGAAATTTTTCTACAAAAAGAATGATACTTTATTTCCTGATATAAAAGATATAAAAAAAGAAAAAGATGCAATTGATAAATCAGCAAAACTTTATCATAATCGGCTCAAAGAAGTATTTGATTTCGTTTCAAAGCCCTATGAGCTTCGTAATAACTCTAATTCAATTATGTATCACTTATATTTGACTTCAAATAATGAAAGTGCAATAAATATTGCTAACGACATTGTAAAAAAATATACAAAATAATTTTTAATTATGGCACAATCATCAAT
>DATKQQ010000276.1:0-4070 GCA_035532615.1 Hanamia sp.
CGGTATACTTGTGCAGCACTAACTTCTATATCCAAAAATTGTTGCAAACTTTCATTGCATCTTTCATAGCAATCCAATTGTCCGGCGTACACCATCAACTCCTGTAACCTGGGACTTATTTGAAAACCATTCATCCCTTTAGTAAAGGGATGAATGGTTTATTAATAGTTACAAACCCAAATTTGCAGAGTGTTTTTTTTTACGCCGATCGGCGGGTAACTCACTTATGTTTGTTTCTAAAACCGCTCGGCCTAAATCTTTCCAGATTTGTTCAAACTCTTTTTCATAGTCGTAGAAATTGTCAATTTTATTGAGCGCTTGTAATTTATTATAGCGCATGTCTGCCAGTTGGCGAAATTCTTCTCGTGTCATGATAGTATGGGTTTAGTTCCCCAAATTTATTCTTTTTTTTAATGCGACATTTTGAAATGCACCCAATTTCTTTACGTCCATTTCTTACCCCAATTCCGGATACAAAGGAAACCCTTTCATAAATTCTTTCACATCACTTTTTACAGAACCTATTATTTTTTCATTATCCAAATTCATTAAAACGGTATCCACAAAATTCACTACTGTTCGCATATCATTTTCTTTCATTCCTCTTGTAGTAGCTGCCGGTACGCCCACGCGTATTCCTGAAGTCACAAAGGGGCTTTTATCATCAAAAGGGACAGCATTTTTATTAAGCGTAATGCTTGCTTTGTCAAGTGTTTCCTGGGCTTTTTTACCAGTAATATTTTTATTGCGAAGGTCTATCAACATTAAATGATTATCAGTTCCATTGCTAATAATATCGTATTCTTTTTCATTAAACGCTTTTGCCATTGCCTGTGCATTTACCTGTATTTGTTTGGCATAAGCGGTAAATTCATCAGTAAGTATTTCACCAAAAGAAATAGCCTTTGCTGCTATTACATGTTCCAAAGGTCCGCCTTGTGTGCCAGGAAAAACTGCCATATCAATCAGATGACTCATCAGTCTTATCTCGCCTTTTAATGTTTTTAACCCAAATGGATTTTCAAAATCTTTTCCCATCAAAATAATTCCACCTCTTGGACCGCGCAAGGTTTTGTGTGTAGTAGAAGATACAAAATGGCAATGTTCAAAAGGAGAATTCAACAAACCTTTTGCAATCAAGGCGGCAGGATGTGCCATATCACAAAAAACAAAAGCACCTACTTCATCTGCAACTTTTCTGATGCGTGCATAATCCCAGTCGCGGCTATAAGCAGAAGCGCCACAAACGATCATTTTCGGTTTTATTTCTCTCGCTTTTTGCTCAAGCATTTCATAATCTACCAACCCTGTTTCCTTTTTTACTCCATAAAAATGTGGTTCATATAATTTGCCCGAAAAATTTACCGGTGAACCATGAGTAAGATGACCGCCCATACTGAGATCCAATCCTAAAATTTTATCGCCAGGTTTCAAAACAGCAAACATTACCGCGAAATTGGCCTGCGCCCCGCTGTGAGGTTGCACATTAGCATATTCACAATTAAAAATTTTCTTTAGACGATCTATTGCAAGCTGTTCAGATTCATCTACAAATTCGCAACCGCCATAATATCTTTTCCCCGGATAACCTTCTGCGTATTTATTGGTAAGTACACTTCCCATAGCCTGAATCACCTGGAGTGAAGTAAAATTTTCTGAAGCGATTAGCTCAATTCCTTCACGCTGGCGATTCAATTCTTTATTTATAATATCAAAAATCTGTGTATCTCTTTGCATGAAATAAATTTTTTCGCAAACCTACAAAAAGTTGAGGAGTTTGGAGAAATGGTTATCAGTTGGTCGTTTAGTTAATTTACTGGTATTGAGCTTTAAAAGATAAAAGGAAATTGAAAAGCAAAACATTTACTATATTCACATCCCCTTATTAAAAACGGATAGATAAACTTACTTTAAAATGAAGGCTATTATTCCTGTAGCAGGTGCAGGCACCAAGTTGCGACCACATACTTATACTCAGCCAAAAGCATTGATTCCTCTTGCCGGAAAAACTATTCTCAGTATTAATGTAGATCAATTGCATGAAGCTGGTATCAATGAATTTATTTTTATAGTAGGATATCTCGGAGAAAAAATTCAGGATTTTATTAAAAGAAAATACCCGGAACTTACCTGTCATTTTATTTTTCAAAACGAAAAAAAAGGGACAGCCCATGCTATTGACTTAACAAAAAGAATAATCGATAATGATGAAGTTTTTATTGTTTTAGGAGATACAATCTGTGAATATAATATTAAACAAATGCTCGATTCACCATGGTCTATGCTGGGAGTAAAAAAAGTAGATGATCCACGGAATTTTGGCGTTGCGGAAATAAACGAAAAAGGGTTTATTACAAAGGTCGTAGAAAAACCATCTATTCCTAAATCGAATATGGCACTCGTGGGGCTTTATAAAATTAAAGATTCAAAATTATTATTAGACTGCGTAGCCAATATTATTTCCAATGACATCAGAAGTCATAACGAATTTAATCTTACTGATGCGCTGGAATGTATGATATTAGGGGGCGCACAATTCAAATCCTTTAAAGTAGAAAATTGGTTTGATTGTGGAAGAAAAGAGTCTCTAATAGAATCCAATTCCATTCTACTTGAAAAATTCGGGGGTACTATTGCTGAACCAAATAATTTTAAAAATACCATTTTCATTCCGCCCGTAAGCATTGCAGAAGGTTGTGATATTAAAAATTCAATTATTGGCCCACATGTAGCAATGGGCGATCATACCATTGTACATTCTTCCATCATTAAAGAATCCATAATAGGTTCTTATTCGAAAATTTATGATGTAATGCTTGATGATTCTTTGATAGGGAATGATACAGAAGTTATCGGCGAAACACGATCTCTCAATATCGGCGATAATACTGAAATTGATTTGGGATAATAAGCCACCATACGCTCTCCAATGGAGGGTTTAAAAAATACCTACAGTAAACCACGACTTAACCCTGCCCGGAACGGTCATTCTGACTGGGGCCATTCGGGAAAAAAGAAATATGGAAGATTTTTGTTTGTGCAATTATTTTCAACTTTAAAAATTTGATTAATGCCTAAAATTTATCAATATCTGAATTTTAATATTTATATTTATACAAATGACCACTTACCGGTTCATATTCATATTTTCATTCAAGACAGACAAGTAAAAGCTGAATTAATATGGATAAACAATCAACTCGAAATTCATTTTAAAAGGATTAAAGGTTATAAGCCTCTAACAAATGCAGAATGTAAAGATGTTGCTATCTTTGTAAGAGAATATGAAAAACAAATAAAAGAAAAATGGGACAAAATAATGTATTACAATCAATTCGTAAAAGCAGAAGTTATAAAACAGAAAATTTAAAAATTACTGAGGGTGTTCTTATAGAGCCTTTTGTTTTAAAAGTTTTTTTTAATAATACAGAAAACAGGATTATTGATTTCAGACCTTTCTTTAATACTCTAAAGGGTGATTATAAAAAATATAATACTCCGGCAGCATTTAAAAAATTTATAATAAAAAACGGAGAACTTTGGTGGGGCAAAAATGCAAATATTCAATTACATCCAATTGATGTTTATTATAATTCCTTATTACAACCTCTTCATGATGAATTAACCGAGGATTTGATTATTCTTTGAAAAATCAACATTTATTTCAATAAGCCGATGATGTTTGTGAAAAGTTCTGAATAAGGCTGAAGCCCTTCTGGTAATCAGCTCCTGAAGTATCTAGATATATCAGGGAGGACATTAAAGATAATAACTTTCCAAACAGTACAGCAAACAAACTTATATCCCTGATTCTAATTTTTATATTACTCAAGTTTCGCACATAAAAAAGAACCAAAATGTGGATAACTAAATAAAAAAAACAGCATAATTGTTTGTATAAGTCACTGATAATCAGTAACTTAGTGTTAACAAACAAAACGCCCAATTATGCTGCAGTCCAAAGATATCAAAACAGTAAAGGAACTCCAAGAATATTTTTCAAAGCCGGAAAAGGTAGTTGATTACTTAATTGATCTGGTAAAGTTTTTTGAAATCAAAAGTGTATTTAA
>DATKQQ010000277.1:0-8464 GCA_035532615.1 Hanamia sp.
GGGACAAAACAGTGAATGATTTTATGCGGCCGGGACGCTTTCTTCGGCGGCCTGAACGATTGCCCACTTGATGGTTTAGACCGCTAACGTGTTCCGACCCTTCATCAGAAAATTCATTAATTTACCCCTTGAGCAGTATAATACAGTTTTTGCTTCATTACCACAAAAGATAAATCCCTTTATGTTTTTAACAAAAAGGGATTTATTGTAGATTTAAAGAGGTTGATTTTATAAAGCGATCTGCTTTTCTATCATCATTTTCCTCAGATTAATAAGGCCATAACGCATACGACCAAGTGCAGTGTTGATGCTGCAATCAGTAAGCTTTGCGATTTCCTTAAAACTTAAATCAGCGTAATGTCTCATTACGATAACTTCTTTCTGATCTTCGGGAAGCATGTCGAGCATTTTACGTACTCTTTCATGGCTTTGCCCCTGAATCATTTTTTCTTCAGCGCCAGCCTCAGAAAAATTGAGCACTTCAAAGATGTCATGATCATCACTGGTTTTAATAGAAGGTCTACGTTTCACTTTTCTAAAATGGTCAACACATAAATTGTGCGCGATACGCATAACCCAAGGCAAAAATTTACCTTCGTCAGTGTAGCGGCCTCCATTTATAGTGTCAATCACTTTAATGAAAGCATCCTGGAAAATATCTTCTGCCAGATATTTATCCTTGACTAATAAATAAATTGAAGTGAAAATTTTGTCTTTGTAACGTTCTACAAGACTTGAGAGGGCTTCAGAATCTCCATCAAGATAGAGATGGATCAGTTGTTGATCTGTCAAATTGTTCATGGTTTTCATAACCTGTTACGATTTTGGTTTAGGATAATTGTGTAAGTCCAATTTAAGAGAAAAGGGAGAAGCAACATTTGTGCGGAAGGCGAAAGGTTCTTCATTCTTTCAGGAAAATTGGAATGCTAAGATTAATCAAATATTTTATACTTCCAAATATTTTGCTAATTTTTTTTTATTTATTTTTTTAACACAATAAAACTAACTGAATTATGACTTAAAAACAGGTAATGGGTATTTTTGCAAGACTATCAATGAATACTGAAAAAATATCTTCAAAGAAAAAATTTGCCTCTTTAGCAAACCATCAGCAGAATATTTTTATAAAAGGCGCGAGAGTTCATAATCTTAAAAATATAGATGTAGAATTTCCACGAAATAAGTTAATTGTGGTCACGGGAGTTTCAGGTTCCGGAAAATCTTCCTTAACTATTGATACCTTATTCGCCGAAGGTCAACGTCGCTATGCCGAAAGCATGAGTGCTTACTCCAGGCAATTTATGGCGCGAATGGATAAGCCTGATGTGGATTATATAAAAGGTCTTTGCCCTGCAATTGCTATTGAACAAAAAGTAACTACAAGAACACCTCGCTCTACCGTTGGAAGCATGACAGAAATTTATGACTATCTAAGACTTTTATTTGCAAGGATAGGAAAAACGATTTCCCCGGTTTCAGGAAGGGAAGTAAAGAAGGATGATGTAACTGATGTAGTGAATGCCATTAATAAATTAAAAAAAGACGATAAAGTAATGTTGTTAGTGCCTTTCAAGCGAATGCACCATAGAGATTTGAAAGAAGAATTACATATTTTAATGCAAAAAGGATTTTCAAGGCTTTTCCTGGATAATAAAATAATACGTATTGAAGATATAGAAGAAGAAAAGGATTTAGCTTCTTTTTTAGCTCATAAAACCATTTATATATTAATTGACAGATTAGTGATAAAATCTCCGGCAAATAGCACTGAAGAAGATAATCATAGGATTGCTGATTCTGTAAATACCGCCTTTTATGAAGGAGAAGGGGAATTGATACTTGAAATAAATGGAACCGAAAAATTACATTTTTCCAATAAATACGAATTAGATGGAATCAGGTTTGAAGAACCTGTTCCTAATTTATTTTCTTTTAATAACCCTTATGGGGCATGTCCTGTGTGTGGAGGATTTTCTTTAATCCTTGGCATTGATCCCGACCTGGTAATTCCCGATAAAAGATTAAGTGTTTATGAAAATGCAATTGCTCCCTGGCGGGGAGAAAAGTTAGGCCAATGGAAAGAACGTTTAATAAAAGTGGCTAATAAATTTGATTTCCCAATTCATAAACCGATCATAGATCTTACTGCAGCTCAGTATAATTTATTATGGACGGGAAATGAATATTTTGGTGGATTGAATGAATTCTTTAAAGAAGTAGAACAAAATTTATATAAGATTCAATATCGAGTTTTATTGAGCCGATATCGTGGAAAAACTCTTTGCCCTGAATGTCATGGATACCGTCTCAGAAAAGAAGCTTTGTACGTGCAGGTGGCCAATAAAAATATCGGGGAACTTTGTGAAATGCCGGTAAAGGATTTAAAAGAATGGTTTACGCGAATAGAATTATCTGATTTTGATAAAACCATTGCAAAAAGAATTTTGATAGAAATCAATAACCGACTATCTACCCTTTTCGATGTGGGTCTTGGTTATCTCACACTTAATCGCCTTGCCAATTCTTTGAGTGGTGGTGAAAGTCAGCGGATTCAACTTACCAGAAGCCTGGGAAGTAATCTTACCGATTCTCTTTATATCCTGGATGAACCTTCTATTGGTTTGCATTCAAGAGATACTGAAAATTTAATAGAGGTTTTAAAACATTTACAGAAGCTTGGAAATACAGTTGTGGTAGTAGAACACGATGAAATGATGATGCGAAAAGCCGATCACATAATTGATATGGGTCCGCTGGCGAGCCACCTTGGCGGTGAAGTAATTGCTGAAGGGGATTATAATGACATCATTAAAAACCCGGAAAGCCTTACGGGCAGATATTTAAATGGGGAATTAAAAATTGATCCCCCAAAAAATATTCGAAAATGGAATCGTTCTATTAAAGTAGAAGGCGCCCGACAAAATAATTTAAAAAATATTGATGTAATTTTTCCATTAAATGTTTTATGTTTGGTTAGCGGAGTGAGTGGAAGTGGTAAAACTACTTTGGTAAAACAAATTTTATATCCTGCACTAAAAAAACTAAAAGGAGAATTTGCTGAAAAGGTCGGATTAAGCAAAGGGCTTTCGGGTGATGTGGATTTTATTTCTCAGGTAGAATTGATAGACCAAAACCCCATCGGAAAATCATCGCGAAGTAATCCTGTAACTTATATTAAAGCGTATGATGAAATAAGGGAATTATTCAGTAAACAGCCGTTAAGTAAAATACGGGGATATCAACCCAAGCATTTTTCTTTTAATGTAGATGGCGGAAGATGTGACACATGCAAAGGTGAAGGCGAACAGGTAGTAGAAATGCAGTTTCTAGCCGATGTACATTTAATATGCGATATATGTCATGGAAAAAGATTTAAGGAAGAAGTACTTGAAGTAAAATACAACGATAAAAATATTTTTGATGTACTTGAAATGAGTGTAGATGAGGCCATTGCTTTTTTTGGAAAAGCAAAATCTCCCGGAAAGAAAAATGAAATTTCCGGTGAAGAAATTGCAAAAAAAATTCAACCACTAAGTGATGTTGGTTTAGGATATATTAAATTGGGACAATCATCCGATACACTTTCTGGCGGCGAAGCTCAGCGTGTAAAATTGGCTTCTTTCCTGGGAAAAGGGAAAGGCCAGGGAAATCTTCTTTTTATTTTTGATGAACCAACCACCGGATTGCATTTCCACGATATAAAAAAACTGCTGAAATCTTTTAATGCGCTGATAGAACAAGGACATTCTATTATTGTAATCGAGCACAATATGGAGGTAGTAAAATCCGCGGATTGGATAATAGATCTCGGTCCCGAAGCAGGTGATGAAGGTGGAAATGTAGTTTATGCCGGCATTCCTTTAGGATTAAAAAAAGTGAAGGAAAGCTATACGGGAAAGTATATTTAAGTATAGTGTTGTATTTATTAGTTTCAGATTGAACTATCTCTTTTGCCAATTAATCATCTTCAATTCAGGCACTTCTTTAAAATGTTTGTCGTTGGTGATTAAGGTAAGCCCATGTTGCAATGCAATTGCCGCAATCCAGACATCATTTGTGGGAATGGGTTTCCCTTTCTTATGTAAAGAAGCGATCATTTCGCCATAATATTTTGCTGTAATGCCATCAATATTTACAATGGTGCAAAATTTTAGAAAATCAGTAAGCATTTTCAGATGTTTGGGTTTATCTACAACTCTGTTTACTCCAGTATATAACTCACCTAATACAATACAGGGTAAATACAAAACCTCTTCATCGCTAATCTTATCAGCAAAAATCGTATTGCCATTAAAAATTTCGATAACAATATTACTGTCCAATAAATAATTATTTCCAGTCATCAGCATTAATAGTTTCGGCTGTTTCTTTAATTGCTTTTTTCATTTGCTTAGCTTCTTCATTTGTAATAACACCAACAAAATCATAAATGCTGCGCTTCTTGTTCTTAGGCTTTTTTGATTTTTCTAATGCAACTTCTAATGCCTGTAATATACTTTCATTGTCTATCTTTAAAACTTCTTCTATAAGATGGATTTTTCTTTCTATTGTATGCATATATAGAACTCCTTTTTAAAACAAATTTACTTTATTATTCTTATCAAAAAAGCGTGATGCCTATAGTATGCCTTTAACCCAAATGCTGTTTTTTCTTTTATAATCACTTTATGCTATCAATGCGTTCAGTTACATCTTTTTCAATTGTATCACTATAGCCATCAAAAGTTGTAACAATATTTCCCTTTTTATCGATTAAATAAAAAACCGGAATACCAGTAACATTATATTTTTCGCCTACTTCTTTACCATTAATATATATTGGATATTTAACATTATACTTCCTGATAAACTTTAATACAGATTCTCTACTATCGGCTACATTGATAGTTATAAATTTTACTTCATCGTTTTTATATTTTTCACGTAACCTATCTATGGCAGTCATTGAAAGTATGCAAGCCACACAATAATTAGCTGAAAAATCAATCAATACTACATTGTCTTTTAAATCATCCATAGATAAAGGATTGCGATTGGTATCCTGCAATCTCCAATTCGGTGCCTGCGTGCGGGATGATCCCAGCGGGTTTGAAGAAGGTGAATAAAAATGATCGGGTAATTGGGGATGTTATAAAAAAATTACCTGGAATAGAGGTATCTGATAATGGATTGATAAAATACAATGGAAAGCCCATTAACAATTTTTATATTGAGGGCGGTAATCTGCTGGATGATAAATATAACATTGCTTCCAATACCATTCCTGCTGATGTAGTAGATAAAATACAGGTAATAGAAAATAATCAAAATATTAAGATGCTTAATGGTATAGTTCCAACTGATAGGGCAGCGATTAATATCACACTTAAGAAAAAGGATAGGTTAATTCTTATAAATACCGTCAAAGCAGGTATTGGCATCAAAAATCTCTATACAGGTGAACTAAACAACATGGCTTTTAAAATTCATTGACATTAGACAAGAACAAAGGTGAAAATGAAGTAAACACTATAGGCAATGGTGAAAATATAAAGCAACATTTAAACAGCCCATTTCTTCATTTGACAAATAATTTAAATGGCATTATTCTTTTTCACAGAAAATACATCCTGGAATATTATTCTTATGCCAGCTACCATAAGAATCCACAAACATTAAATATAATTCCTGGTGTACTTGAAGAAGTACTCAATAATAATATTCCGTTTAAGCAGTCTGTGCAGCAGGCTAATATACCTGCATTCTTTACTAATAATTATATTTCATGGCATAAAGTAAGCGATCACTTTTTTCAAAATTATAAATTAGGAATCAGCTACCAGGCACAAACATTAAATTCAGAAATTAAAGTACAACAATTTGATAATTCAATAAATATTTTGAGCGATACGTTTAGCAATCATTTACTATGGCATCAGCTTAAATGGTATGCTGAGCCGGAACTAAGGTGGCAAAAGAATAAGAATTCTATAAGTATTTCAATACCCGTAAATTTTATTAATCTTTCATACAAAGAAATGGGCTTACAAAAATATTTTAACCGAAATTATTTATTCATAAATCCTTATTTAAAATGGATATATAAAGTAGATAAAGAAAGCAATATTTATCTTTCATACAACTTCAATAACTCATTAGGAAGTATAGACCAGGTATATTATGGAATTATCATGAAGGATTATAGAAACTTTTATTCCAATGATGGTACTATGCAGCAATCTTATAATAATTCCATTGGCGCAGGGCTGAACTTTAATCGTTCAATAAAAATATTCTTTTTCAATCTACACACAAGCTATGGAATTAATCATCATAATTTTATCAATACTTCAGTTTTGAAAAACGATTTGATTCAGTCTGTCTCAATCCCTTATAATAATGACAGCCGCTTTTATACTATAAATTGGAATATGAGTAAATATATTTTCAAGCTTAAAACTACATTGACCCTCAAATATTTTTTCCGCTATGATTACTCAAAAGAGATACAGAACTATGTAATATTTCCTGTAATGAATTTGTCTAATTTATATTATTTGGGGATTAGACCAAAAGTAGCCGGTTGGTTAAATTTAAATTATAATATTGAATATAGCAGATACAACACTAAATCAAAAACAGAAAATAAAAATTCATCAACATACATTGCACAGTTGAAGCAAAATATTGATATAGATATCTTCCCTGCTGATCAAATTTCTTTAAAATTATCAGGCGAATATTATAAAAATAAAAACATAAATGGAGGAAAGATTTCTCTTTATTTTGTAGATGCTTCTTTAAAATATCAATTTAAAACAAAACCGCTTGATATTGAATTAATATTTTCTAACATTACGAATACTTCGGAGTATTATAATTTATCTGTTTCTCAAAATCAGGTTTCAGAGAGTTCTTTTACGTTGAGACCAAAATCGGTATTGATAACTGCTTCGTATAATTTTTAAATTTAATCAATTAAATAACTATAAAAAAGGGGGCCTCACCTCAACCTGTTACTTTCCTTAATCAATTTCGAATCTTTATAAATTCCTTTGGCTGCAAAAATCAGGAACAGTATAATAAATATATGCAGCGCCGACCAGATATTAAAATTCCCTTGCGAATATTTATTGGTTTCTCTGATATACAGATACACAATAAGGCACTCAACTAAAATTGCTACAAGAATAATCCTCATTTGAATGCTACGGTGTTTGAATAAAAAAATATTGATAATAATGCCCGTACCAAGAGCGCTGGTAAGAATTAATAT
Organism: Hanamia sp.; assembly: GCA_035532615.1. Taxonomy (GTDB): domain Bacteria; phylum Bacteroidota; class Bacteroidia; order Chitinophagales; family Chitinophagaceae; genus Ginsengibacter. The sequence goes on from DATKQQ010000277.1 coordinate 7,256, forward strand.
TAAAAAATTATCAGTCGCTCTTAATACGTGGTAACTTCCATCTGTAGCAAGACTGGTTACAGCATTTGAAGTGGTATCCAAAATAAGCGTCCCACTATAAAAAGAGAATTTTATGGTAAGAAAAGCAAGAATGGCTGCCAATATCATCCATAAAGTTTGTACACGCTGTATCATGAAATATTATTTTTAAAATTGATTAAAAAAATCTCGTCGAATATGTTTTAGAATTATCTAAAACTCCAATTAGCAGAGAAGAGTGCCTGAAAATAAAAAGAAACATTTCTTTCAAATCAATGGATTCGTATTCGTGTGCAATGGTATTGCGAACATTTCTGATTTCCATGAGAGTATCCGCATCTTCTATTAATCCCTTTTTTTCAGCCTGCATAATCCTGTCTCTTACAGTACCGGGAGAATTAGCATCAAGTTTATCAATGGTCTTAAATATTTTCTGTATCAATAAGTCGCTCAGTCTTGCAAAACGTGCTGTCAACGCTTCCAGTTCGATTAATTGTTCTTCAGTATATTCTTTACTATCAATAAACCCACTACATCTTTCAAAAGATATATTCAAATGCCTGGCAGCTTCATCTGCCTGTTTGAATATATCATCTAAATATTGAAGTGTATTTTTTAAAGGCATTGCAAATCTGCTTCTATTAACCTTACAAAGGTGTTATTAAAATCTTTTTTGATTACCAGGTCTAATTTCTGCTCTTCTATTTCTTTGAATATGCCTGTTTTTATTTTTATTTTTTCCGCAAATCCGATTTTATCTGAAATTACGAGAATATCAATATCGCCGCCTTTTGCACTTTTGTTCACCCGCGAACCAAACAAAAAAACCTTTGCATCCTCATCAAAATTTAAGATATTACTTTTAATGGATGATATTTCTTTTTTTGTCAGCCTCATTTTAATATTGCAAAGATATTCTTTAATAAAGTTATATAGGATTATGCAATTTCTTGGGTGCATTTCAAAATGTCGCAGTTTAAGCGGCGGCTTTAAAAGTAGTTTTAACCATCCTTATTATTTTTCCCCATTGCCCATTCATCCTTATTACTCTGAGATTGAGCATGTTTTGGGCACCTTCATAACTCCAGCGTTGCCCTGATTGCTTCATGCGTTTTTGCACTACGGTTCTGTGTGCCGACTCTATGGCTCCTGATCCAATGATCCCTGCGCCTATTTTTTTATAATGGCTAT
>DATKQQ010000278.1:0-3312 GCA_035532615.1 Hanamia sp.
TTTTTGCATCTTTTCTCTCAAGTCATTACATCCAAATCCTTTGGGGTATATCATCAATGCCAATACACTTTCTATCAGAGCCACATTGCGTTTATTGGTTAGTGTAATGCCGGCCAACTTTGCTTTTCCGATTTTTACAGGTGGTTGGTAAGGAATTTGTTTGACCACCATATTCCAGATGATTACTGCCAGCTTTCTTGCGGTGGCACTTACGGCAACAGTTCTACCTTTTCTGTAGCATACACGATTGAAGAAGTTGGAAAGATGCGTGTCTTTCAGATTGCCTATTGCATTAGCAGCATTACGAAGAGCTATTTTAAGCCTGTTGCTACCTTTCGGCGTTTTTGAGCTTAAGAGTTTGCCACCGCTGATTTTATTGTTGGGTGCAAGCCTTAACCAACTTGTAAAATGTTTGGCAGTTTCAAATTTAGAAAACCCTTCGGGACCAACTTCGCTGATGATGGATAAAATTGTGGAATGACCCAACCCTTCAATGGCCATCAAATAACTCCTTCAAAGTATTGAAAAGAAGCCTGATTAAGGTCTATGCCTTTTATTGCATTCTTGTTTAATCGCTTATGCTGCTTATCGGTTGTTTTTAATTTCTTCTTTTGGGGATTTGTATTGATTTGGCTTTTCAAAAAAGCGGCTATCATTTTTTCACACTCTGCGATTTTCTTTTGATAAAATTCATAAGATTCAAATTCCTGCTTTAAGCCAAATAAGTAATCAGTCCTGTTATTTCCTTTCAACGCTTTAGCAATCTCATCTTGCGACTTCCTACAATTAAAATGCCTGTGTTTGGCGAGCTCCTGTGGGTTCAAATTCCCCTTGCAAATATCTTTTATAATGGTCATTCCTGTGAGTCCGCAAACATCACGAACCACGATATCGAGGCGAAAATTTAAGAGCTTTAAATATTTCTGCATCTTATGATTGGCTTCCACTGCAAGGTCTAACCAGTTTTGCCTTTGACGACAGTAGGTGCGTAAAGTTTCTGTTTGGTCGTCGGGCAAAAAACTACCTGTGAGTAGACCGATGCTGTGAAGCTTTTGTATCCAACAGGCATCTTTAACATCGGTTTTCTTTCCCTTAATGTTTTTGGTGAATTTCCCATTTGCAAGCACCTCAGCAAAGCCGTGTTTAACCAGTTCTACATACAGGTTTTGCCAGTAGCTTCCTGTGGATTCCATTGCAACGGAAGTGATGCCATGAGCCTTGAGATGCTCACAGATTTCTATCAAATCATCAGCATAAACCCCAAACTCTTTCACATCTTCCAACGCTTGTCCAATTGCAACAAAGTGTGACCGGCTGCCAATATCGATACCGGCACAATGTGGGTTGATAATGTCCTTTTCCAATTTTTTGTTTGCCATTTACTTTTTTTTTTGAGATGAATAAAAAAAATGGCTCAAAGAGAATGTATCTTTGTACTGAAAATTATTCTGAACGAGGTCTCGCCTGGCGAGCCATCACTGAAATTATCACCAAGTCCCGACCGAGAATCGGGGCTTTTTACATTCCGACCAGAATGACACACGGGCTTTAAGGCACCAATGCTTAAAAGGGTCTTACAATGAGCCAGAGTAAATGTAAGGAGTTTGGCTGGTTGTGCTTTAACCGTTAGCACGAGAAATTATTTTCTTGCAGAAAAATGGGGAATGACCGCCAACGTTCAGGGCGATGGCGGGGGAATTTATATTCTTCCGTCCGAACGTCAGCCGATAAAAGAACAAAAGTACAGAATATGTACAAAAGTTCATCAAAGAATTTTCAGCCCGGAATTACTGATGAACAGCGAACAAAAAGCTGATGTTTATTCCTTCAGCCAGCCTATTGTCAAACCTAATGCCGTACTACTATAAAATAATTTCATTTATTAATTCTTCAACTGGTTTATTAATAGAATTAACAACGATTAAATAAGTTTTGTCATTTAAAACTTTAGAATAGGTGAAATCCTTTTTTAAATCAGGATTCCAATTATTTAGTTCTTTAAAGACATCTTTAAGTAAATGAATATCCTGCTTATTATTTTTTGTAATAACAACAACTTTAGTAATGGGGCTTTTTTTCATCTCCTGTAGTGTCAGTAAATTTAGCTCGTTCCTGTATTCCTCTATATTTCCACGGCTAAACTTTCGTATAATTGATGAATAATCTTTGTGGTTCTCTGCAATTATAAATCTATCTGACATAATATTATTCAAATCTGTTATCCAACCAGGAAATTTTTCTTCGTATAGTTTAATGTAATTATCAATAAATTTCTTATCAAGGTATTTGTTTTCTTTTAAATATTCTTTTACCATCGGAAACATTGCTACTGCCATTGATGCTATGTATTTGTTATGATACCAATCTTCATTTTTCAATGAACTGCCGCTTAGTTCCCTATAAAGATAACCACTGGACAAAGCAGTAGTCACAGCTTCATTAAAGAGGAGGTTTGCATATGTGCTTACTTTGGAAGGGTTGTTGGTAAACCAATTTGATATTTTATTCTTAAATGATAAAGATTCCTCATCATACAGAATATGAAATGATTCATGAAAAAGTACCGAGAGTATTAAATTATAATTAGTATCGTTAACAGGAATATTGCTTACCGCCAAATTATAAAAAGCTGTTGCACTAAATCCTAAATCTGGAGATTTAGGCTCAGGACAAAAATTTAAAATAAAGGGAATTGAATTATTCCAGCTGGAATTATAAAAGTGTTCAACTTTGGTAAATAATTTTCCTATATCAACAGAGCTGATGGTCTTCCGTAAATCACTTATTTGAATCTTAAATTGTTCTTGAATAGGGTTATAAATTATTTCCCGGTAAACCGGCAGAAAGGTTTCCAAAACGGCAGCCATTTTTGTCAAATCCGAAGATGGTATTATTCCAAAAGATTTAGATTTAAATTCTTCAATTGTTTTGCTGTTAATTAAGTTTCTGCCAAGTAAAAAATAAGTACTTCCTCCAATTTTACTTCCATAAGGATATTGTGGATATTCATACCAATAAACATAATTTATGGAGTCAAATATATTTATTAAGCTCGGATACTTTGGAATGTTATATTTCGACGTTGAAAAAACTTTGTCATAAATGTTATCTGACCCGTTGCTTGAAAGGTGTGAAACGAATTCAAAAACTGCTATACTTTAAACGGTAACAATTTTTACATTTTTAAAAGATTGAAAATTTAATGTTAGCAGGTTATTTAACTCCTCATCATATTTTGAATTTTCATTTTCAAGCACTTTTTCAATTGCGTTCTTAAATAAAGCAAACGATTCGTAATATTTTGAATAAAGA
>DATKQQ010000279.1:0-44693 GCA_035532615.1 Hanamia sp.
CAGTGTGCCAGTGATAACTATGCGGTCGTAACAACCAAGTATGCCGCTGATTTTTTCGCAATATCTTTGAGTAAGTGATTCCATAATATTGGAAAGTTAAATGTTTTCCTGTTTAGTTCCGGCTTGTCCGGCTTAGGGTAAGGTGATTTTGTACGCTTCATATATTCCGTTTTACGGAATACAAAATAAATATAAAAAAACCACAAAACCAAACGGTATTGCGGCCTTCAGGAAAAATCATATTCCGTATAAGGAAAAGTTACAGATTAAATTATAGGTCTGGGTGTGCTGATTTTTCGTCATTCAGGAAATAATGGGAATAGCAACACTCATGTTTAGACGATATTCTTGTGCCTGAAAGAGTTTTTTAGTAAAAAAAGGAATAATTACTTTGTATTTTAGAAAGAATATTTTTATTTATGTGTAGTTATTTTTAAAGTGCAAATCAACATTCCCATATCTATCGGAAAACATGAATCTTAGTATCTCCATATTAATTTTTATTTTCATTCAGACCCATCGATTTTCTTAATTCATTAACTGTACAGAAATGAACGCGTAAGGATCTATCGAAAAATCTCTTTCCATTTCGCTGGGAGCTTCCGCGATGTCAATTTCAATACATGATCTATTTTCTTTCACCTGCCAGAGGTACAGCGTTTTATTTTGAAATGCCCATTGGCATATCTCAGGAAGCATTTCCGGTAAAAGACCATTCCAGCAGGCTTCCTGCAAATGCTCCGTTTCGGTATAAATTTTATTATATGCTCCAATATCCTGGCAGTAAAGTCTCGATGAAAATGAAGTACCGGTCATAATTAGAATTTCCTGTTGTAAAGTTGTATTCATAATTAACAATTTTAGGGTGTTATCAATTAGACTTAAATATTTTAAATAAATTAATATTTCCAGATAAATTATCTGTTAAAACAGGAAATAGGAGTGCGGTCTTGTGGAATAGGAATTGGGTAAGAAAGGACCCCAGATAGGTACTTCAAACAAAGAACGAAAAAAAAAATGAATTATGAAAGTAATTGGCTGAATTTTTTTAATTCTGATATATCAATGGTTGTTAGGGTTTCATTGTTATCATATTTTGATTTTAAGAATAATACTCTTTTGTGTTGGGGATATTTTGCAAGAATCTCATCAATTAGTTTTCCAACATTTTTATCTTTCTCAAACATTGGTTTATTTTCGGGAAGTTCAGATTTTTGCCTTGTAGGCATTTTTTTTATGATAGATTCCAAAGCAGCAAGTCTCCCTGGAAGTACACCATTTATCTTTGAAGCCTTTTCGTACAAACCCTGCAATTGTTTTTTACTTAACCACCCTCGCCGTTGATATTGCTGATAAATACTGATCACAAATGCAGAAACCGGGAATGCCAGGATGCAATCTTCCAGCAGCATGTTGATGATGTCGAGTTTAGGTTTGTTTTGTTGCATGCAAATTCTATAAAATTGAAACAAATGTAGGAAAACCTCACCTCAAATATAAAATCAAAACTCACTTTGAAAAAGTGGGTCTAATTATCAATTATCAATTATCAATTATCAATTGATTAATATCTATACATGTCAGGTTTATACGGTCCCGCTTTTGGAATGTTTAAATAAGCGCTTTGTTTATCAGAAAGCTCGTCCAGTTCAACACCTATCTTTTTCAAATGTAACCGGGCTACTTTTTCATCCAAATGCTTTGGGAGAACATATACTTTGTTTTCATACTTTTTTGAATGGAGCCAAAGTTCAATCTGCGCCAGTACCTGATTGGTAAATGAATTACTCATCACAAAACTTGGATGCCCTGTAGCACAACCCAAATTCACTAAACGACCTTCTGCCAAAACGATAATATCTTTTCCATCAATGGAATACTTATCAACCTGCGGTTTGATTGTATCCTTTGTATTCCCGTAATTTTTATTCAGCCACGCTATATCAATTTCAATATCGAAGTGCCCGATGTTGCAAACGATTGCCTTATCTTTCATTTCTTTAAAATGTTCAGCGGTAATTAAATCCCTGCAACCAGAAGCTGTAACAATAATATCAGCTTCTTTTACAGCGTCAATCATCTTCTTTACTTCAAAACCATCCATCGCAGCCTGCAAAGCACAAATAGGATCAATTTCTGTAACGATTACTCTGGCACCTGCACCACGCAAGCTTGCAGCGGAACCTTTACCTACATCGCCATAACCACCTACTACAGCTACTTTCCCTGCCATCATTACATCTGTCGCTCTTCTGATAGCGTCAACTAAACTTTCTTTACAACCATATTTATTATCAAATTTAGATTTGGTAACAGAATCGTTTACGTTGATTGCAGGAATTGGCAGAGTGCCTTTTTCCATTCTTTCGTATAACCTGTGAACACCAGTTGTGGTTTCTTCAGAAAGACCTTTTACATGTTGGATCAGTTCAGGGTATTTATCAAACACCGTATTAGTTAAATCACCACCATCGTCTAAGATCATATTTAAAGGGCGATCGGTACTTCCGAAAAATAATGTTTGTTCAATGCACCAATCGGCTTCTTCCTGAGTTTCCCCTTTCCATGCAAAGACACCTATACCTTCTGCAGCAATCGCAGCAGCAGCCTGATCCTGTGTAGAAAAAATATTGCAGGAACTCCATTTTACTTCTGCTCCCAATTCTATCAAAGTTTCTATAAGTACTGCGGTCTGAATAGTCATGTGAAGGCATCCGGCTATTCTAGCTCCTTTCAGAGGCTTTTCTTTTCCAAATTCAGCTCTTAATGACATTAAACCCGGCATTTCTGCTTCAGCTAATCTTATTTCTTTTCGTCCCCATGCAGCGAGGCTCATATCTTTCACCTTATTTTTAAGGCTGAAATCAATAGAATTTTTTGTGAGTGATGACATAGATAATTTATTATTTTATTAAGTTGCAAATGTACTAATATCAGAATAGAATACTAAGTTAATCCACAACTTTAGAATAAATTTGCAAAAAAACTGCTCTAAAAAGAATAAAAGCCATTAAATACATGAAATCAGGATTATCAAAAGAACAAGTAGCTACTTCCATTTATTTGCCGGATAAAAAAGATCTTGCTATTTTAAAATTATTACAACAAAATGCAAGAATAACAGTAAAAGAAATTTCCGATAAAATTCATCTTAGTACTACTCCCGTGCATGAACGCATTAAGCGGATGGAAGAATCAGGAATTATAAAAGAATACGTGACTATTCTGGATAATTCTAAGGTAAAAAAAGGATTGACAGTAATCTGCTATGTTTCTTTGAAGCAACATGGAAAAAATGCCGGAGTAAAATTTATAAAAATGATCAATGATTTGAATGAAGTGATTGAGTGCTTTAGTATCTCCGGCGAATTTGATTTTGTGTTGAAAGTTGTTTGTGAAGACATGAATGCCTATTATGATTTTCATGTAAATAAATTAAGTGAAATTGAAAATGTGGGTCATCTACAAAGTATTTTTGTTATGGGAATCATTAAACAAACGCACCAGGTGGTGTGGGATGAATGATGTTTTTTTGGCACGGATTACACGGTGCCCGACCCAAGCCGTTCAGGTGGCGGAATTTTCGAGAATTGTTTCATTCAATAAAATAGAAATCAAAAGTATTTATTTGTTTGCGGTAAAATCTTAATTCTTAATTCTTAATTCTTAATTCTGTATGAAACTAAATGAGATTTCAAATGTGCGTCTTATTTCACAACAAATAGCGGAAACTAAATTAAGACCTCCCAAAGAAATTGTTGGATGGATGGGTGCTATACAGGCGCAGGATTTTAATATGGCAAAATGGGCAATTGGCATTCGACAGAATAAAGCAATTGAAGAAAACATCGATGCAGCAATCAATTCAGGCGAAATTATTCGCACACATGTATTACGTCCTACCTGGCATTTTGTTTCTGTTGATGATATTTATTGGATGCTTGAATTAACGGCACCACGCATAAAGTCTTTCATGAAAAGCAGTAATAAGCTATTAGAACTTACAGAAAAAATTCTTACCAAAAGTAATCTGATTATAGAAAAAGCATTGAGTGGAAGCAAACATTTAACCCGCAAAGAACTCGTTGCTGAAATTAATAAAGCTAAAATTGCTACGGATAATAACAGGTCAGGACACATTTTATTAAATGCGGAAATGGAAGGAATAATTTGTAGTGGTGCAATTAAAGCAAAGCAGACTACTTATGCTTTGCTTCAGGAAAGAATTATTAAACCAAAGCCTTTAATAAAGGAGGAAGCATTATTCAAGCTTGGCGTGAAATATTTTGAAAGTCACTGCCCTGCTACATTCAAAGATTTTACATGGTGGTCCGGATTATCTGTTGGTGATGCAAAAAGAGCGATGCAATTAATAAAAAATAATTTTATTCCTGAAAAAATAAATTCAGAAGAATACTGGTTTCCCAATGCGTTTTCTATCCCAAAAAAGTTTAAAGAATCTGTTTTTTTATTACCTGCTTTTGATGAATTTCTGATAAGTTATAAAGACAGGACAGCAGCGATAGTAAGGGATCATCATGGAAAAGCATTTTCAAATAATGGAATTTTCTGGCCCACCATTGTTGTTAATGGGATGGTAACGGGATTATGGAAGCGGGAAATAAAAAATGATAAAGTAATCATCAAAACTAATTTTTTTAACCATAAAAGTAAAGTTTCCAAATATGATTTGGAAAAGGCAACTGAGAAGTTTGGTAGTTTTTTAAATCATAAAATTAGGTTGATTTAAAATAAATTTTTGATACATTTTACCGGCTTAGATCAATGCTGTATCTTTAAAAAATAAACAAATAAAAGTTATGCGCTACATCACTGCTATCATTCTTGGCCTTGCATTTATCGTAGGGTTATTTATCTTAGGTAAGGCTTACAATTATAAGTTCAAGACTTTGGAAACCATTTCAGTTACAGGCTCTGCTGATAAAGATTTTGTAAGTGATCTAATTGTATGGAACGGATCTTATTCAAGAAAGTCAATGGACCTAAAAAGCGCTTATGCGCAATTGAAAGATGATCAGAATAAAGTCAGAGCTTACCTTAACAGCAAAGGAGTTCAGAATAATGAAGTCACATTTTCTGCCGTAAATATTGATAAGGAATTTAATAATAATACAGATAAAAACGGAAACATAATAAGTAAGGAATTTACCGGTTATAATCTTTCTCAAAATGTAAGAATAGAATCTCAGAACGTAGATAAAATTGATCAGATATCAAGAGAAGCAACGGAATTAATTCAGCAAGGAATAGAATTTAATTCATCTGATCCATTATTTTATTATACAAAATTAACCGATATAAAAATGGATTTGCTTGCGAAAGCGAGTGCTGATGGTAAACAAAGAGCAGAAATTATAGCAAAGAACGCCGGGAATTCTCTCGGTAAATTAAAGAAAGCGACGCTGGGTGTGTTTCAGATTACAGGAAAGAACAGTGATGAAGATTACAGCTACGGGGGTACTTTCAACACTTCAAGCAAAAATAAAACAGGCTCTATTACAATTAAGATGGAGTTTGCAGTTAACTGATACTTAATCAGGAGTTAAGTTTGCTTACCATTGAATAAATATAAAGAGTAATACTTCGGAATAAATTTTCCAAAAACTAATCTCTCCATAAATATTAAAATCCTTCTGCAGCGGCAAGTTTCCTGGAATCAGGTTTCATTCTTACTACTTTTGAAGATGTGGGTTTGGTTTTAATAGTATCACAAATTTCAGCTTTGGTAAATCTTTGTGCGCTCCATACATAATCCAATACCACCTTGTCAGCAGTTTCAAATCCCTGGTCAACCAGAAAATCCCAGGAGCCATGCCTGTTAAGGTCGCTTACAATCTTAGAAGTTTGCTTGGGAAAAGCAATCCACAATTTGGTTCCCGAATGTAAGGCAGGACAAAGTTCAATAAAAATTTTTTGCAACTGGTGGGAGTTTAATGCAAATACAAGTGCAAAATCAATTTTACGAATCCTTAAAAGCTGAGTTACGTTTTTTGAAAATGAAAGCTTAGAGAATTGTTTTTCGATAGTAGAGGGGAGGCCTTGGATTAATAAGTTTTTTTCATCCTCTAATTGCAATTTTTCAAACAATGTTTGAGACATAAATGAAGCAATATTTTAAGATTAAAAAGATAGCTTACAAATACCTGCACAAATTTTCCATGAAATGGAAGAAACTGAAAAATGAGTAGATATGCAGCTTTGAAAGATGCAAATTTACGAAAAAAAACCTTTCTACCCATAAAAAATATCTTAAATAAAGTATTTTTTAGAAGTTAATCCTATCATTACTGACTTAGAGGTAAAAGAGTGAGATAAAAATAAGTTGTAGTATAGAATAAAAAAATATTATTCCTTACGGCGGGATTTTTTACGATCGCGATGCTTTAAAATAGGAACACGTCCTTCATTCCCTTTTATTAGCCTGCTTATATTTTTTTGATGGGTAAGTACTATAAGACAAGCTACAGCGACAGCAAATACCCGGTAAAAAACTTCCTGTTCATTGTAGATCCATAAAACACAAATAGGAAGTGCCACACCGGCTAATATGGAGCTTAAAGAAACATATCTTGTTAAATAAAGTACTAATAAAAAAACACCAACACAATTAATAGCAACAATCGGCTGAATGGCTAAAACCATCCCAAATAAAGTAGCCACACCTTTACCTCCCCTGAATCCTGCCCATATTGGGTAAATATGCCCAATAACTGCTGCAAGGCCCAGCCCAATCATCAGGTTGGTGCGATCGAGCTCATTAGTAAGATAATAAGGAAGCAAATTATAAAGGGCCACTGCAAGAATTCCTTTAAGCATATCGCCTATCATTACGATAGTTCCAAACTTTGGTCCTAAAACCCTGAAAGTATTGGTAGCGCCCATGTTACCACTGCCATATTCCCTAATATCTATATTGAAAAAGGCCTTGCTTACAATGATAGCCGTGGGGATTGAACCAATAAAGTAAGCAAGTATAATTAATATTAATTCTTTCATATTTATTAGTGTATCATAACACACTTGGGAATAGCAAATATAACATTAAAATAATCCCACTGCCCGTTAAATTTTGCGAATATGGTATTCACTTTTTTTGAAACAAAATAGATAACCAACCTTCTCTTTCATCTATTTCATTTGTAAAAACGCTCTTTACTTCAAATATATTTTGCATTTTCTTTTTATCTTTTAATAAATAACCGGATGTTAATAATATTGAATTGGGTTTCAAAAGTGATAAAAGGGAAAATGCGGCATCAGACAATACATTCAAGTTAATATTAGCAAGAATAATGTCCACAGGCTCTACGCCTGAAAGATCATCCTGCTTTTGTAAATAAATATTTTTACAATTATTGGCTTCCAAATTCTCGCTTGCGTTATTAATACTCCATTCATCATTGTCAATTGCAATCACTTTGGAAGCTCCACATTTTTCGGCAAGAATAGCCAGCACACCTGTTCCGGTGCCAAAATCCAATACTGTTTTATTCTGAAAATATATTTTTTCCATCATCTCTATCATTAAAAAAGTAGTGGCATGATGACCTGTTCCAAAACTCATTTTTGGGGTAATAATCAACTCATGTTTACAAATTTTAATTGATTTATGAAAAGAAGGACGTATTGCTGCAAAATCATGAACGATTACAGGTTCAATGCTACTTTCCCATTGTTGATTCCAATTTTCTTTTTTAATGATCTCTTTTGTAAAAAAAGAATCTACAGGTAAAATTCTTTTTAATTTTTTTTCGTCAAAATTTTCTACTTTAATATATGAGAGCAATAAATTTTCTTTCTGTTCAAATGCATAGAAATTAATTTCTGAAAGTTCAGCAATTATTATTTCAGCAACCTCATCGGAAGGAGTTTTAATGACTATTTTAAAATATTGCTCCATGAAAAAAGCCTGTATTTTCAACAAGCTTTAGTGTTATTTTTAAAAAAATAAGATTATTGTTCGTTGCGATGTTGTGGCGCCGAGTGTTCAGGCTTAGGTAGCAATGCTTTTCTGCTCAATTTAAATTTACCGGTTTTAGGATCTACACCTACCAATTTCACTTTCACTTTATCACCTTCCTGGAAAATGTTATCCATGTTTTCGAGGCGTTTCCACATTATTTCCGAAATATGCAACAATCCTTGTTTGCCAGGTAAAAATTCTACAAATGCTCCGAATTCTTTAATCCCTTTTATGGTACCTTCATAAACATCTCCTACTTCCGGTACTGCTACGATACTCTTTACCCACGCTACAGCCTGATCAAGACTTTCTTTATTAGCTGAGAAAATACTTACTTCACCAGTTTTTCCTACTTCTGTAATATTAATAGTTGCTCCGGTAGTCTTTTGTATTTCCTGAATGATTTTTCCGCCTGGTCCAATCACTGCTCCAATAAATTCAGAATCAATGATCAGTTTTTCCATGCGAGGCGCTTGTGGTTTTACATCTGCATTGTGCTCCGGAATACATTGATACATCGCATCCAGAATGTGCATTCTTCCTTTCTTTGCCTGATCGAGCGCCTGCCTCATCACATCCATACTCAATCCGTCAACTTTAATATCCATCTGCACTCCGCAAATTCCATCTCTCGTTCCGGTTACTTTAAAATCCATATCGCCTAAATGATCTTCATCTCCTAAAATATCGGATAAAATAGCGAACTGGCCCTCCTTAGAAATTAATCCCATCGCTATTCCACCTACATGTTTTTTAAAGGGTACCCCGGCATCCATCAATGCCAATGAACCGGCACAAACGGTGGCCATAGACGATGAACCGTTGCTTTCCAAAATATCACTTACCACTCTCACGGTATAAGGATATTCTCCGCCAGGCATTATCTGCTTTAATGAACGCATTGCCAGATTTCCATGTCCTACTTCCCTGCGACCTACACCACGCATCATTTTCACTTCACCGGTAGAAAATGGTGGAAAATTATAATGTAAAATAAATTTAGAATAATTACTGGTAGCGGCACTTTCAACCAATAATTCATCGAGCGGAGTACCAAGAGTAACGGTAGTTAATGATTGAGTTTCACCACGTGTAAATAATGCAGAACCATGTGGAGAAGGAAGAATACTCACTTCCATAGTTAGTGGCCTTATTTCATCAAGTGAGCGTCCATCAAGGCGTTTGCGTGTAGCAAGCATCATATCGCGAACAACATGGTATTGCAATTCTCCAAAATAATAGTTGATTAATTTTTTATCTTCATCAGGTAATTCTTCTCCAAGATGTTCTTTGGTTTCATTTGCCAGTTGATCAAAAGCATCTTGTCTTTCATGTTTTGCTGAAGGAGCAGAAGCAATCGCAAGCATTTTATCTTTGGCAAATTCAGATATCTTTTTTTCTAATTCCTCATTGCGATATGGCTTGGTATATTCACGTTTTGTTTTCGCACCCACTTTATCCCTTAATTCTTCCTGGGCTTTTACCTGTATCTTAATAGCTTCATGTGCTAATTCAATTGCTTTTACCAAATCTTCCTCCTGGCATTCTTTTCCTTCCCCTTCTACCATCATAATATTCTTACTGGTAGCAGCAATCAAAAATTCCAAATCAGCTTCTTCCAATTGAGTACGTGTAGGATTTACGACGAATTCGCCATTTACTTTTCCTATTCTCACTTCGGAAATTATTTCCTGAATAGGAATATCAGAGACAGCGAGTGCCGCAGAAGCAGCGAGACAAGCCATTGAATCAGGCATTATCTCAGGATCGCTTGAAACAAGTGTAACCAAAACCTGAACATCACATAAATAATCATCCGGAAATAAAGGACGGAGTGCACGGTCAATCAATCTTGAAGTTAAAATTTCATAGTCGTTTAGTCTTGCTTCTCTCTTAAAAAAAGATCCGGGAATTCTTCCGGCAGAAGCAAATTTTTCCTGATAATCTACTGTGAGCGGAAAGAAAGATTGTCCCTCCCTGGGTTCTTTATTAGCAACTACAGTTGCCAATATGATACAATCACCCTGTCGTACTGTAACAGCGCCATCAGCCTGGCGGGCAAGTTTGCCGGTTTCAATGGTAACCGTGCGCCCCTCACTTATGTCAAACGTTACATTTATCGGATTTGGAGTATTCATTATTTTTTTTAATTAGTTTATAAAAAAGTATTCCCAACCTTATTTTCAGTTGGGAATAGCACACAATATCATTATAATAAAATTATTTACGAAGTCCTAACTTTTCAATCAATTCACGATAAACTGATAAATTATGTTTGCTTAAATAAGCCAGCAAACTTTTTCTTTTACCTACCATTTGCATCAATCCCCGTTGGGTACTGAAGTCTTTTTTGTTAGTGCCTAAATGCGTTGAAATATGATTGATCTTTTCCGTTAGAATAGCTGCCTGAGCTTCTATAGAACCTGTATTTTTAGCATTTCCGCCAAAATCTGAAAAGTATTTTGATTTGCTTTCTGATGTTAAATAAGCCATTTTTTTAAAATAAATTTTAATAATTGGCTGCAAATGTAGTATTAAATTTTGATTATTTAAATAGCCCTACATTCTATTTTTTTTTAAAATTCTCAATTTGTCAAATGCTTACCTGATTTTTTGAAATTCCATTAGTTAAAGATTTCAGGTTGAGGGCATACAATGCAATAAATACTAATCCGAAGAAGTTGGCAAAAGATGAAATACCTATTGCCAGGAAATCATTTCCATATACATAAAATGGAACTATTATTCCAAATGCCACACCTAATATATAGAGGTAAAAACCTTTCCGATATAACCACCACATCATTAAAGCACCTGATAAAGTTAAAAGTGCTGCAATAAAACCACCAATTGCAGATTTTCGAATATTATTTTCGTTCAAAATTTCTGAAAATGAAGCCTTCATTTTTCCTTCAAATGGATTCGGCTTTTCACGAATTACGACTCCTGCAGTGTTTTTATGTAAGGAAGAATCGGTTCTCAGTCTGGCATTCTCAGAAAAAGTTGCTGCTACTTTATGCGAAGTTGTATAAGACCAGATACAACTCAAAATTGACCAACCACTTCCAATAAATGTAAGTATACAAAGCCATGTTAAAAAAGACGGCCTTTTTTCAGGCTCTGCTTCGAAATCGTAAAGATTGCTCTCCATTATAGATTATAATTATTGCAACAATAATATTTTTTCAAAAATATTCTTAATTTTTTTCAATCACTAAATTACGAAACATTATTTTTAATTATTTTTTCTTATGAACTTTTTGTTCCTTATGTCTTTTAAAATATATCGGAAAGGAGCCAAGAAAGACCATTATGATTCCTATCACACATACTCCCGTCCAACCTTTAATATTCCATGCGATGCTACCTATAGAAGAACCCAATGTACCACCAATAAAAAAGAAAGTCATATAAATTGTATTAAGCCTGGTACGTGCATCCGGCAATAACGCATAATTTCTCGAAAGATTGGGAATATGTGTGCATTGCAATCCCATATCTATTAAAATAATTCCGATGACCACCAAACCAATTCCCGATTTACCTTCAAACAAAATAAGATAGCCCGTTAGCATCATTACAATGCCCCATCGCATTGGCTTAAAAGGGCCAAACTTATCTGTTATTCTTCCTATTATAGGAGAAATAAGAGCTCCGCCGGCACCGATAATTCCAAATAAACCAATTATGGAAAGAGCATATTCATAAGGCGGCTTCTCCAGGAAAAATGCCATTGTAGCCCAAAACGCAGAAATTGCTCCAAACAGGCACGCCCCAATCCAGGCACTCTCCCTGATTACGGATTCTTCTTTAAATAAGTCAAACAAAGAATGCATAAGTTGTCCATAACTTCCCTTGAAGGCAGGTTTTTCGCCGGGAATAAATCGCCACACCAATAAAGTCATTATGATCATGAAACCTGCACTGATATAATAAATACTTTGCCATCCCAGAAACTGGGCAACAAAGCCGCTCAAAGAACGTGACAGTAAAATTCCGGTCAGCAATCCTCCCAGTATAATTCCCAAAACTTTTCCTCTTTCATCTTCTGACGCAAGATGCATAGCTAATGGGATAAATACCTGGCAAGCAGTACTGGTAACGCCAACGCATACACTAAAAAAATATAGCCATTCAATATTGGGTGAAAAAGCTACTCCTACCAGAGACAAGGCAGCAAACAAATGTAGCCAGATCAACAATCCTCGTCGCGCCAGCATATCACCCAAAGGGACTATAAAAAGCAAGCCCAGACCATATCCCATTTGAGAACAGATATTGACAAATGAAGCCGATTCTTCGCTTACCCGGAAAGAACGTGACAAGGCTCCCAATAAAGGTTGGCAATAATAAAGATTGGCAACTACCACCCCGCAACCAATAGTGATGAGATATTTTAATGATGGAGTTAATTTGGTTTCTTCAGCAATTGCAACCATTCTGTTTTTGTCTAAAAGTATATAAAATGAAAAAAATGAGAAGTTATAAGCATTGTTATTTTAAAAAATTAAAAATCTGTTTTTTTGATAATTATCGTAATTCCCGTTTACAACTAACCCTTCCTAAATACTTTACATTATTTTTTTTGGGGAAGAATTAATGAACGGCAAGCACAGACAAAAAGGTGAAAAAGGTTTGGATGTAGATTTTCATTTAGAGAATTTCAATACCTGTATTTTTCTGAACCTGGCGCAGGCTTCCATCCATAATGTGGCTCATAATAATTCCATAATAATGAAGAAACATTTCTTGCCAATTGCCATGCTTCATTATCAGGCGTCCATCTTTGATCCTTATTATTTTTTGTGGCGATATAAAAAACATAATCTCCATGTGGTGCATTTACTAACACCGCTTCTGACCGTGAATCGTCAACCATTCCTTGTTTGGAAGCCGCTTGTACATAGGGAGGAATTTGGGAAAGTGCATATTCATCCCAAAAAATATGAGTGAGATCCCGGTACATCCTCTGGCTCGCAGCGGGACTTACTGCCTTCCCCTCGCGAATCATCACGAGAAGGTTCGCCATTTCTCTCGGTGTAGTTTGCCCCCATCCGAATTTTTCAGCATCCTTTTCCCTGCCAGCCGTACGCGAATTAAGACGTGTAGATTGAAATCCATGATCGGCCAACCAGGAGTTAATCGTAATTCCACCACCTGCTAATTTTTCGCACCATCTTGCGGCCGTATTATCGCTATGCGAAATCATTAAAGTAACGGCAACATTCAATTCTGTTTTGGTACTGTCTTTGAAATATTGCATCAGCCCCGAGCCCCCATGAGCCATACTATCCAGGTATAACAAAGGTTGATGATACGTATAAACGCCTTGTTCTATTTTATTAAAAATCCCTATCAATATCGGGATCTTGATAATGCTCGCAGTGGGAAAAATCGTATCCGCATTAATGGCGACTTCTTTCCCGGTTTTTAAATTACGCACATATATTCCCGCCGTTCCATGAAAAGAATCTATTAGTCCCTTTAATTGTTTTTCCAACTTTTTGTCAGTTTTATATTGCGAAAAAGCAGTTTGTGAAATCAATGAAATCATAAAAAAAAGAAAAATAAATTGAGAATTTTTTTTCATGGCTTTTTTTGGAAAAGTACGGATTTATTATCTAAAATTTTATGTAGTAAAAAAACCACCCTGACTACCACCGTACAGGCAGGCTGCCGGCAGGCAAGTAAACTATATTTCTGGTTTAATTATATCGAAAGTTATTTTGAATAAGTAATTGGTATGTGTAAAACCCGGGTTAAAGTTCGATAATTAGAAATTTTTAACTCATGTTTGTTTTTGACATTGAATTAAATTCAAATGATTATTCCATTTGTATTATACCCTACGTCATTGGAATATTTTCTTAGCAATGATTATCATTCTTGGTGATTTTTTTATATCATAATCATTAAAATTGTAATCGCCAAATACTGCCTGCACCTGCATTTGCTGAAATGAGAGCATTTCCTTAAAATCTTCTAAGATAAATTTTCTTACTTTTTCGCGGTAGTTGAATTTCCTTTTTAAGTCCTCATCTTCCACAATAATTTTTTTATAAAAATGGGTTTTATCATCCCACCGGGTGATATGGTAGTTTACACCATCTATATTTTTTTCCGATTTCCCCTTAATATGAGCTTCCGCATAATGGACATTGAGATAATCAATCATAAAAATTCCCTTAGGCTTCAATGATTCTGCAATTGTTCTTATCGCATTATCGTGCTCTCTTCGGGTATCAAAATATCCAAAACTGGTAAAAAAGTTAAAAGCATAATTAAAATAATTGATCCAGAATGGGAAACGCATATCATGAGTAAAAAAATGTAAATGATCATTTTCTTTTTTCTTTGCAACCTGTATGCTATAGTTAGATAAATCTATTCCTGTTACATCAAAACCTTTAGATGCCAGTTGAATAGAATGTCGCCCTCTGCCACAGGCGATATCGAGCATAAAAGCACCTGGAGCGGGTTTTAAATAATCAATAAGTTTATTAATAAATTCTGCAGCTTCGAGATTATTTCTTTTAGAATATAATTGATAATAATAAGGGGAATTAAACCATTCCTCAAACCAGTATTTTTTCATCCCTCCAATATTTTATTTAGACAAAAGTAAAAAGTAAAATGGCTAATTAACTCAAATGCCAATTGGATGATTAAATAAGAAATGAGTTAAATTTGCATCCATAAATTTATGATGTGGCACTGATAAAAAGCATTTCTGGTATTAGAGGAACTATAGGTGGAAAACCCGGAGAAAACCTTACTCCTTTAGATATTGTAAAATTTACAGCTGCTTATGCGGCATCCTTGAATACTGATAGCAATAGTAAAACAATTGTCATTGGCCGGGATGGCAGGATAAGCGGTCCAATGGTGAGTGACTTATGCGCCAATACGCTTATGGCTTGCGGATTTGATGTAGTGGATCTTGGGCTTACAACAACACCCACTGTTGAAATCGCTGTGAAAGCTGAGAACGCATCAGGAGGAATTATTCTCACTGCAAGTCATAATCCAAAGGAGTGGAATGCCTTAAAATTGCTTAATAGTAGTGGCGAATTTTTAAATGCCGAAGCAGGGGAAAATGTTCTTACAATAGCAAAAAATGAAAACTTTAATTTCGTTCCGGTTGATAAAATGGGTCATTATAAAAAGGATGATTCTTATTTACAAAAGCATATTGAGGCAGTAGTTAATTATGATCTTGTAGATGTAGATGCTATAAAAAAAGCAAAATTCAAAATTGTTTTAGATCCTATAAACAGTTCGGGCGCTATCTATATTCCGGCCTTATTAAAAGCACTGGGAGTAAAAGATATTGTCGTTATCAATGAAGTAGTAAATGGCAAATTTGAACACAACCCTGAGCCACTTCCTAAAAATCTAAACAGGTTAAGCAGCGAAGTAGTTAAACAGGATGCCTCATTAGGAATTGCCGTAGATCCTGATGTGGACAGGCTTTGCTTTGTTTGTGAAGATGGAAGTATGTTTGGTGAAGAATATACGCTCGTAGCAGTTGCAGATTATATTCTCACCAACCGAAAAGGAAATACGGTAAGTAATATGTCATCTACGAAATCGCTCAAAGAAATTACACATAAGCATGGTAGTGACTATTTCCCGTCAGCAGTAGGTGAAGTAAACGTTGTCAATAAAATGAAAGAAGTAAAAGCAGTTATTGGCGGCGAAGGAAATGGTGGCATCATTGTTCCTGATTTCCATTATGGACGCGATGCTCTGATTGGGATTGGTTTGTTCCTTTCTTCCCTGGCTCATTCCAAAAAAAGTATAAAACAATTCAGAGGTGATTTTCCTGATTATTTTATTTCAAAAAATAAAATAATGCTGGAAAAAAGTATGGATGTAAAAGATATTTTTCAAAAAATAAAAGATAAATACAAAGACAATCCTGTCAACACAGAAGATGGATTAAAAATAGAATTTGGAAATGATTGGGTTCATTTAAGGCCAAGTAATACGGAACCTATCCTGAGGATTTATTCTGAAAGTAATTTTGAAACCACAGCCGAAAATATCGCCCGGAAAATAATAAATGATATTCATGAAGTAATGGGTTAATTAGCTGATTCGCTAATTAGCTGATTGGCTAATTAATTAATATGGACAGAATTTATTTTGACAATGCAGCTACTACTCCGCTTGATCCTGCAGTGTTTGAAGCGATGAAGCCATTTTTTACAGAAAGATTTGGCAATCCTTCCTCTATCTATTCTTATGGCCGTGAAACAAGAATGGCTATCGAAAATGCGAGAAAATCAGTCGCTAAAATTTTAAATGCTCATCCAGCAGAAATATTTTTTACCAGTGGCGGAACTGAAAGTACCAATACAGCCATCAATGCTGCAGTGTATGACCTGGGATGTAAGCATATTATCACTTCTCCAATAGAACACCATGCAACACTGCATTGTGTTGAACATCTCTCAAAAAATTGTGGGATAAAATTATCTTATGTAAAAGTTTTCCCCAGCGGGCAGATAGATTATGATGACCTGGAAAATTTATTAAAAGAAAGTAACCAAAAATGCCTGGTTACTTTAATGCACGCCAATAATGAAATAGGTACCATTACAGATATTGAAAGAGTTGGAAATCTTTGTAAAAAATATAATGCCATCTTTAACGTAGATACCGTGCAGACGATAGGACATTTTCCAATTAACCTGCGCAACCTTCCTGTACATTTTATCAATGCTGCCGCGCATAAATTTCACGGGCCAAAAGGAGTAGGGATTTTATACATCAATGAAAATATAAAGATTCATCCTTTCCTCAATGGAGGAAGTCAGGAAAGAGGTATGCGTGCAGGAACCGAAAATATATATGGCATTGTTGGATTTGCAAAAGCACTGGAAATAGCAATTGAAAACCTTGAAGAAGAAAGTAAGCACATAAAAGAAGTGAGAGATTATATGAAAGAAACGTTATTGAAAAATATTCCCGGTGTTTATTTCAACGGCGATCCGGATGGGATATCTCTTTATACCGTATTAAGTGTCGCATTTCCCAAAACAGAAAAATCCGAAATGCTTTTGTTCAATTTGGA
Organism: Hanamia sp.; assembly: GCA_035532615.1. Classification (GTDB taxonomy): domain Bacteria; phylum Bacteroidota; class Bacteroidia; order Chitinophagales; family Chitinophagaceae; genus Ginsengibacter. The sequence continues at coordinate 17,064 of DATKQQ010000279.1, forward strand.
TATTCATAATATCTGTGCCAGCGGAGGAAGTGCCTGCACATCAGGCGCCGAAGCTGGAAGCCACGTTATACGTACACTAAGCCGCAATCCTAACCAGGTTACAGTTCGTTTTTCTTTCAGTAAATACAATACAAAAGATGAAGTAGATGTTGTAGTGGAGAAGTTAAAGGAGATGGTGTAGAAAAAATTTATTTCTCACGCAAATGTTGTATAAGTTTATAAACCCTTTCTGAAAGCTCCTTAAACCTCGGTCGCACATCTTGCTCTGTTATTGGAGTAAATAAAGCAATGATATATTTTATCTTTCTATCATCCACAATACCCACATCATTGGTGAAATAATTCCACCATCCTGATTTATGATAAAACATCGCGTTGTGCGGAAGCCCTAAAGATAATTTGGTAGTGTCCAGTTGCCTTGCCAGTAAAGTTTTCATTTGCTGGCTCACCCACGGATTGATCAGTTGATTCTTATAAATTTTATACATAAAATCTGCGGCGTGCAAAGCGCTTGTAACGGTGCTTCTGATGGTATCGTAACCAGGGTCTTCCAGTTTTCTGCTTAAAAATTTTCGTGTTACCTCGCTTCCATACCAGCCATTTTCATGCATGGTTTCATTGATATTTTTTCTTCCTGCTATATCAATCATGCAATTGGCGGCAGAATTATCACTGCGTGTGATCATCAGATCTAATAAATAATCCACCGTAACGGTATCGCCAGCTTTTAAAAGAGGACGCGGATCCCAACTTATTTCACGGGTATGATCTACATCGTTGGGAGAATGAACTACATAAGATTGATACAAAGAATATTTCCCGTCACTCACCTGTTTCAGGATTTCCATGGCTACGTACATTTTGTAAACTGATGCCGGATAAATAAAATATTCCATGTTTACCCCGCCCAGCAAAGGTTTGCGGCCATTCAGATCAATAACAGCAAATGAAATTTTCTCCATTCCATCCTCCCCGGCATCATAAGTTCCATTCAGATCTACATCTTTTACAATCTGCAGAAGAGAATCATTAAAGCTTTTTCTCTGAATATAATAACGGGGAATCTTAGATTCATTCAATTTTGATTGAGCTATCATAGAAAACGAAATAAAAATAAAAATCAAAAATAAAAATCAAAAAGAAAAATCAAAAAGAAAAATGTATGTTTCAAAAAAAGTTTTTTTTTGTTACATGAATATAAGAAGAATTTTATTTTTTAAAACCATACCATTTTTGAGCCCGGTAAGTTTTACCTGTGAGCATTATCTAACATCCACTCTTTCTTCAACAACTTTTATCACCGAATTTCTTAAAGAAGAATTGATCATTATCTGGCACGATAATCGGAGATTCGGTTTTTTAACTTCACATTTCTCTAATGTGTTTTTTTCATTTCGATCCATTTCCAAAGAAACCCCGTTAAGTCCTTCAACTTCAACCAGGCACGTGCCACATCTTCCTATCCCTTTGCATTCACCAAAATCATCTACATAGATTTTTTCATTGATTAGCGTCATCAGGTTTCTGAACTCGCCTTCGTAGGTTTCAATTATAACTTCTTCATCAAGACATACCAGAGTAAAAGATATGTTTTTCTTGTGTGTAATCATAGAGCAATAAACGTTTTACAGGGAACACGGGAAAAAAATTGGGATCAATTTCATAAAGACGCTGATTTCTCCCAGAAAGTATCTTCATAATTGTCCTGCAGAGGTTTGTCTGAAATCTGGTTGCCAATTAATTCCAATTGCTCATCTGAAAGAGACACTTCGAGGTGAGGAAACAAAATCCTTTCTTCATAACGAACATGCTCGTCAATCGCATCGGCAAGCCCTGATAACTGTTCCGCGCTTTCTTTTGAATCCAGGTGCGCCAATTCATTTATAAGCGAATGTATCCTCTTATGATCTTCAATTGCTTTTTGAACCTTCTCATCTGCCAGTGGAGCAAAAAGAAGTTCTTCTTCTTCTCTGAAATGTGGTGCAAAATGTTGTAGCCAGAAATATTGCGCATATTTCACCATTCTGTCTATAGCTGCATGACGCTTTATCCCCTGACGTAATTTCCAGCAAAATATGAGACTTGCATGATGATCGCGGGAAAGTTTTACAATATTAGGATTCCTCTTAATTGGATTTTTTTCCATTTTTTCGTTTTAATACTATTATGAAATGAATGTGTTAGCATTCAGTTTCACAGAGTAGTAATACGTTTACAAAGATACCTATGAAAATTAATTAAAAACAAATTTCTCTTCTATTTTAAAACCCTTTGGCAAAAAAAAATAAGTGCCCATTCAATTATTTTTTTCCCAATTCTCTTTTCTGAAATCTCCAGGATTCAATTTATTATAAGCAAATATCGTTTACTTATCCTACTCTCACCACCACTTTCCCTTTGGTACTATGTGTTTCCACGGCTTTATGCGCCCACACTATCTGCCCGAAAGTGAAAATTTTATCAACAAATACTTTTAATTTTTTTTGTTCAAGCAATTCAGCAATTTTCTGCATCTGGTCACCATCAGGTCGCATCATAGGCCAAATTAATTTTACGTCTTGTTTTTTCGCAAGTTCAATCGCTTTAGGATCATCTTTGGTAGATGAAGGCAGGCAAACAAGTGTTCCACCCCTTTTGACACAAGAAATGGAACGATACAAAACATCACCACCCATTGCTTCAAGAACTGCATCAAGATTGTTTACTAACGTTTCAAACTTTTCTTTTTTATAATCAATAAACTGATCAACCCCTAAAGATTTTAAAAAGTTTTCATTTTTTTCAGAACCAGTTCCTATTACATAAGCGCCTTTTATTTTTGCAAACTGTACTGCAAGATGTCCCACACCGCCTGCGGCGGCCTGAATCAAAATTCTTTCTTCGGAAGTGATTTTAATAATTTCGTTAATTGCCTGGTATGCTGTTAATCCCGCAATAGGAATTGCTGCAGCTTCTTCGAATGAAATATTATTCGGTTTCTTAGCTAATAATTTCGGATCAGCAACAGCATATTCTGCATAAGCTTTACCCAGGTCTGGGAAACCAATGCATCCGAAAACGGCATCACCAATATTAAAACCAAAAGCATTTTTTCCAACGGATTCTATAATGCCGCTTACATCCCATCCTAAAATGGCAGGTAATTTTATTCGTTTAGACATACCGCTGGTGCCGGCTCTTACTTTTGTATCCACCGGATTAATGCCTACGGCAATCACTTTAATTAAGACCTGGTCTTCATTGATTTCAGGTTTGTTTACTTCAGTTATTTGCAACACATCTGCTTCTCCAAACTGTTTGATAATCGCTGCTTTCATGTTAACTATTTTGTGTCTTATAAGATAAAAATTCTTTTCGAATAATCATTTCAGTTAATTCATTTTTTGCTTACAAAATTACTCTTCTATTTCTTTTTTTGGTCGGATTATTAGTCGTAAAGTGGGATTATTGGTAATGAAAGACCAGAACCAACTGAATGCTATTTTTACTTTATTCCTAAAACCTACCAGGGGGATAATGTGAACGAAAAGCCAGATAAGCCACGCGAAAAACCCCGCAAAAGAAACTTTAGGCAAATCCGCTACAGCTTCGTATTTGGAGATAATGGCCATACTTCCCTTATTGTTATATCTGAAAGGTTTTAAAGTTTTACCAGAAGCCATTTTTGTAAAGTTTTTAGCCAAAAGCGTTCCCTGTTGTATGGCAACCTGTGCCAATTGTGGATGACCATTCGGATAAATCTTGTCGGAAGTTTGTAAACAAATATCTCCGAGTGCGTATATATTCCCGGAACCTTTTACTTTATTAAACTCATCCACTAAAATTCTTCTTCCACGTCCTATCACTTCAGCAGGCAATCCCACAACTTCGCGACCAATAACACCGGACGTCCATATTAAAGAATCGGTAGGTATTGTTTCACCATCAGCCATTATCACATTACCATTCTCATAATCCTTTACCGCTGTATTTAATTTTATTTGAACACCCAGTTTTGTCAAAACCTTAAAAGCTGCTTTCTGAGCGGTTTTACTCATTGGACCCAGCAAATGAGGAGAGGCGTCTATGAGATGAATCCTTGAACGCACATCGGATATTTCAGGATATTCTTTTCTTGTAATTTTGATCTTCATTTCAGCGAGCATACCTGCTAATTCTACACCTGAAGGGCCACCACCTGCAATTACAATATTCAATAGTTTCTCTTTTCCCTTTTCATCATCTGTATTCACCGCTCTTTCCATATTTAGCAGTAAATTATTTCGGAGATTGATTGCGGCATCAATAGATTTCATTGGCAAAGAATACTTCTTCGCATTTTCAATACCAAAATAATTGGTTTCTGTTCCCACCGCAATGATTAAATAATTATAATCCAAATTGCCCGTATCAGTTTTAATATTATTTTTATCAGGGTTTATTTTTATCAAAGATCCGTAATGAAAATGCGTATTTTTTTTTGCTTCAAACATTCTTCGAAAAGGATAGCTGATATTGGATGGTTCAATAAAGGCAGTAGCTACCTGGTAAAGTAATGGTGGGAAAAAATTATAATTATTTTTATCAACCAGCGTTACTTCAAAACGATTGTCCTCCCACAAATTTTTTACAAAGTTGATGCCTGCAAAACCTCCGCCAACTATTACTATCTTTTTTGTATCTTTTGCCATTCTTTATATTTTTATAAAATTACTATAAACCCAAAAGTTCCATTTCTTAAATGTGAAATATATTGTTTTGCTGATAAAAATTAACTTAAGATATTACTTCTCAAACTTCATTCTTTAATTAAAAAAGAGCAGAACGCTGATAGGTTTATGTAGGCCTTGCAGAAAATTTATACTACAATAACGGAGATACCAGTCTTGCAGTCTTTTGCCATAGCTGCTTTAATATAGGACGGTGCTTCCATTTTAATTCATCAATTTTTTCGGCATCTTTAATATCCTCAAAAAAAATACTGGCAAGTTCATTAGCTGTCGTCATATCATATACAATAGCATTCACTTCAAAGTTAAGATCGAAACTCCTGAAATCCATGTTGGCTGTACCAACTATCGCAATTTTTCTATCGGCGACTAATGTTTTAGCATGTACAAATCCTTTCTTATATTGATAAATCTCAACACCTGCTTTCAACAAATCATCATAATAAGATCTGGCTGCTGAGTTGACTAAAAGAGAATCTGATTTGCCTGGCACTAAAAGTTTTACAGTAAGCCCGCTTAGAGAAGCTATGGTAAGTGCATCAAGAAGACTTTCACCGGGAATAAAGTAAGGCGTTGTAATCAAAACTTCTTTTGTTGCTAAATTAATGGCTTGCAATAAAGAATACAAAATAACTGGTGTTCCCGAATCAGGGCCGCTCGCTGCAATCTGAACTACTTTATTATCTTTATTAGTAAAATCGTTTTCACGGGGAAAGAAATTTTCATTGGCCTTCAATTTTTCATTAGCACAAAAATTCCAGTCACACAAAAAAAGATATTGGAGGTATTGAACCCCTGGCCCGTCAATGCGAAGATGAGTATCTCGCCAAAATATATTTTTAGTACCCCCTTCTTTGTTGATATATCTGTCACTCACATTGATACCTCCTACAAAAGCAGTGTGTCCGTCTATTACTATTATTTTACGATGATTACGGTAATTAATCCGGTTAGCAAAAGAAATAAAAGAGATTTTAAAAAATGGGAAAGCCTTTACACCATTATGTCGCAGATCTGAAACAAATTTTTTACGGATAGAACTGCTTCCAAAATCGTCATAAATAAACCTCACATCAACGCCCTGCTGTGCTTTTTGAATCAAAATGTTTCCAATTTCAGTTCCTATATTATCATCTTCATAAATGTAATATTCGATATGAATATGATTTTTTGCTTCGCGCAATGCCTTCATTACTTCGGGGAATTTATTTTCTCCATTTACCAAAATCTTTACCGAATTATTACAAGTAAGCGGACTCATGCTATCTTTCAACAGCATAAATGCGAGCTCTTTATTACTCTGAACTGCAGCATCGTTTTCATCAAATATTTGCTTGGAATAATGATATAACTCTTCTCTTAATCTTTTTGACATGTCGGCATTTTCAAATAACTTTTTGCTATACATTTTCCGGTTGCGGTAATTGATACCAAAGAAAAAATAAAATCCTATTCCAAAGAAGGGTACAAACACGGCAAACAGGAGATAAGCCAGTGTTTTGGTGGTACTGTTGGTGTCGTAAATAATTTTTAGGCACACAATTATTACAATGATAATATAAATAATTTCGCCAACGAACAACCAGTTCATGAGTTGTTTTTTAATTATTATAAAAATTTGATAATAAATATAATACTAAATCTCTCTGTGAGCCGTAAAAAGAATTAATTGAAAAAATTAAATTTGGTTCTATAACCTGAATTGAACAAAGGAGTGAATGACTTTTAATCGGCCTTGACGCTTTCTTTGGCATTCTGAAATTTTTTTTAAATCTGTGTGCCAAAGACTAAATAAGTTTTGCATTTTCCCTGGCAACAAAAATTTATTTCATTATTACCATTCCTATTTCTTTAGTCAGTTGTATTTCCATTCCTTTTAAATGGGTATGAGTTTGTAAAAGTAATATTTGTGTTTCTGCAGAATCCGTTTTTCCCAGTTCCTCAGCATTCTGCTGGATTAATTTTTTTATTTTTTTTAATTCGAGATACCTGAGTGTAGAAACAATGTCGGTTCTGTAATTATCTTCTCTCGTAGGCACTGGCATTTCATATTTTTTTTCCCATCCATCGCTTACTTCATAAGGGAATTCTATCAAATGCATTACGGCATTACTCATTGGCAAATCTTCTGTGTATAAAAAACTTTTAGCATTAGGTTCCAGTTTTTCCTCATACCATATTTTATAAGTATTGATTATTTTTTTAAGCATGGCATCCTCAATGGTATCTTCTTCAATAAATTCGTAAAGAAGATAATCGGCTACTGGTTTGTTATTTTCCCATTCTTTCAGTCCGTATTCCAGAAGACATCTCGTTAAAGATCTTTCATGATAAATTTCATCATTGATGAGATCAAGTGATTCTATATCCTCCGCGGAAGTTTCAGGCAATTCTCTTCCCGGTTCCTGTGAAATATTTTCCTGTTGAAATAATTTTTTTTCATCCTTACTAAACTTCTCTCTCAAAAATTTATTGACAAGATTATGCAATCCCCCTTCATTTATTTTTAAAATCTCTGCTGTTTTCCTGATGTAATCCTGTTGTTTAGTAAAGTCTTCTGCTTTATTAATTTTTGAAATGGATTCTGCAATTCTGTTTACAACCTGGGCTTTTTTATTAGTATCATTTCCAGCTTCTGCCAATGCAATTTCAAGCTGAAATAAAATGAAATCCTTTTTATTTTCTTTTATAAAGTTTGTGAATGCAGAAGCGCCGTATTTATTTACATAACTATCAGGATCTTCCTGGTCAGGGAGCAAAGCCAATTGTACATTTAATCCTTCTTCAAGTGCAAGATCAAGGCCCCGCAAAGCCGCTTTCACACCGGCTGCATCCCCATCATATAAAATAGTCAGATTAGAAGTATATTTTTTTATAAGTCTTAATTGATCAGGAGTAAGTGAAGTGCCACCACTCGCTACCACGTTTTGGATTCCTGCCTGATGCAGGGAGATTACATCAGTATAACCTTCTACTAATAAACATTCATCAGCTTTATCTATCGCCTGCCGCGCAAACCATGAACCATATAAAATTTTACTTTTTACATAAATTTCATTTTCAGGAGTGTTAATGTATTTTGGCGCCTTATCATTTTTCCTGATAAGTCTTGCGCCAAAGCCTGTTACTTTTCCTGATTGATTATGAATGGGGAAAATTACGCGGCCACGATAATTATCCTGCAGACCATTTTCCCTGGCAACTACCAATCCTGATTTTTGTAAAAGCTCTTTATTGAATTGCTTTTCCAAAGCGGCTCTGGTAAATGTGTCGCGCGCTTCCGGATTGTAACCCAACTCAAATTGCTGAATAATTTCTTCCCTGAAACCTCTTTCTTTCAGATAACTCATTCCTATATTAATTCCTTCTTCAGAATTAGATAAGGTGTCTGAAAAAAATTGTTGTGCAAATTTGTTGATGATATAAAGGCTGTCGGATGCCTGTTGCTGTTGTTTAAATTCCGGACTGGTTTCTTTTTCTTCTATTTCTACATTGTATTTGGCGGCCAACCATTTGAGAGCTTCTACATAACTGTATTTTTCATGTTCCATCAAAAACGTGATGGCATTGCCACTGCGGCCACAGCCGAAACATTTGTATATTTCTTTGGAAGGTGAAACGGTAAAAGAAGGAGATTTTTCGTTGTGAAAAGGACACAAACCAATGTAATTGGTACCTCTCTTTTTGAGTTTTACAAAAGAATTGATGATCTCGATAATATCAATTCTGCTAACAATTTGCTGTATGGTTTCCTGCGGTATCATTACTTTCTTTTTAGCGAATTGTGCTTTGGATATACTATTCGGCTGTTGCTAAAATCAGAATATTACAAATGAACATGCAAAGAAATTATAGCAAGAAGAACCATCAGCAGAGCAGTAACAATCATAGTTGTTACAAATTTTTTAGTTGAAATAAAACTCATTTTTTTTCGATTTTAAATGATTATTACACGAAGTAAAATAATTTATGGCATTTTATGAAATTATAAAAGTCTTATGTGTTTTTGAAATGTACTTTTTAAAGGTTGTTAAACATAGAAAGATATTCAAAAAGTCGAGGGAAACCGAGAAGGTTTTTTGAAGATATCAAATTTATTAATTCAGCCATAAACCTGCCTTGTTTGATATTCTCTTTAAGTTTGCCAACCTTAGAACCAATTTGATGTTAGTTATCTTTGCAGTATAATTTTTTTTATGGATAATAAAGAAGTATATATCCTGTCGGCAGTCCGTACTCCGATAGGAAGTTTTGGTGGTAGTTTAAAAGATATTCCTGCCACAAGATTAGGTGCTATTGCTATAAAAGGAGCAATCGAAAAAGCCGGGATAAAACCTGAAGATGTGGAAGAAGTGTATATGGGATGCGTGTTACAAGCCAACCAGGGACAGGCTCCTGCGCGACAGGCAGCCATATTTGCAGGGCTTCCGTCAAGCGTTTGTTGCACCACGGTTAATAAGGTTTGTGCCAGTGGAATGAAAGCAATTATGAATGGTGCACAGAGTATTTTATTGGGTGATGCAGATGTAATTGTTGCCGGAGGAATGGAAAATATGAGCAGCGCTCCGTTTTATGCTCCTGCAGTTCGTTGGGGAAATAAATATGGGAATACCAAACTTATTGATGGAATGGAGAAGGATGGATTGACAGATGTTTACAACGATTTTGCAATGGGCAATGCTGCCGAATTGTGCGCAAGAGAATGTAAAATTTCACGTGGGCAGCAAGACGAATTTGCTATCGAAAGTTATAAGCGAAGCCAGGCTGCAACTAATGAAGGGAAATTTAAAGATGAGATAGTTGGCGTAGAAATTCCGCAAAGGAAAGGAGATGGTGTAATGATGCTTAAAGATGAAGAACCTTTTAATGTAAAGTTTGATAAAATACCGGATTTGAAATCTCCATTTGAAAAGGGTGGGAGCGTAACTGCAGCAAATGCGAGCACTATTAATGATGGCGCTGCGGCTTTGGTTTTGATGAGTAAAGAAAAAGCCGATAATTTAGGTTTAAAACCTATCGCAAAAATATTGAGTTATGCCGATGAGGAGCAAGCACCGGAATGGTTTACGACCACACCTTCACTTGCTGTTCCTAAGGCGATAAAAAAAGCAGGATTGCAAATAAGCGATATTGATTTTTTTGAATTGAACGAAGCGTTTAGCGTTGTGGGAATTGTGAATACACAAAATATGAAATTAGATGTTGCCAAAGTAAATGTAAATGGCGGAGCAGTGTCTCTTGGCCATCCTTTGGGTTGCAGTGGGGCGCGGATAATTGTTACACTGATAAATGTTTTAAAACAAAATGAGGGGAAACTTGGCGCGGCCGGAATTTGTAATGGCGGCGGAGGGGCCAGCGCGATGGTGATTGAATTGTGTTGAGAATATTGCCGCGGATTACAGTGACCTGCTTTTCGGCAGGCAGGTTTTTACGGATTGTAAAAAAAAGAAGTTAGAATTATGATTATTCCAATTTTCAAATTATCCAAATTTTTCTCTCCATGCGAGCATGCCACCGGTTAAGTTTTTTACATTGGTAAAGCCTGATTGCTCCAAAAATAAGGTTGCAGTGCCACTTCTCTTACCGCTGCGGCAATAACAAATTACTTCATCGTTTTTCAAATCTTCAATATCTTCCGTTTGCATACTTTGTATCTTTCCCAATGGTAATAAGATACCGCCAATATTGAATTCTTCATTTTCCTCAGGTTGACGAACATCTACAAGATGCAGCTTTTCGCCGGCCTCTAATCTTTTTTTTACTTCTTCAGGAGTTATGATTTGCATTGTAATTATTATTTTATTGTGAACTTTCGGTTTTCACGCTATCTATTGCAGGTTTATTTGCCTGTATCCAAATATCCATTGTTTGCCCCGGTTGAATATACGCAGGTGAATTATCGGGATTTAGAACGCCCGGGTTTTGTCTGAATACAAATGCGTTCGCGGTATCGGTTACACTACCTGATGTAAGAATGGCTGCCAGAAGAATTCCTTTGCTTTTAAGTAAAACTCTTGCGTCTGATACTGTGAGTCCTGTTATATCGGGAACAGGGATTTTTTGTGCTTCCAGGCCCCCACCAATGATAAGATCAATTGAAGAGCCCCATCTTATTTGAGTGCCTGCAGCAATTTTTGATCCTTTGTAATCTTGTTCCAAAATAGACCCTTTCATAAAACTCGGACGATAGGAAGTATCACCTAATTTCAAATTATTTTTAGAAAGTTTGTCTAAAGCAAATCTGTAACTTAACCCTTCTAATTTAGGCATATCCACCATAGGTAAAGTGATAGGATTTACATTCAAAAAAACAGTGCGGTTAACTTTTACAGTAGCATTAGCGTCTGGTAATTGTTTCTTCACGGTATTTAAAGTAATGCTATCATTGTATAATGAATCGGTAATAACCACATCAAACCCCTGTTTTTTCAAAAGCTGAATTGCAGAATCGGTATTTTCCCCTGTTACATTTGGCACTTCAAGATATTGGCCATGATGTGTTATCCATCCAAGAGATTGAAAAAATATGAATGCCATCAAAAAAATCAGTGCGATTGCCACGAGTAGATTGACGATAAAACTTTGTCTTGCTATAAATTTAAACACATTTATTATATAAGTGAAAAATAAAGTGGTGCAATTTAATTAAATTATTAAGGCAAACATTCCTCCAGCAATGCAGTATAAAAATCCATCAGGCTCCAGCCAATTGCTTTCACCTGCTGTGGTACCAGACTGGCTTCCGTTTGGCCCGGTACCGTGTTTATTTCCAGCATATAAGGTGTGCCTTCTTCTTCATTGTATATAAAGTCTATCCGTACGATTCCCTTGCAATTAAAAATTTGATAAATTTTTAGAGCTTCCTCTTTTATTTGAGTCGTAAGGTTTTCGTCTATTTGTGCCGGAGTTATTTCGAGACTGGCACCCAGATATTTTGCTTCGTAATCAAAAAATTCTTTTTGGGTGATGATTTCTGTTATCGGCAATGCAATTATTTTTCCTTTAAATTTAAAAACGCCGATCGTAAATTCTCTTCCTTTAATAAATTCTTCCACCAACACCTGCTCATCTTCTTTAAAAGCTTTTTCTATTGCCGCACCTAATTCTTCTGAAGGTGAATTTACTTTGCTCATTCCTATGCTTGATCCACCATTATTGGGTTTTACAAAAACCGGAAATTTCAGATTTTGAACCAGTTCATCAGGGCTTTGATAATTACTTTTAAATAATAAAACAGAATTGGCCACTCTAATTCCCGCGAAAGCAGCAACGGAAATTGTGTATCTTTTATTGAACGTGAGAGCTGAAATTGCGCAATCGCATGAAGTATAGGGGAGATGCAACATATCGAAATATCCCTGGAGTTTTCCATCTTCTCCTGGTGTGCCGTGAATACCAATTAGTACCGCATCGAAAAGTATTTTTTTGGTATTGAGGGAAAGTGAGAAATCATTTTTATCAATTTCAATTTTTTTACCTTCATCTGATTGGTAAAACCAACCTTTAGGGGTAATATCTATTTTATAGGAATCAAATTTTCCGGGATCAATATTTTTTTCAATTGTCTTAGCTGTCAGATAAGATATTTCGGCTTCGCCCGAATAGCCTCCGGTAACAAAAGCAATTTTTGGTTTCATTTATAAAAGGATTAATTATTTGTAAAGTAAATTTATTTTTTAGAATAAATCACTTTTAAAAATTAAAAGATATCCATGAATAAAAACGGATACCTTTTTATTCTATTGTTAGAATATCATCTATCTTTTCAAAAGTTTTCTAAGAATTAAAAGAAATTCCTGTAAAGGGAATTGGGAAAGATGAAACGAATACTGTAGATTGATTGTTTAATTTCCAAAACTTAATGCTCAAAACTCAGGGCTCATGGCTCAGGCCCGGGTTATTGCTATTAAGAACAAATTTCCATTCCCCGTCACTTTCTTTTTTCCAGATGTTTACATAAGTTCCTGTTAAAGTAGTATCATTAATTTTTAATTGGTAAGTTCCATAAGAATACCCAATATCTCCTGATTTTGCTATCACTGCATGCATCGGTCTCCAGGAAAGTTTGTATGCGGTATCGCTCAGAATGCTGATATAATCTATTGCGTCGGCGCCAATTATCGGCAAATGATCTGGCCTCAATAGCACTCCTTCATTATCTATATACTGAAGAAATGCTTTTTTCATGCCTATCTCTCTGCACATATCCGAGAATGCTATGTCCGCGTTTAAAATATCATCCGGTGAATTTATTTTAGAAGTTTGACTTTGCCAATTGCAAGAAAAAAATACCTGTGAAAATATTAATAGCAAGATTAAAAAGGAGTATATATTTCTTTTGGCTATCATAAAATTTATTTTAAAAAAAAGGCGAAAGTACTTTTCAATACCCTCGCCATGTACAGGAAATATCACCTGCAAGATTAGGCTGTTACGCCCTGAAAAAAATTATATATGCAATTTATCCTTTTTTTTCAATAATTCATCAACTGTTTCCTGGTACATTTCATCGGGTATGCAACAATCCACCGGGCACACGGCAGCGCACTGTGGTTCTTCGTGAAATCCCTGACATTCGGTACACTTTTCGGGAACAATATAATAAGTGTCAATAGATATAGGAGCATTATGCTGGGCCGAATCCATTACACTTCCATCTAATAAAGTAACCGACCCTTTTACAGTAGTTCCATCTTCAAGTGCCCATTCAACACCGCCTTCATAAATTGCATTGTTGGGGCATTCGGGTTCACATGCCCCGCAATTGATACATTCGTCTGTTATTTTTATTGCCATATCATTATGTTTGAGCAGTTAAGCAGGTTAATATTATTTACGAATTTTGCCTGCGTTCATTTTATTACAAATATAAACAGATAATTTTACTCAAATGAATTTAGCAGAAAGAATTACCTTAATGGTAAAACTGGGAGAATATTTACAGGAAGGTAGTGATGAGTTATATCAAATTAAAGTAAAAGCTTTTGAAAAAAATAAATGGTTCATAGAAGAATTTGTAAATCTCTCCATTAACAATATTGCCGCAAATTATCTGCAGCAAAATAAATTAAAAGGTTGGGTTGAGCATTACCATATAGATGACAATATTCATCCCCGGAAAATAGGCATAATAATGGCCGGAAATATTCCTCTTGTTGGGTTTCACGATTTTTTATGTGTCTTTATTTCGGGCCACCATCAACTTATAAAGCTCTCAGAAAAGGATGATGTGTTGCTAAAACATATCATCGGAAAATTGTCGGAATGGAATTCAATGGTTGCTAATGTGGTTTCCATTACAACTTTGTTAAAAGATTGCGATGCCTACATAGCTACCGGTAGTAGTAATTCAGCCAGATATTTTCATTATTATTTTGGAAAATATCCCTCCATTATCAGAAATAATAAAACATCTGTTGCTGTTTTATCTGGTGATGAAACATTGGGCCAGTTTGCATTCCTGGCAGATGATGTACACACCTATTTTGGATTGGGTTGCCGCAATGTTTCCAAATTATATGTTCCGGAAAAATATGATTTCTTAATGCTGCTTAATGCTTTTAGAAAGTATAATTACCTTTCTGATTTTACGAAATATAAGAATAACTACGACTACAATCTTACGTTGCTCATTATGAATCATAAATTTTACATGACCAACGATAATATTATTCTTGTGGAAAATAATAATGTGTTTTCACCCGTGAGTGAGCTGCATTTTTCTTTCTATCAAAACAAACAATCTGTTTTGGATGAATTATCTGCGGATGAAAATATTCAATGTATTGCAAGCGATGAAAATATCCCTTATGGTAAAACTCAGCAACCGGATTTATTTGATTATGCTGATAGGGTAGATACGATTCAATTTTTGCTGGGATTGTAAATATTTTTACACACCAATAAAAAATCATAAGCGCAAAATGTCATCAAATTGTTCTCAGTCTTTGGTTTTTTTTAAATTAATTTTACATACTTGAAATTCTTTTTTAATTTATTGTTAAAGGTAAACAAGCGGTTACAAAAGTATTTATCGTTGGTTTAATTTTATGCGCAAGGCACAATTTGATAATTCAATTATCGGAGCTAACAATTTTAAAAGAATTGAATTTACATTAAAATATATTACATTAAAAATTTGAATAAATGAAAACAAGAAACATTCTTTTTACTGTGTTGATAAGCATAGTTACTACACTCGCAGTTATTATGGGTTATAATGAATATCAACACAACCGCAACAATCCCAATTTTCAGGCTGCTAATATTCCTTCTAATTATAAATTAACTGGATTTTCAGATAGTGGAAATGGCCCTTCAGGTGGCCCGATAGATTTTACGGAAGCTGCTGCTGCAGCTATTCCTACAGTAGTCCATGTTACTACAACAACCAATGGCAAAATGGTTAATAACAATTTGCCGCAACAAGGAAATCCATTTTCCGATTTGTTTGGCGGCGATTTGTTCAATCAATTGTTTGGTCAGGGTGGTGGAGGCGAACGTATTTTGCCGCAAAGGGCCTCAGGCTCGGGAGTGATAATAAGTGATGACGGGTATATTGTTACCAATAACCATGTGATAGCGGGAGCTGATAAGATAACTGTTACCACAAGTGATTATAAAACTTACACTGCAAAAGTAATTGCTGCTGATCCATCGTATGATCTGGCTGTATTAAAGATAGATGCCAGGAATTTACCTTTCCTACTTTACGGAAATTCTGCTGATACTAAAATTGGTCAATGGGTTTTGGCAATTGGCTATCCGCTAAATCTACAGGCAACTGTTACAGCCGGTATCATCAGTGCCAAATTCAGATCTCTTGGATTAAATCATGATAAAACCGGAGGTACTTCAATGGCGGTAGAATCCTATTTGCAAACTGATGCAGCCGTGAACCCTGGAAATAGTGGCGGCGCTTTAATTAATACTAACGGGCAGCTCATTGGGATTAATTCTGCCATTGCCTCTGAAACCGGTTACTACAGTGGATATTCTTACGCAATACCTGTTGATATTGTAAAGAAAGTAGTGAACGATCTTATAAAATATGGTAGTGTACAGAGAGGTTTCCTGGGTGCCATGTTTATGGATGCCAGATTAATGAATCCTGATCAGAAAAAAGCAAATAATATTCCTGAAAGTGCCGATGGAATTTATATAACTAATCTTTTAACTAATGGTGCAGCCCAACAGGCAGGTATAAAAGTAGGCGATATCATTAAAAAAGTAAATGGAGTGCCGGTAAATGTGGGTTCAGAATTGCAGGAACAATTGAGTATGTACAGTCCGGGTGATAAAGTAAAAATCACTTATAGCAGAAATGGGGTAGAAAATACCGTAGAGGTAACTTTAAAAAATAATTCCGGTAATTATGATATTGTGAAACCAACCACAATGCTGGATAAACTTGGCGCTGAACTACAAACCCTCGATCCTAAAAAGGCTAAAGAATTGGGATTATCTGGCGGTGTTGTAGTAAAGAAAATAAACGCCGGCGTACTTAATGATCAAACAAGGATGCGTGATGGTTTTATTATTACTAAAGTAAATGGGAAAAATGTAAAAGATCTCGACGATTTAAGGAACCAGATCGGTGACCAAACCGATATTACCATTACCGGAGTTTATCCTGGATACAGCGAACCTTTCGAATATCCATTAACGTTAGATACTACCCCGGAATAATAAAAATATTTCCTGGAAAGTTTTAAAAAACGGTCGCAATTATTTGTGACCGTTTTTAGTTGTTACATTATAAAAGTTAGCACCTGCTATTTTAGAAATTCGATTTTTTTAGGTATGATATACTTATTTTTTATTAAAAAATAAAAAGCAGAAAGAATGTGATTAATTATCTCAGTTATTTACAAATCAGATAAAACCTAAATTATCTACTTAAAATCCTGTAATTTTTCCACTCGTCGAAAATCTTTATAGGGTTAGAGCCTGCTTATGAGAGAAGAGATCTCAGGAAGGATACTTCTATTTTTTTTATTAAATTATTCTTCTGTTTATGGAATTTCTTTCTTTTTGAATCTTGTATATATTGCGCTTTAACTAAACTTTAAGTTAATAAAATGATTTGTCATAAAAAAATCATTCATTTTTATATAATCGTTTTCTTTCCATACCTACCAAAAAATCTAAATGGAAAAATTTTTGACTCTTTTCTTAGGAATGCTTTTTTCTTTTTCATCCTTTGCGCAAATGGCGAACGTTTCTGGGGAAGTAAAAGACGGGAACGAAAATAAACCTATCCAAAATGCGGTAGTGGCTTTACTTACGCCCAAAGATTCCACTCTATATTCTTTCACCCGCACAGATTCTGCGGGAAAATATATTCTAAAAAATATTTCTTCGGGCAAATATATTTTGATGACTTCTCAACCTGATTATGCGGATGTACTCAATGATATAGAAGTGAATGGTGATACAAAGATTCCTTCAACAAACCTGGTTTCCAAAGGAGAACTATTGAAGGAAGTAATTATAAAATCAGGTTCACCCCTTCGAATCAAAGGCGATACCACAGTCTATACTGCAGATAGTTTTAAAGTAAGTGCTAATGCCAACGTAGAAGAATTATTAAAAAAATTACCCGGAATACAGGTAGATAAAGACGGAAATATAAAAGCGATGGGTGAAACTGTGCAAAAAGTTTTGGTTGATGGCGAAGAATTTTTTGGTGACGATCCGGGGATGGCTGTAAAAAATATACGTGCTGATGCGGTAAAAGAAGTGCAGGTGTTTGATAAAAAAAGTGATGAAGCTGAATTTACAGGTATAGATGATGGCAAAACACAAAAAACCATAAACCTGAAATTGAAGGCTAATAAAAAGACAGGATATTTTGGAAAAGTTGATGTCACGGCCGGCCCTGAAAATCATATTGACAACAGGTATAATGATAATCTTATGTTTGGTTCCTTTAAAGGCAAAAGAAAATTATCTGCTTTTTTCTTAAATGGAAATACAGGCCAGGATCAACTAAACTGGCAGGACGAACAGAAGTATGGTGGTAATGATAATCTTTCTTTCGATGTGGATGATGATGGTGGTATATCAGTTAGCTATATAGGGAACGATGACCAGGAGCCTTATGTTGACCCTCAAAACGGTTATATGACCAATGTAAATGCGGGGGTTCAATATACCAACAAATGGAATGACGATAAATACAATTTTAATTTTTCCCCGAAGTATAACAGTCAACAATATACGGATAATAAAATAACCTTTACACAAACTCAAATTGGTGATTCCGTTTTAAATGCCAATTCAAATGAGATCGAAAACGTAAACAGGCACAATTTTAAAATACGAGGTATTCTGGATACAAAAATAGATTCCTTTAATTCTGTGAAAGTGACTGCCGGTACTAATTTTTATCATACAGAAAGTGATGATTTGAATAATACGGTAACAACGGGAAATAATGGTGTCCTCAAGAATGCCAGCGATGTGGAATTGAAAACCAGGAGTGATAAAAGCGCATTATCAGGAAATGTTATTTTTAAACATAAATTTCATAAAGCCAGGCGTACTTTTTCATTTACAGGTAATTGGTATTCGTTGAATAATACAGGAGTTTCTTTTTTAAAGTCTTCTAACCAGGCTTATTTTGAGGGTGCTCTATCAGGGAGCCAGGATTTAAATCAGGAAAAAAACTTTGAACTATCCACAAATAATTTATCAGGTTCTATTGTTTACACTGAACCTCTTAATAAAACTCTTTCTTTGCTTTTGGGATATCAACTATCCTATAACAATGGGACTAACAATCAAATTACCTATAACTATTCGGGCTATTCGGGAAAATATGATGCTCCGGTAGATTCATTGTCAAATAATTTCAAGCAAAATATTATTCAAAATATCCCTTCTGCTAAAATTAATTTTGCCAATAAAAAATTAAAAGTGAATGTTGGTTCGGGATTTGGTTTTACTCATTTCGATCTTAAAGACGTTACTTTTAATAAGGATTATTTACGGAACTATACCAATTTTTATCCCTCTGCAAATGCAGTCTATACCTATAAACCCAATCATAGCATCCGGTTTTATTATAATGGAAATACTACCCAGCCTACTATAGACCAATTACAACCATTGAGAAATAACAATAATTATTTTAACCAGGTAATCGGCAACCCTGATTTGAAACCTTCTTTTACTAATTCGTTCAGATTGGGGAATCAGACGTACAATTTTTTAAAAAATTTATATGTTTATGAATCTATCAATGTACAACTGGTACAAAATGCAATTACCACCAATAGTATTGTTGACCTGGATTCAGCTAAAACTATTTCCCAACCTATCAATGTAAATGGTAATTATAATATTGGTTTTTTTGGTGGAATAGGCTTTAAGATAAAAAAGATTGATACACGGTTTGATATGTCGCCTAATTTTAATTTTAGCAGATATACCAGTGTTATTAATAGCCAAAAAGGATATGCTAAGACTTTCACTCCCGGGATTTGGGTTAATATTTCAAAATCAAAGGAGAAAAAATATGATCTGTATATAAGTGATGGATTTAATTACAATTCGAACACTACTTCGCAAAACGACACCAAAATTGAATATTTTACTAACCAAATTTCCTTTAACGGAACTATTTATTTTAAAAAGGTTTGGTCACTAATTACAGACTATACCTATTATTTCAGGCAAAAAACGATTCAATCAAATACCAACCTGAATACCAATATATGGAATGCTCAATTTCAGCGCACTTTTAAGCACGAAGAGTTTACCGTTTATTTCAAAGTAAATGATATACTGGACCAGAATATTGGTATCCAAAGAAATTTTTATGGAAACACTTACACCCAGGAAACTGATGAAAGGCTTAAAAGATATTTTATGATTGGGTTTACCTGGAATTTTAAAAACAAATAATCAAAATAATGCTTGTTAAACAGGACAAACATGAAAATTAAAATAATTTTATTGGCGATCTGCTTATTTTTTTGTACCAATTTACCAGCGCAAATATTTATCAGCAAAGCGAAGATAGAGTATGAAGTAAAATCGGATATCAGAAAAACAATGGGTAACAATACATGGTATGAAATGCTTAAAGATAAATTGCCCAGGTTTAAAACAGGGTATTACACTTTGACTTTTTCTGACAATAAAAGTCTTTACCAGTTTGACCATTGGGGTGTTCCAAAGTTGCCTACCTTTTTGACAAGTGGCGATGAAAATGAAAAGTACTTTTATAATTATAATACCGGTACTTATAACATACAAAAAAATGTGGATGGCAGCAATGTTAATATAGCTGATTCTATTCCAAAATTAAACTGGAAATTAGTAAATGACTATAGGGTAATTGCAGGCTTTAATTGTCGCAAGGCGTATGCAGTTGTGCTCGACAGTGTGTATGTATTTGCTTTTTATACAGAAGAAATTACTATTCCGGGAGGCCCTGCCTCTTTTAATGGTTTGCCCGGAACAATTTTGGGTATAACGGTTCCGCGATTATATACTTCGTGGATAGCCACAAAAGTAGAAGTAAATGGGATAGATGTAAATTCCATTAAACCTATTGATGCAAAAAAGAATATTACTATGAGTGATTTAAAATCTCTCATTATTGATCGCACTAAAGACTGGTACGATGATGATGATGCCAGTGAGAATAAGGATTTGCAACAGCAAAGGGCAAGATTTATCTGGGAAACGTTGTTGTAGTGAAAATTAACCTATACTCAGAAAGGGACAAAACCGTGAATGATTTAACCTGGAAAGTTGACAAATTTATCCGTTTGAAGTATAAGGCCAGGATATTTTAATTGCCACGGGTTTCAACCCGTGGGTGGATGAAATATTTTTAGGGGCTTTAGCCAAAATCTATTGATTCTTTACAATTTATGGCCTTTTAGCTTTTGGCTAAAGCCAGGAAACCCGACCATAATTCCACTAACTAAAGTTAGTGGCAATTGACACACAGCATCAAGGACAAAACAGCGAATTATTTAACTTAAAAAAACTCACTAATTTTACCCCTTACAAAGTGTAATATCGCTTCTGAAAATAGTTCAATGTAGTGGCTTAAGATTCTTAACGATTGATAAAAAGTAATTTCTAAAACATATTGAATTTGAGGATTTGTATTTATTTTGAAAATAAAGATGACATATAAAAAATCAATTAGAATTTATACCTTAAGCCTAATTGCATTCCCCAGGTGGTGGAAGTAGAAGCTACTTTTGTGAAAGGCTGTGTAACTAATGCAGAATTATATTCGGCCATAGTAAATGTTGGCGATCCTCCTGCATCACTCTTCCAGGTTAATGGATTGTTTACTGTGTATAAATCCTGGATACCCCAGTTCCTGCTTAATAGATTGGGAAGATTAATCACATCCAAACTAAATTCCAGTGTATGTTTAGTGCTTCCTATATTTAAATAAAAATCCTGCAGGAAACGCATATCCACTTCATTGTACCACGGAGTTAATGCAGAGTTTCTTTCAGCATATTGACCTAAATGTTTTCTCAGATAAGGGGAATTGCTTACAAATTGATCATAAGCAGCTTGTTGCTGTGCTACGGTATATTTTACAGAACCATCTTTATTGAGAAAATCAACAAAAGGAACATCGGAACCTTTGGCATAAATAAACATCAAATCAGATGCGTTATTTCCATCCTGGTTTATATCTCCACCTGTGATAAAACTATATCTTGCCTGGTTAGCTCCCTGGTAGTACAATGAAATAGTACTGGCAAGGTGATTGGCATATTCAAATCTGTAAGAAATATTACCTACAATTCTGTGTGGTATTGAATAAGCGGAATTATATAATTCTTCATCATTAGGAGTTCCCTTGTTGATGATAGACTGCCAGGCTGAAGTAGCTTGTGAACCCGGATTGGAACTTATTTCTGTTGCAAGGGTATAAGTGTAGGCTAATGAGCCATAAAATCCATTCGAAAACGATTTGGATATTTGTGCAGTCGTTGCAAATGAGTATCCTTTTTTTGTATTTTCAAGAACGATCACGCTTCCTACTGATGGATCTACATACTGCGCCTTATTGGGATAATAAGGCCTGTTATCTTCACCTGTTAGGGTTCCTGTTGGTGCAATCAGGTTAGCATTACGCATTTTTACAGCATTCAGATCTTTTGTATATAATATATCCAAAGATGCTACAAAACCATCCCCTAATTGTTTATCTACACCAAAATCAGTTCTGAAAACTTGTGGAAATTTAAAATGAGGATCTATCAATACAAAACTTCCGGGCGCTTTTGCAGTTATAGTTTGTGGAAATTTAGAATGATAAGCGTCGGGATTAGGATTGAAAGTGATGCCGGCGAGTTGCGTAGGTGTATTTAAAACTACACCGTTTTGGTAAACGCCGGAGTTACTTGGCATATTGGTAAGAAATACGAATGGAATTTTACCTGTAAATACACCTGTTCCACCCCGAAGGACAAGTCCTTTTTCATCTGGAACTTTCCATCTGAAACCAACACGGGGGGACAATAGTAAAGAGGAATTAGGCCATTTTCCGGTGGAATAATGTTGCATCACGCCGTCTGCGTTTGGAAATTCCAAAGCGCTGATCGCTGGATTTGCAATAGGCTGCTGCAAGTATGTTGGTACATCTCCCCTGATTCCATAAGTAAGTTTAAAATTAGAATTAATATTAAATTCATCCTGTAAATAAACACCCAATTGACCAACTTTTAAGTTTGCAGAAAAAACTTTTGGTTGACCGGGAACTAATGAATAAGTATAGGAAAAGTATGCAGGGGTAGCATCTGTAACAAAATCATTCAATGTATTGTAAATATAATAGCTTTCTGAACCCGGCATAAATGCATTGCCTACCTTTTGGTACTCATAGGTAGCCCCCGCAGTTAAGGTATGCTTTCCGGCATAGTAAGAAAAGTTATCTGTTATTGATGCAATATTATTGATTACTTCATTATTTCTTGTAAATGGATCAGTGCCTGCTGACATATAATTTCTACCCTGGGTAACTCCATTCACGGTTCCGTCTCCATTGAAAATTTCAATGGTTGGAAATATACCTCCCGGGCTGTTCCTGGTATCGTTTATATGAGTATAGGCTAATAATAATTGATTTGAGATACTACTGTTGAAACTACTGTTCAATTCAAGTGTAGCCGATTGTACTACGTGATCAGTTCCATAATCCGAATTAGTAAATCCAATTGATTGAGCGCTATTCCTATTATTGGGAAGCCTTGAAGTAGGCCCAAATGTTTTGCCGGTTATAGGATCGGTAATAGTAAAGCCGCCTGCACCACTATTCGGAACACTGCTTCCATTTAACGGTGATTGATCTGATCCTTTGAAACTTGAATATTTTACAACTAATTTATGTTTCTCACTGATATTCCAGTTAATCTTTGCAAGATATTTCGTGTTCTTGGTTATATAATTGGGTCTGTTGTCATATCCTCCGGCGTTATAATTATATTTTGATTTAAGAACATCTCTGAATTTATTCAAAGAATCTATTGGAGCAGCAGATGGCGTACCCGAAGCGTTAGAACCTGCCGGTACATAAGTATTGCTATTAGGCACTGCTGAATTGTCTGATTCTGCGTTCAAAAAGAAAAATAGTTTATTCTTAATGATTGGGCCGCCTAGAGTAAAACCATAAGCTTTATTTTTTTGTTTGGGTGCAGTTACATCTACTTTACCTGCGTGGGTACCATTAAAACTCTGATCCCTGTAATATCCATACACAGATCCATGAAAAGTATTAGTACCACTCTTGGTAAGCACATTTATTCCGGCACCTGTAAATCCGGATTGCCTTACATCGTAAGGAGCAATATTAACAGAGATTTCGTCTAATGCATCAACAGAAATAGGGCTTGCGCCTCCGCCAGGTAAAGGATCGGTAGATAATCCAAAATTATTATTCAGATTAGCTCCATCTACCTGAAGATTATTATATCTTCCATCTCTGCCGGCAAAACTGTTATCGCTTGATGCCTGGGGTGTAAGACGTGTAAAGTCTGTGATACTCCTTGTTAAAGAAGGAGATGTGGCAATCTGATTTGCATTAAAAATAGTACTGGCGCCGGTTCTGGCAAGAGCGGATCTTCCTGCAGCAGTAATTGTTATTCCACTCAATACATTTTCCTTGTGAGAAAGAGTGATATCAGCAATGTAAGGTTCACCAAGACTAAGGGTAATATCATTAATAGTTTGTGTGACATAACCCACATAATCTACTGTCAACTGAAATGGACCGCCAATGCGTGTGTTAGGAATCGTAAAGTTACCCTCTTTGTTACTAATTGTTACATATTTGGTTCCGGAAGGAAGGTGAATAGCAGTGATGGTTGCCCCTTCGAGTGGCTCACCATTAGCTGATTTCACGAAACCTGTAATACTACTTGTTGTAACCTGCGCATTCATTACGAATGGAAACAAAAAAGCAGCAATTAATAATGGTAAAATTCTTCTTAGTTTCATGTCTTGTTGTTTTTTGTAATCAGCGGCAAAGAAAGTAAAATTATTTTATTTGCCATTAAGTTTTTATTAACAATTAAAAGACAATTTCAGGACACGAATCGCTGCCTCAGATTTATTAACAAATTATGAAGATTTTAGGCGGAGAACTTAAATATTAAAATTTGGACAGCTTTTCAAATGGTTTAAAAGGGTATTCCAAAATTTACATAGCTCAGTACTTGTTTTGAATCATCGCTGTAAGTAAGGCTCAATTCCAATGGCCCTATTGGCGTATTATAGGCAAAAGTGAGCGCATGTCCGGATAGCCATTTATTAAATTGCAAATGATGATCGGCACTAATAAAATTATTGACAAGGGCATTAGATTTAGCAATAAGATATATGTTCTTTGATAATTGATAATTGAAACCAATCATAAGAGCGGCAACGCTTGGTGCATTAACCGTTGTTTCATTTAATCCGGCAAATATGATTTGATTTTCCATGGTTCTTGTGAGACCGCCGATTTGAAAATTATCTAACAGATTCTGCCTGTAATTAAAATTAATACCCGACTGAAACATGGTATAAAAAGTAAGCTTTCTGGTAACCGGAAGGTAAGACTCGGCAGTAAGCCACATTCTTTGATAATTGTCATAATGTATATCTGCTGAGTCCGTATTAGTAATGGGACCCCCATTTGAATAAAAAGTTACATCCTGGGTTTGATTATAAACAAAACCGAACTCGGCATTTATTTTTAAACCTTTTGTAGGGTATAATTTTTTATTCAAAGTGTTTACTTCAAAATACAGGAATGAATTCAGGAAAGTATTATTTCCACCTGCATCAAGCTGTGACTGAATAAGTGGTTTAAAATTTTTCCACTCATAACGGCTTCCGATACCCGCTGTAAAGTTACGGCTGCCTGAGTATTCCGATCTTATTTCTCCTTCAGAATTTATTAACCGGTATTGGCCGGTTTTATGAAAGTTATCGTAGTTATTTATTTTAAAACTTTCAACCTGGAATTTTGGTATCAATGCAATATTCTTATTATTCCCGAAATACTGAAGATGTTCGCCTTTTAAACCGAAATTTTCACCAACATTAACAGAAAGGAGGCTTCGTGAGTAGGGAGTAAAAAAATCGCGTGTAGTGAAATTACCGATCACACTTATGCCTGTAAAGTCATTGTAATGAAGCCCGAGTTTAATATAGGTTGAAGGATTTTCCTGCACTCTAAAAATGATTTCTGAAGAACCATTCGGCTGAGGCTCTAAAGAATAATTGATACTTCTGTAATAACGGGTGCCAAAAACTTTCCGGACTGCTTTTGCGATATCAGATTTTGAATACCATTTATTGACATGAAAATCCATGGCATGAATAAAATACGTTTCCGTTGTTTTATTAAGGCCAATAATTTTGTATGATGAAATGAAGACAGAAACACTTTTAGGAAGCCGGGAGGAATCAATCTTCTCAGTGCCATAGATATTATTCAAAGAGTCCGCCAGTTTCTTAAAATAGGGATATAATTTTCTACCTTCTATATCTCCTAATTCTATTAATTGGTCAGCCTTATTAAAACTTCCCATGGTATATTTTTCCAAAGGTTGCGAGATAAATAAATTACAAAGTGGAACCTCTTTTTTATAATCATCTGCTTCCCTTAAAAAAACCAATTGTAATAAAATATCAACCGGCGAATTCAGTTTTTCCTGTGGAAATAATCCTTTCGTAACAGTGCTGCCAATAATATAATCAGCGCCCATTTTCTTTACATCTGTTACCGGGAAATTTCTTACAACGCCTCCATCTACCAATGATACACCATGATATTTTACCGGGGCAAAAACAGAAGGTATGGCCATACTGGCTCTGACGGCGGTAATAATTTCTCCGGTATCAAAAACCACTGCATTGCCGTTGGAAATATTGGTAGCAATACATTTAAAAGGGATTGAAAATTTTGAAAAATTTTTAATGTTATGAACGGGATAATAGAGCGAAGCAAATTTGAACCATAATTCCTGGCCGTCTAAAATTCCTCCGGGAAGCTGAGGTTTATTATTTATGAATGGCAATTCCACTGCATATCTTCCATATTCGTCTTTTTCTTCCATAGACAGGGAACGGAGCGATAGTTGATTGCTTAATAATAAGTCCCAGTCCATACTTTTGGCAATTTTTTCAATCTGATCACCGGAATAACCGATGGCATAAAGGGATCCTATAACTGCGCCCATGCTGGTTCCTGTTATGTAGTCAATTTTTAAACCTGCAGAATCTATAGCTTTTAATATTCCAATATGCGCAAGGCCCTTTGCACCACCTCCGCTAAGTGTAAGTCCGATTTTGGGACGATGACCTTTTTGCTGAGCATTTGCAAACAGAAATAAATGGAAACAAAAAAACAGTACGAAAAAAAATTTCATGAATAAGTTTTAAAAGCTCTTTGAACAATTTTTACATTTATTATTCATTACTTTTAATAAAGGCAAAATTAATCCATTATCATTCTTGCAATGCCCGTGCATTTTAAAATTCCAAATAATCATTAATAAAGCGTACGCCCACAATCAGTCCGACCATGCGACAATTTGGGATGCACCCATTATTAAATAAATAAATATCAGAAAAAAATCTTTCCTTTAAAGTAGTAATAATCTTATTTATCTTCTAAAGATTTTGAATAATTGAAAAAGATACTTCTTTCTTCTGTTGTAATTTTGTTCCTTAATCTATCAACATTAGGCCAATCCCAAAAACCTATTGCGTTCAATATAACTAACGGCCTGGAGCAATTTTTTTCTCACCAACTATTTGAGAACGCGTATTTGCAATTTGATAAACCTTATTACGCAGCGGGCGATACTATTTATTTTAAAGCTTATGTAACCGAAGGAGAACTACATAAACCTTCCGGATTAAGTGGTGTTCTTCATGTTGATCTTATTGATCCTGAAAACAAAATTGATCAATCGATAAAACTCCGACTCGACACTGGTTTAACCTGGGGTGATTTTGCTTTGCCTGATTCATTGCCCGCAGGTAATTACAGGATAAGAGCCTACACCCGGTTGATGCGTAATTATGGAGAATCAGATTTCTTTTATAAAACTATTCCTGTGGGGTCATTAATTAATGATAAAAAAGACAAAAAACAACAGGAACAACAAGTGCAAGAAACAAATCAAAAACCAGATTTGCAGTTTTTTCCTGAAGGAGGAAACCTTGTTACCGGTATTCGTTCAAAAGTGGCTTTTAAAGCAATTGATGCAAATGGATCGGGTATTGATGTAAAAGGGACTATTCTTGATAATAACAACAAAGAAGTTTGCCAATTGGCATCAATGCATCTCGGAATGGGCTATTTTTATCTTTATCCAGAAGAAGGTGAAACCTATAAAGCCAAACTAACTTTTGCAGATGGAACACAGGATACTATTGA
>DATKQQ010000280.1:0-5069 GCA_035532615.1 Hanamia sp.
GATACCATGCGTAAAAATGGCTACGCTATAATGGATGCAATTTCCATGGCAATTAACGGAAAACCCATCATCCCATTTGTACCTGCATATAGTCCATGAGGGAATGGACTTATACACATTTTTTTTAGGCTGAATAGTTACGATTATTAATTCACTTAGTATGGCAACTATTAGTATGATAAATCTTGAAAAGGATCCGGAGGGAGCGAACTTAAAAAAAACAAAATGAGCATTAAAATAAAAAAAAAGTATATCTAAGGCATAAAAACAAGCGTATTCAAAAATTGCAGAATGTTCGCCGAAATACCAGGATACACTGACTTCATAACTGATAAATAGTATCCAGCAAACAATATGGATGAGTATCTTTCGGGAAGCTATCAAATTGTTAATTACCACATGTCAGATATTTACTCTAAATATAGATAATATTTACTTGTATCTACACAAAACTGCTGTTTGTGTAATAAACTTATAGATTCAAACAGGGTTTCCTAATTTCGGATTATAGTTACTCAAAGTCAAAATTTACGATTATGAAAATAAAATCAAAATTATCCCTTAAAGGAAATTCCTTGTTTAGATTTGGCCATCCAATTAGTGATTTCCAAGCAATCCAGACTATCCCAACTACAATTACAGGTACTATAACAGGAACCACTACCGGATTTACTCATAGCCCGAGTCCCGAAAATCTTCGTCGTCAGGGAACCGGCGCCTCAAAAAGAACCTAAAGAGATAAGTTTGAATTATGCGAAAAGTGAAATTAAAAAATTTATCATTCCTTCGATTTTATTAGGAAATTTAACCACCACCATCATGTTTGCCCAATATGAATCCAATGTGAGAGCTACAATATCCTTTCTTAAAAAGTTAGGGGCTAAAGTAAATAATGCTACTGTAAATGAAACATTACAAAATCATCCTGACTGGCCAAGCATGCTCTGCATTAGTGATTCGCTTAACAAATGGAGTATTCCTAATGCCGCAGGTAAAATAGAACCTTCTCAAATTGAACAACTGCCTATTCCATTCATTGCTTATACTAATAACAGGGAATATCCTTTGGCTGTAGTAACAAAAGTAACTGATACTACCATTGAATTTTATTCAAAAAATTATAACAAGCCACTAACCGAAAGCAAAGAAGAATTTTTTAAAAACTGGAAGGGTACTTATCTAATTGCAGAACCCAATGAACATTCGGGTGAAAAAGGATATGAACAGAACAAACGAAAAACCTTTATTAACTCTTTAATTCCTGTTGCATTATTTGTGTTAATAATAGTGCTTTCCTTTTTTTTACTTTATAAAACAATAAATAAAACTGACAACATCCTTGCTGTTAGTGCAGCCGGTATTTATTTACAATATTTAATATTGTTTGCAGGAGTTATTGTAACTTCTCTCCTGCTTTGGTACGAAATAGATAAGAACAACCCGCTTTTAAAAAAAGTATGTACCGGTATCGCAAAAGGAAATTGCAGTGCCATCCTTACAGGCAAAAGATCAAAAGTATTTAGCTGGCTTAGCTGGAGCGAAGTAGGATTTTTTTATTTTACAGGTGGATTTCTGGTATTGCTTTTTTCAGGGAATAATATCAATAGTACCATTTCTCTTTTAGGATTATTAAATCTTTTGGCTTTACCCTATATTGTATTTTCAGTTTATTACCAATGGCGCGTCGCCAAACAATGGTGTGTGCTTTGCCTTGGCGTACAGGCTTTACTCTTGCTAGGCGGCATTAATATTTTATCAAACAATTTTATTGCTTCGGTTTCTAATTTTTCGCTTTCTTTTCTGATCAATGCCGTTCTTATTTATTTATTGCCTGTTTTGCTATGGTATGTAGCAAAACCTTCTATTCTGCGTTTACAGGAAGCAAAGAATACCAGGCGTGAATATTTACGAATAAAGTTTAACACAGAAATATTCGAAACGCTTTTAAAAAAACAAAAAACTATTACCATACCTACAGATGGATTGGGTATAGATATAGGCAATCCCGACGCGTCCAATACACTTATAAAAGTATGCAATCCTTATTGCGGCCCTTGTGCAAAGGCACATCCTAAAATTGATAAACTATTGGAAGAAATACCTAACCTAAGAGTAAAAATTATTTTTACAGCACATAACAAACCGGAAGAACCTGCTTATAAGCCCGTTAGTCATTTATTGGCAATAAACGAGAAAAAGAATGAAATAAAAATAATGCAGGCATTAGACGATTGGTACCTGGCAGAAAAAAAAGATTACGATTTTTTTGCAAGAAAATATCCCATGAATGGCGAGCTAACAAAACAAGGAAATAAAATAGAAGCAATGGAAAAATGGTGTAAAGAAGTAGATATCAATTTTACGCCAACCATTTTTATTAATAATAATCAACTCCCGGATGCATATAGCATTGAGGATTTACAATATTTTCTTTTGGAATAGTTCCCCGAAAGGAAATGCCCAATGGAACTATCCTACGAAGTACAAGTAGGAAGTTGGGCAGCCAAAGCCAGCCGCGGCTGGCAAGCCTGTTGATGCTAAAAGCTATAGGCAAAACAATTTTTAGTAACTTTAAAATTTAAACAAAATGAAAACAAAAAAAATGAGCCTGGCGAATATTCAGGGCAAACTCAGCAGGCCTGAAATGAAGAACATTATGGCGGGTAGTGGTAGTGGCCCTGGTGGCTGCGGTGAAGCGGGACAAAGTTGTCTTTATTCAGGTTGCTGCGAAGGTTATTACTGTACCGCCCAGGGTTGGAATGGTGGTGGGAACTGTGCACCTTGTGGAGAAGACCCTAGTGAATGCGGCCCATATTAACTAATTATAGCCGGGTTAATTTAAAATTAACCCGGCTATAATTTTTTGTTTGGCTAAAGTTTGAATTAGGAATTGAACACAGCAATAATTACTTCATTATAAACTTATGATAACAAAAATTATGTATATAAAGAATGCCGTTTTATTATTCGCTTTAATTTTTTGCTTCAATCTTGGAATCAGTGCTCAATCTGATCATAGCAAATTCAACTTTACCAACGACCTGGAACAATTTTTTTCTCACTATCCATTTGAGAACGCGTATTTGCAATTTGATAAGCCTTATTATGCAGCAGGAGATACTATTTATTTTAAAGCTTATGTAACCGAAGGAGAACAACATAAACCTTCAGAGTTAAGCGGTGTTCTTCATGTGGATCTTGTTGATCCTGAAAACAAAATTGACCAGTCCATCTTATTGCGGTTAGGCGGTGGCATCGCGTGGGGAGATTTTTCACTGCCGGATTCTTTGCCGGCAGGAAATTACAGGATAAGAGCCTATACCCGGTTGATGCGTAATTATGGAGAATCCAATTTCTTTTATAAAACTATTCCTGTGGGTTCATTAGCTAATGATAAAAAAGACAAAAAACTACAGGAGCAACAGGTGCAAAAAACAAATCAAAAACCTGATTTGCAGTTTTTTCCTGAGGGAGGGAATCTTGTTAACGGTATTCGTTCAAAGGTAGCTTTTAAAGCAATTGATGCAAACGGATCAGGGATAGATGTAAAAGGGATCATTCTTGATAATAACAACAAAGAAGTTTGCCAATTGGTATCCACGCATCTCGGCATGGGATATTTTTATCTTTCTCCTGAAGAAGGGGAAACCTATAGAGCCAAACTAACTTTTGCCGATGGAACACAGGATACTATTGATTTACCAAAACCTGAAACATCAGGAATAATACTTACAATTAACAATGATTCCATTTCAAAAGCGTCTGTGAAAATAGAAGCCAATGCAAACTATTACCAGGCTCACCGAAACCAGGAATTTTTATTAGTTATCTATTCCGGCGGAATGGTGGTGAATGTCAACTGCAAGCTTGATACTTCAATAATAGATCTTGGCATCCTAAAAAAACACCTTCATTCAGGTGTTACCAGGCTCACTTTATTTTCTCCGGATGGCTTACCCTTATGTGAACGGTTACTATTTATACGAAATCAAAGCCAGCTTAACTTACAAATCAAAGCAGACAAAACAGTTTATACCAAAAGAGAAAAAGTAAACCTTCAGTTATTTGCAAAAAACAGAAATGATGAAAATATTACCGGCCACTTTTCGGTTTCTGTAATTGATGAAAACAAAGTACCGGGAAATGAAAATAATGAAAGAACCATACTAACAGATTTACTTCTTACATCTGAATTAAAAGGTTATGTAGAACAACCCAATTATTATTTTAATGATACCAGCGATATTGCCCGGCAAAACCTGGATGTGCTGATGCTTACACAAGGCTACCGGAGGTTTGAGTGGAAACAGATTATGGATACCAATTATGCTCCTTTGGCTTTTCAGCCTGAAAAAGGATTGGAAATTTCAGGAAAAGTGACCAACTTCTCAGGCAAACCTTTATCAAATGCAACTATTAATTTAATACCCTCTTTCAAAAGCAATTTGCTAAGCGCCAAATCAGACAAAAAAGGATTGTTTCATTTTTCGAACCTTGTTTTTATGGACACAACACATTTTGTTTTAAATGCGGTAAATTCAAAAGGACGCAATTCAACTAAGATCACTTATTTTACTAAGAAAGAAGAACCTGCGGTAGTTGCCAATAAAAAATTTTCCTTACCAATTGGGAAAGAGACCGTACCAATCGTAAGCGATTCCGACATGTCCGTTTATGTTGATAACGCTAAAAAAATTCAGGAAGAGTATAGCCAATTTAAAGGTAAAGTACTGAAACCAGTAATAGTAAGAGGCAGAAAACCTTTGGACAATAAATACCGGACACAAAGCCTTGCCGGAGCCGGCAATGCCGACCAGGTAATGCATGCTGCTGAAATAGAAAGGATAGGGGGACAGTTATCAACAAGTTTAAATGGCAGATTGCATGGAATTGTTTTTTTTTACGGTATTCCTTATTTAGCATCAGCAGCTAATATGGCCCGTCCTATGATAGTAGTAATAGACGGGATTGAGATGAATAGAATGAGTTCGAGTGGACAGCCTTTACCAGTTAATGTTGACGAAATTCCTTCATCCCAGGTAGAAACAATTGAAGTGCTAAGATCTGGC
>DATKQQ010000281.1:0-5900 GCA_035532615.1 Hanamia sp.
TGAATGGGCATCCTCCAAATGTTTCACTCGGAGATGATACCACGCTTTGCCCTGGTTCTATTGATACACTTCGTACAGGAGCTCCTTACCAGGATTATCTGTGGCAGGATGGTTCAACCAATCCTTTTGTAATTATAAAAGTCCCGGGTAAGTATTATGTTACCTGCACTGATTATTGTAATAATGTTTCTGCAGACACTATTGAAATAAAATATGATGATCAACAATTGTACTCAGGCCAGCCAATAGAAATCTGTCAACTTGAAGAAGCATCACTTTCGGCAAATGATGGCTTTATTAATTATCAATGGCAACCTGATAGTCTTATTGAAGGAAATCCAGATGCTCAACAAATAGAAGTCCAACTTAATAAATCAACTTCGTTTATCGTAAGCGCCGAAAGCAATTCTAAATGTATTATTAATGATACTATAAATGTTGTTGTAGATAATTGCGAGAATAAACTTTACATGCCTAATTCCATAACCCACTTAATTCTTCATCACTTAGATGAATGGAACAATAAGATGCATATTCATTAATAATTAAGTTTTGAACAGATCCCTGTAAACCTGAAT
Source organism: Hanamia sp. (assembly GCA_035532615.1). Taxonomy (GTDB): domain Bacteria; phylum Bacteroidota; class Bacteroidia; order Chitinophagales; family Chitinophagaceae; genus Ginsengibacter. The sequence continues at coordinate 579 of DATKQQ010000281.1, forward strand.
CCTTTAAAGCGGGATACTTTTGGAGCAACAATTGTAAAGACTGCATAATATCTTTTTTATCCAGTTTATTTTTTACTGCCTGTTCCATGAAAGCATGAACCTCATCTGAAAATGATTGTATTAAAGTCTGATGTCTTTGCGTCGAAACAAGTTTATCATTCGTTGTATTTCTTTTACCGGAAATTAATTGCAAAAGATCATTACGGTAGTACCGGTATCCGATAAATAAATAATAACCACCTAATAGTAGAAGAACCGTTACAATATAGCTGCTCCATGAATTCTGTGTAAACATTTGTTGTATTTTTTTGTATTCATAAACCAATCTTATGATTCAAATCCTTATGCAAATTACATCGTCATAATAGCCTTTTGGGTGAAGCGAAGTGAACCAAAGGTGAATACGGTTAATTAATAACTATCAATATTCCGGATCATTTTTTGCAAAAAACGTTTTACATTTTCTTTTGCTTCATAATCTACTTTGTCGCTGTTTTTTTGCAAGCTCTCTGTACTGAATCCTCTTTGGTTTTTATTGGTAAGGTGCGAAGCTGTTTTCTCAAAGAGGCTCTTGTAAGTCTCACCAGGAGCGCCTCCGGAATCAATAAAAGCTTTATGTACCAAATAAATTTCTGATCCTTTAAAGGGAACATGAACATATATTTTTTCTGTTTCTATTGACTTTATTGTTCCATTTTGGATAGGAACTGATTCGAGAAATTTTATTTCCTCCTCAATCCATTGATTCATTTGTTCTATAAGTGAAGATGTATTAGAATTTAAATTACCAATAAGCCTTTTTGGCAATTGATTAAACGTCTTTTGTTCAAAACGCAAGGCAATGATCTTTTCTTTTATAATATCCAAAGATTCAGTTAAGCTACTCAGTTTTTCTTTAAGGTATGCTATATAATCATGATCATTATAGTCAAAGTAAAATAAAACTTCACTGATCGAATTTTCCGATGCAAGCGTTTTATTTGTTAGCAAATGATCCATTAAATCCTTTTGATATTCCAATTGATTATAAGTTGCAGCATTTTTATTTTCCTGGCAAAATTTATTAAAGTTATTGACGATAATTTCCGCCAATGCTTGTATATAGGGTTTATAATGTTGTACCATCTTCTGCAGCAATATTACCTGAGTGCTCAATTCCTTAAGAGAAATAATGAGGTAAGTGACAGGAACTCTTTCATCATAATCAAAATAGATTCCGAAAAAATCCTTTATAAAATTTAAAGTATCTTCAAGATGGCCGATTACTATTTTATATAATTGAAAAATTTTAAGATCCACCTCTTTCGATTGAGTGTAGCTATATAATTTGTCAATCAGGCGTATCAGCATAGCCTGGGTTATTCGTACCCATTGTTGTTTATCCTTCAGCTTTGATCTTTTCAGCATGCCTTCCAGTAATAAATTATGGACTTTATCCTGTTCTTCCTCAAATTGTTTGATGAAACTTTCAATAGACTCATCTGTTACCACAGACGGGCATTCCCTTTCTGGCAGTAAGGTTTGATGAATTAAAGTATTCCAGTATTGAAGAATTAAATGCATTTAAAATTGGATAAAGAAATAATGAGATTTTCTTTTACAAATTTGATATGCATTTCAACAGGAACCTATAAGCAATTGTTACTATTTCTATACGTAAACATGCGTATTTTCGGGATTAAACTGTTTTAGAAAAGCATGCCGCCAAATAGTTAGTTAAAGATTATGTTGTAAAATTTACGCAGCTTCCAGCTTATTAATTAATGCTATCTTATTGGATACATGAAGTTTTTCAAAAATGTTTTGTACATGTTTGGTAGCTGTTCTTTCAGAGATATATAATGTCCCTCCAATCGCTTTATATGTATTTCCGTCGCAGATTAGCTTTACAATCTCTTTCTCCCTGGAAGTAAGTTTATAGAAATCGCAATTTTGATTAAATACATCACCAGAATTTTTTAATCTGAAATTTTCATGTTTATTTAAATTATTAAATGCACAGGTTAGTATTGCCTGCTTTTGTTTACCGGCATTGATTAAAACGGATTCTATTTTTTGTAGCAGTTCATTTACCTTAAAAGGTTTCTGAATAAAATCAATAGCGCCAAGGCTTAATCCATATAATCTATCTTCGGTAGCAGACTTTGCTGAAAGAAATATGACAGGTATATGATTATAAGAAGGATACCTGGAAATAATTTTTGCAAATTCATATCCATCAACTTTATCCATCATAACGTCCGAGATAATCAGATCGGGTAATAAGTTACTACTCTTAATTTTTTTAAAGGCTTCATGACCATTTAATGCCGCAAATATGTTATACTTTTCCATTAATTTTTTTGTGAGATAGTTAACCATACTAATATTGTCTTCTACAACCAAAATGGTTTGCCTGTCTGGTTGATCAAAATCCAGATTCTGTTTTATTTCTTCATCATTAATTAATATTATTTTCTCAATTCTATTATGAGGTACCATCTCATTTTCAGATTTTTCATATTTGGAGAGTATTACTGAAATTTTTGTTCCTGGCTCTTTTTTAGGGTTACTTTCAATTATTATTTCGGCATTTAAATCTTCTATTACTTTTTTTACGATGGGCAATCCTAAGCCCATGCCTTGAATACTTTTTTTTTCATTATAAATTTGATAGTATGGCTTAAATACTTTCTCGTGCATTTCAGGAGAAATGCCGATTCCCCAATCTTTAACTGAAAAAATAATTTTTTCATTGTGAACTTTCAAAATAATTTCTATGGTACAATCACTTTCTGAGAATTTGATAGCATTTTCAATAAGATTAATGACGATTCGATTTATTGAAACAGGATCGCCACAAACGAATAAATTATTTTCAACATTTTCATTGATTTTAATTTTTCTTTTTATAGCATATTCTTTAAAAAGTTTCAAATTGTCTTTAACTATCTCACTTACATTTGAAACCTGTTTATGATTGTAAATTGGGATTCCTTTGTTGAATCTTTCTATATCAAAAAAATTGACAATATCGTTTGAGAGCTTTTCTATATTTTTCTTTACGACAGAAAGTTCTTCACATTCATCATTCCTGTTTATATATTCATCGAGATAATTATTGATTAATGTGAGCGGTGTTTTAGTTTCATGGGCAAGATTAACAAAGGTGTTAGTCTGTTGCTCATTTATTTTTTCCAGTTCTTTTGTTCTTTTTTCCACTTCTTTTTGCAAGCTGGTATTCCAGTTTAAAAGATGAAGTTCTGAGTCAAGAAGTCTTTGATGTTCTGTTCTCGATTGCTTTATATGCCTGTTAACCTGAAGCGCCAATAAAAGCAAAAATCCAGGGTTAGTTATAGAAGCTTCTATAGACTGGCTCAGATTAAAATAAGCAACAACAGGCAAGCCAATCCATGGTGTGATACTAAAAAAAAGAACGGTAACTTCTTCTTTAGATTCTTTGCTGCTGAAATTATTTCCGTACTTATATTTAATAGATTTTATAAGAGAATAAATAATCCATAAGGCATATAGTACCGGAAGCACCAATAAATTTTTTGCAATCTCCAGCTTATTTGTTGCTGCATATACTATTACAAAAAGAAAATACGGTAATAATAAGCATAAAAAAACTCCCCTGTAAGCATGAAATTTCATTCTCTCTAATCCGAAAGCCTGATAAACATAATAAGGGAAAAAACAAGGCGTTATAAATCCTGTGCCGTATGCAATTGTTTCCTGGATAAAAACAGAGCCGGGTAAATTGGGGTCGGGTAATAAGCCGCCGGTAACATTATATATTATTAATAAGGCAATTAAAATGATGTTTAGAGAAGCGGTTGTATCATCGGGCCTTGCTAGCTTATAAATTAACAGGTAGAAAAAGATTACTATTTCTATGCTCACAAAAATAAATGTGATAATATGCATTTGCGTTCCCGGTATAAGCATATCACAGGTTCTATTTATTCTTTCTTCATAAAATACAAACGGTAGCCAAGATCGAGTTCCTTATATATTTTAAATCCGAATTTTTCATACCAGGGAATGTTTTTTAAAGTTGAGGTTTCGAGGTAAACAGGTCTTTGTTTAGAATGGGCTTCCTCAATTACCTCCTTTATTAAGGCACTTCCGATCCCCTTATTTTGTTTATCAGAATCTACGCCAATAAACCATAAATAATACATCAATTTCTTTGGTTGAAGTTTTTTTATTTTCGATTCGCGATTCATTGCTTTCTTTATATTGGAGATACCTAAACATGAGACAATCAATTTTATATCCAGCAAAATTGATTTAAGGTTATCCTTTTTCTTATCAGGAAATAAAATCAATGCGCATCCGCTTTTATCATTGGTTAAAAAAACCTCTCCATATAAGTAGCAAATATCAAAAGAGTAGGCCATCAGCTTTCTTATTCGCTGGTTTCTTTTCTTATCCTGTTTAACAATATAATTCACACTCTGGTTATCATCAAACGATTCTGCAAGAATATCTACCACTCTCTCTTTGTCCTGATATGTAGCTTTAATCATAAAATCAAATTTAATTAGTACCCAAAGATATTAGGGTACGAGTCTAATTTACGTTCTTAAAAAACTCCATCATCAATTGATAGATTCAATCCTTTAAAACAAAACAATATCTCAAAAAAGATACCTGATATGATAAAAAAGATTTGCAAGACGGATAAAAAGATTTGCAATCAGGATATTTTTATAAGACGAAATTGTTGAAGTGAAATAGAAACTTTCACTAAATATGGATTTGGACGGATTATAATTGACTTATGAAGTGCAGGTGTCTTATTATTACTACCAACAAGAAACCTACAGAATGGGCTGCCATGCTTAACGATGAAGTACTGGCAACTGCATTACTTGACCGTTTATTATATCAATGCGAAGTTATAAATCTTACAGGAAAAAGCTTTAGAATGAAAAACAGAAAAACAATTTTTGATGAAGACAAAAACTAATCTATCTTTAACCGGAATTGTGTATTCCTTGTTGCCAAAATCTCTGCATTCTTATTTACGAAAATCTCTGCAGTGTCAGTTGCCAGTTACATTTGCTATTTACTACAAATTCAATTTAATAAGACGACCATGAATAAACTAATAATTACCATATTCCGGAAAATAGTGTGCAAAAAAAGCAGAGAAAAAAAATCGTTAGATAGCTGCATGAGTTAACAGAAGAAAAATTAACTTAAGTTTCGCACATAAATTAGGTTAAAATTATTTTTGCTTCCGGAGATAAAAGCTCCAGGATTCCGGCCATCCCGTTTTGATTGATAACTTTGGTAATAGCCATATCGATATCCTCAATGATTATACCCAAG
>DATKQQ010000282.1:0-6639 GCA_035532615.1 Hanamia sp.
ATCGCTATTTTTTGAATGGTTTCCGTAGGATCAGTTAGTCCAAAAAAGCTACGCAAACCACCTGTTATTGTGAAAGCCCATTCATTATTTCCTAAATAAGTCGCCTGCCAGGCGGAGTTTGCCACACCCCAGGTGGTAACCACATGCAGCCAATCGGTCGGACTGGTACTTTTATTTGTGATCACCCCTATGTGTACATATACGTCGGTAGTAGGAGTATAATTTAGCAATGCTTTATTTCCATAATTTGCATTAACAGTTATTGTAAGTGGTGAAGAACTTTCCATAGGAAAATCAGGCGTCCACGATAATAATTGTGAAAAACTTTGAAAAACAAAACCAAGAAAAATTAACGGAAGTAAAATTTTTTTCATGCAGCATTGACAATTTGAATGTGTAAATTAAACACATTATTTGAAAAAACAATTTTTTAAAAAAAATTATTCTCTTTTCGCAAAAGTTTTACATTGATAAGATAAATCAGGAGTCTTGTTCTTAAAAAAATGTAACAGGAATCTTGCTTTAAACTTTGTTTACTGCTAATAAATATCTTTCCAATTAATTAACCTCCAGGTAGCTGTCGGGATAACTTATTTCCGGTTTACCTTTGCACCCTATGCATTATGCCTCAGTAGAAAATTTAAGTAAATCATTCGGAATAAGAACTCTTTTTAAAAACATCAGTTTTCATATAGAAGAAGGTGATAAAATTGCTTTTGTTGCCAGGAATGGCAGTGGGAAAACAACACTTTTAAAAATAATTGCCGGTAAAGAAACCGCAGATTCTGGAACGATCTGGATACATAAAGAAGTAAAAGTGATTATGCTGCAACAGGAAACTGTCTTTGAGAATGAAAGAACTATCTGGGATAATATTTTAAATCTCGATAATCCGGTGGTGCGCCTGGTAAAAGAGTATGAAATGCTTTTGGACGAAGAAGTGCATAATGAAAATCGTATCAATGAATTGATCACCGGGCTTACCGAGGCAAATGCATGGAATTTTGAAAGTGACCTGAAACAGATACTGGGGAAATTAAATTTGCATCATCTCAACGAACCTGTAAAAAATTTGAGTGGTGGCCAATGCAAGAGAGTGGCGCTGGCGCAGGCCTTAATAGAAGCACAATTGCATGAAGGAAAATGTTTATTGATTCTCGATGAGCCCACCAATCATCTTGATGTGGAAATGATAGAATGGCTGGAGAATTTTTTGGCAAGTAATAAAAGCACTTTATTATTAGTAACACATGATCGTTACTTTTTGGATACGGTTTGCAATGAATTAGTAGAACTTGATGATGAAACAATCTATGTTTATAAAGGAACCTATGATTATTTTCTGGAACAAAAATCCCTGCGCCAGGAAATTCAGCAAAGTGAATTATTAAAAGATAAAAATATTTTCAGGAAGGAACTGGAATGGATGCGCAAACAACCCAGAGCGAGAACCACTAAATCAAAAAGCCGTCAGGATGCTTTTGTGGAAATAGAAGACAGGGTAAATCAAAAGAAAGAGGTAGCAGAAGTATCGCTGCAGGTAAAAATGACACGCATGGGAGGAAAGGTTTTGGAAATGAAAAAAGTATATAAATCTTATGGTGATAAAGTGATCATGCATGGATTTGATTACACGTTTAAAAAAGGAGAGAGGATAGGAATTGTTGGAAAAAACGGAACGGGAAAATCTACTTTCTTAAAAGTAGCACTTCAACTTGTTCCACCCGATAGCGGAAAAATAAATCATGGCGATACGATTGTGTTTGGAAATTTTGCACAAGAAGGTTTACAATACAAAGAGGATAAAAGAGCAATAGAATATGTAAAAGATTTTGCGGAATTTTTCCCTTTAGCCGATGGAAGTAAAATCAGCGCTTCGCAATTCATGGAAAAATTTGGTTTTACAGCACAGCAACAATTTACTCCATTGAGCAAATTAAGCGGTGGCGAAAAACGAAGACTGCATTTATTGAGTATCCTTTTTAAAAATCCTAATTTTTTGGTTCTTGATGAACCAACAAATGATTTGGATCTTCAAACCTTGCGTACGCTCGAAGAATTTTTGCAGGATTTTCCCGGGTGTATTTTAATTGTAAGCCATGACCGGTATTTTATGGATCGCCTGGTGGATCATCTTTTTGCTTTTGAAGGAAACGGAGAAATAAAAGATTTCCCCGGAAACTATTCTCAGTATAGAATGTGGAAACAACTGGAAGAAAATAAACCGGACCATGCAGAAAGCAAAAAGCAGAAAGCAGAAAATAAACCACTGAAAACACAAAGCTCAATGCTCAATGCTAAAAGTTCAGAACCGAGGGAAAAGGGAAAGCTTTCTTTTAAAGAAAAAACTGAATTTGAAAAATTAGAAAAAGAAATACCTGATCTTGAAAAAGAAAAAAAATTGCTGGAAGTAAAATTGAATAATGGCTCTTCCGATTTTGGAAAGCTCCAGGAAACCGCACAAAGGATCAGTGACATCATTGTACTCCTTGATAAAAAAGAAATGCGTTGGTTGGAACTGAGTGAGAGGACGGTTTTATAAAGCACAAAAAATCATCTGCCGGAATGATTAAAAGATCAAAGTTATTGAATCACATATAGTATGCCCTGGCATTGTTTACCTTGTTTACGGCAAGCGCCAGAACAAAAACTAAGACTAATACCTACGCCATTGTCGACAACTCTGTTGCCATGAAAGCAGAAAAACAGGAGCTCTACTATCCGGATACCTATTTCATGCATTATCCATGCTTTATCCATGCCTTTGGTAGGGAGTATCTATGGAGTGTCTTGTAAGACAGATACTACGCTAAAAATACTACAGCGCTATGTTTTTTTTAAAGAAAGAATTTAAGATGTTTGTTCCTGGAAAGAAAGCCATTAAAATCAAATGCCGAATGCTATTAAGACAATACGATATTGAGTGTATCCAAAGCGCCAGGAATTTTATTGATGCAGGTATTACAAAGCATTATACCATTAGAGAAATAGCTGAGTATGCAGGAAGCTACGCGCGCAAACCTATGCGGCCTGCATTTGGCACACATTTGTTTGTCTATACAAAATGCAAGTTGGTGTAAATAACTTTAATAGCATTACATTTCTCTTTAGTTTCCGGATTCGATTTGGAAAAATATGCCATCAATCTGCAACTATAAGTTTTATCCTGAACTAATGCTTAGAACACCGGCTTACAGTTACAAAACTTATAATAATCAAATCCACGACATTTTAAATGATCCATACTTCAGATCTGCCATTTATTTGGCAAGTAAAAGCTTATTTGATGTGCTTGAGAAAAAAAATTTCGATCATGCATTGTTAAGTGAAAGGGAGCAAATTTCTCTGAGAATGTATTTTAACAGGATGTGTTTCCGCCCGACTCCCTTTGCCCTTTTCTCGGCGTTTTCTTCTATAAGTTGGGAATCGGAAAACAGGGAATTGGTTCTTAGCAATACCCGAAAAGTACATGTCCAATTGGATAATGGATTTTTATCTGAATTAATTACAAAAGGGAAACCTGATATCACTCAAAAATATGTGCTTAATAAGAGCCTTTACAAGGCTGGTAATGAATATCGTTATTTGAGATATGGCCAAAATAACGAAAACGGAAAGAGAGATTTTTGGATTGATTCAATTGAATTGACCCATGAAATAAAAGATGTTTTATCCTTTTGCGCTAAGTACCGCACCAGGACCCAGCTCATAAATTTTATTTCAGAATTGTTCGAAGAGGATGTTGATGAATGCAGAAGTTTTTTAGAAGAACTAATTGAAATGCAAATCCTTTTGCCTGAATTATTACCCAATATTACAGGCGAGGATTACCTGGATCGAACTCTCAACAATCAAGAGTTTGGAAATACAAAAATTCTTACGCAATTAAATGAAATCAAAAATATGATTATAGGGTTGAATGAGTCACATCATGCACTGCTTCCTGAGAATATTATTAAAACAAACCGTGAAATCCGGCAGTTGACCAACTCTGAAGATAGCAACAAAAGTCCAATGTATGTAAATACTGAAATGTTATGCATTAAAGGTGGCCTTCCCCAGAATTTGCAAACAAAAATTTTGGATGGTTTATTTTGTATTGATAAGCTATCCCCTAATCAACAACAATCGAATGCATTATCCAAATTTGTCTCTGCATATAAACAAAAATTTGATCAAAGATGGATTCCACTTATGACAGCTTTAGATCCGGAAATTGGTGTTGGATATGAATCTCTTGCAGAGAACTATTATTCTTCGCCCCTGATAAAAAATATTCAACTGAGCTATTGCAACAATACTAAGCAGAAAATTGAATGGACTTCGTCACATGCGTTGCTGTTGAATAAATGGAATGCTTTGCAAACAGCCAATGGAGATATTCCAACTATTACATTAGACAATGCAGATCTTAAAAATCTTTCCGACCAACAAACAAATCTACATTTCCCGCCGGGTATATCGGTTATTTTTAGAAAAGCGGGCGAATCTGTTTATATTGAGCAGGCCGGTGGTGCCACAGCTACCGCGTTGCCCGGCAGATTCACTCCACTGAATTCAAATGTACGTGAGACCGTTCAGAGTATTGCAAGAATAGAAGCAACTTTAAATCAGGATATTATTTTTGCTGAAATTGTCCACGTTTGTGATCCGGATCTTATGAATATTGAAAGGCGGGATGTAGTAAGGCAATATGAAATTCCAATATTAACTGCTTCAACTGTGCCTGAAAAAGATCAAATCCCATTAAATGATCTGTGGATTTCTGTACCTGGAAATGAGATTATACTTTGGTCCAGGAGGTTGAAAAAACGAATAATTCCCAGGCTTACTTCCGCTTTTAATTACTTAAGGAGCGATCTGCCTGTATTTAGATTATTATGCGATTTACAGTACCAGGGGATTAAGGCTAATTTCAGCTTTGACCTTTCTAACTTTTTCCCCGGGCTTGCTTTTTATCCAAGAGTACAATATAAAGGAGCTATTTTAAACTTAGCATCATGGCATATAAGACAGGATTCCCTGAATGAAATTTCAAGAAATCATAATGTGGAGGAGAATCTGTTAGCCATAACAAAATTTGCCAAAAGTATGAAATGGCCCAGATATATTTCACTCAACAGGCACGATCATTACATTGTTATTGATTCACAAAACGATGAAGATCTTGTTTTCTTAACAAAAATTCTGAAAAAGGAAGAAAGTGTTGTTATTAAAGAATTCCCTTTTATTGAAGAGGGGAATCAAATGGTAAGAGATTCTTCCCATAATCCCTATATAAGTCAATTTATCACCTCGTTATATCATGAACAGAAGATCTACGATGCTATTGGCCCTGAATTCGACCAAAGCATAGCAGTTAGGCCTATAGAAAGAAAATTTCTACCAGGAAGTATTTGGTCTTATTTTAAAATTTATTGCCATCCTTTAAGAGCTAATGACCTGTTATTAAATCACATAATTCCCCTGTGTAATCGGTGGGTTACAGCCGGATTCGTGAACCAATGGTTTTTCATACGTTATAATGACCCGGAATTTCACATTAGAATACGATTTGATATAGACCCTATTCATTCCGGGATTATCATTAAGGGGCTCAATAACATCCTAACTCCTCTTATCATTGTAGGGCTGGTAAGCAACCTTCAGACAGCAGTATATGAGCGGGAGCTCGAACGCTATGATTCCGGCATTATTGAATTAATAGAAAATTCATTTTGTATAAGTTCTTCTTTAATTACTACTTTTTTTAAAAATACGGTGAGAATAAAAGATAGTTATTATTTGTATGAAATGGCTTATTGCAGTTTAGATATTCTTTTGGACGCATTTTGTTATAAAGAGGAAGATAAGATAAAATTATTTAACCATTTTTATATAAACCTCAGATCTGAATTTCATATAACAGAGCTAATAGAAGATCAATTAAGGAGAAAATTTCGTGAGATCAGGCAAGTGACCGGAATTCTGCAAAGTAAGCCCATTATTAATAAATTTAATTTAGGAATTGAAATTTCGCAGTTCAAATTTATTCATGAACAAATTGCGGAACTGACTTCGGATTGGCATTCAGATAAAGAAAGAAAATTAGTCGCGGATTTGATCCACATGCACCTAAATCGTCTATTTCCTGAAGCATCAAAAAAAAATGAATTAATAGTTTATTATAGCCTTTGGCGTCAATATGAATCAGATCAAGGTAGAGAGAGAAAGAAATTACGGCATTCTCTTACTACTGATTAACCTGGAATTAATTACCGATAACAGGCTAGTTCTATAGCTGCGACCGATACCAACAGTAACATTATTTTCAAGTAAAATTTGATTCGCTTCTAAAGCTATTACTTTTTGAATATTTATTATAAATGATTTATGTACCCGGATAAATTTTTTAGGAGGAAGCTTTTCTTCCAGTTCCTTCATGGTTAAATACGTTATATAAGATTTCTTCTCAAGAAATATTTTAAGATAATTGGCCCGTGCTTCAATATAATAGACATCATTATATTTCACTTTTACCATCTTCCCTTTGGTTTCGCTTTTAATATAAAAGTCTTCTTCAAAATTTATGGATTGATCAATTTGCTTTTTAAATAATTTATCTTTTGCTTTGCTTATTGTTTTAAGGAACCTTTCATA
>DATKQQ010000283.1:0-52550 GCA_035532615.1 Hanamia sp.
TGGTAGTAGTCGCAGCATATCCATCAGCATTTACAGCAGAATAAGTTATTATGTATAAACCAACCGTATTTATATCAACAGTACCGCTTGTAGTTACAGGTGCAGCTGCTCCATTTACTGTGGCTGTAGCGCCCGGATCCGAAAAAGTTTGTCCTTTCACAACAGACATATAAGTATCCCCTTTTAAAGTTAGCAAAGCAAAGTAGGTAATTTTAGAAATACCAACCGTCCCTTTAGGGTAATTGAAATCATCCTTTTTATTACAGGAAAACAGGGTTACCATCACTATAAGAAAAAATAAAATTGAATTAATTTTCATTTTATGTTTTTTAAAATTATTAATTATAAACCCCACCAAACTTTTGTTGTGCTGGGTACAGGAGCAGGTGAGTTTGTATTCCTGGAAGTTTCATCATATGGAAAAACAAAACGCTTTGGAACCATTCCCGCCGGTAATACAGAATTCTTTGCTATAACCAACTGACCCGGGATATAAGAAGGATCTGTTGAGTAAACCGGGCTGCTAACAGGATAACCGGTTCTGTTTTTTTCAAAGTATGCTTCAATGCCGTGGCACCCATAAGCACAAGAAGCCCATTTTTGAACTATGATAGCCTCCAGTTTTTGATCCATTGTACCTGAAACCGGGAAAGCATAGGCGCCCCCGGGAGCAATAAATGAAGACCCGTCCAATCCTAATTGTGCAAAAGCGGCTAATACTCCCTGGTTATATAAAAACTGAGTATTTAATCCTCCAAAATATCTCAAATCAGCTTCCGCCTGCAAAAAATAAGATTCAGGCAACGAAATAAATTCTACAGGATCTGTAGGAGATTGTGCAAAAACGGGTGCGGTCTGATAGGAGGGATCACTACCATGGTAATCTCCCTGGTTGATAGAATTGGGAGTAGCTGATCCAAAATAATATTCTATCCTGGGATCATGGTTGGCTTCCAGCCATGAAACAAAAGTAGTGCTGGCTCTTATGTTGGTAGTAGTGTTTAACTGGCGTTGATTTTGCTCAAAAAATGGATTATCTAACCCCGGTGCATTTGTAAAATTGGTAACAGCGGCATCTTCATTTAGAAATGTGGCTCCATTATTATACATTGCAGTAATGCCTGCTTCAGCCTCGCTGGGATTGGCATTAACCATACGCAAATACATTTTTAATTTAAGAGTATTTGCAAATTCAATCCAATTATTCAGATTGCCATTAAAAATGAGGTCTTGCGTACCTGGAACAGAATTAGTACTTGCTGTAAAGTCTTTACTCAAAGCGGTATCTATGCTGCTTAACAGATCCTGGTAAATAGAATCCCCTTCGTCAAATTTGGGATTCAAATCACCGGCGCCCTTCAAAGCATCAGAATATGGTATTTTGTCATACAAATCCACTAATACTTCTGTAGTATAAGCTTTCATTACAGTTGCCATTAAGTAATAGATCCAATCTCCGGATGCCTGAGACTGATCTATTACATATTGATAATTTTTCAAACCACTCGAAAACATTATATCATAGGATTGATTTACATAGATACCAGTAGCAGGCATATTATAGGAGTCAATATCAGTATATTGATTTGCCAATGCAGCCTGGGTAAAATATTGAGACCACATTCCTCCAACAATTGCTAAATCACCTCCTACTTTACCAGTAGTAGCTAAGACGGCAACAGGAAATACAAGAGATGGATTCCCCTGTGCCAAAGTTGGAAAATTCGGGTTTTGATTGATGTTCAATTGCTTCTTGCAACCGGATGATATCACCAGCAAAATTCCTATCAGTCCTAATCCTATTAATTTCTTTTGATTATAAAATATATTCATTTTCATACTCTGATTTTTTATTTATTTAAAAAACGGCTTTTAATATCACACCGAAATTTTTAGAAACGGGCGCAGATGCAAATTCTCCTAAAAGACCGTCAAGGTCATTACCCAAATTGGTTGCCTCAGGATCAACAAATTGATTTGCTTTTGGTGTCCATAATAAAAAGTTTTTTCCGTAAACTCCCAAGGATAAGGAATTCAATTTCATTTTCGTAGCTAAACTATGGGGAAGACTATAGGATAAACTAATATCTCTTAGTTTCAGGAATGATCTGTCAAATATTCTCCATTGATATGCGCTCCCCTGGTTTTGAGTAGGATAATAATATCCGTAGGTATCATCAGATTGGCCATCCCCTGTAGCACCCACAAAAGTTTTATTTTCAACAATGTTAGTTACATTTCCTTTTGCATCAACCGTTGCATTAACTGAATTAGGAACTATAAAAGGACGCCGGTCATTGTATGTAGTTGCAATACTGTTGCCGGTAAAGAGGGCTAAATCTGCTGTTTCACTATACATTACGCCTCCCATCCTTAAATCAAATGAAAAATTAAGTTGAAAATTTTTATAGGTAAGTGTATTTACCAAACCCATTGTGTAATTATATAATCCACTTCCATAATAACCTTTGGTCATTCCGTTTGCGTCCAATGGAGTTTGATTCAAAGCAGGGTATCCTGTTGTTGGATCAACAACGATTTTACCATCAGGAGTTTTTTGCGGAACAGGAGCATAAATGGATGCTACCGATTTCCCAACTACTGCCCTCATTTCAACATCATAAACCGAAGCTAATAAAGGATTCTGGGAGCTGCCGGTTAAGCTTTCTACTTTGTTGTTGTTTTTAGTATAGGTATAAACCATTGTCCATGAAAAATTTCTACCTTCAAAAGGTTTTAATGTAAGAGCCAGTTCAACTCCTTTATTGCTTACCGTACCAAGGTTTTCAACAAGGTTTAAATATCCGGTAGAAGGAGCAATAGGAACTGTAAAGATTTGCCCCTTTGTTACTTTATCATAATAGGTAACATCTAATCCTATCCTGTCATTTAAGAATCTGATATCGGTTCCTAATTCTAATTCATTGGTGAAAATGGGCTTTAGGTTGGGATTACCAATGGTATTACTAACACCAAAACCGCTCACTCCATTAAATGGAAACGTAAGGGATCCAAAACCTAAACCGATATTTCCTGAACCAAGGCCGGCAAGAACCTGGTAAGGATCAGGATCCGAACCTGTTTGCCCATAAGCAGCACGGAGTTTCAGATAAGAAATTGCGCGGTTTGAAATAAAATTTTGTGAAGCAAGCCAGGAAATGTTAGCGCCCGGATAAAATATGGAATTGTTATTAATAGGTAAAGTGGAAGACCAATCATTTCTCACATTTCCAGTTAAGAATAGCTGACTCTTATAGGACAAAGTTACCTGGCCATAAGCCCCTATCCGCCTCCTTTGATAACTATTGTCTGAGGTAGTAGGAGGAAGACTGGAATTGGAAAGATTAAAAAATCCCGGAACTACCAGGTTTGTTATGGAAGCGGATTCACTGCGTTGGTCTGTTTCATAATAATTACCCCCGGCAAGAGCCTCAAGGTTAAAATCATTTCCAAAATCTTTATTATATTTCAAAATAAGATCACTATTTATAATACCATAATAGTCTGATCCCTGGAAAACGCTCCCTACATCCACGGCTTTTATTGCGTGTTCAGGATTTGCTCCTGCATTCCAACTTCCCGGAGTCGGGGAATTAGGCTGATTCCAGCCAATAGTTCTGGCATTTGTAAAATCTCCACCAATTCTAAAATTCGCACTAAAATGCTGCGTGAATTTATAACCCAGATCTATATTACCAAGTATCCTGTCTAATTTTTGCTGGTCTCCATTTTCATGTAATCCATAGTATGGATTTTCAACATAAGGAGTAAAATAATTATCTACATTAAAAAATTTATTGGTATAGTCCGCAAAATCTCTTATGGGAAGATCTACCGGTATCTGTAATAATGACTCGAAAACACCTCCTCCGGAACTACTCCCTTGCCCCGTATTTGGGACATTTAATTTTTGGCCTATGTAATTCATGAAAGAGTTTACTGTAAATTTTCCAAAATCACTATTCGTCTTTAAAGAAAAAGTATTTCGGGAAAGATAATCCGATTTCGTTGGTATAATACCGTTACTTGTTACATTGCCATAAGATAAGTAAAAGCTTGTAATTTTACTTCCACCCGATAAGGATATACTATTGTTGGTTTCGCCGCCTTTGTTATAAAAATCACGAAGATTATTTTTAATAGCAGAAAAAGGTTTTAGCAATTGTGAATTATCAACAACAGAACCCCAAAGCCTCTCTTTTCCATCAAGTCTTGGCCCCCAGGAACCATTCTCATCCAAAACGAAAACACCCGCCCAGCCTTGCCCAAATTCAGATTGGTAATCAGGCAATTTCCCGACAGTACTAAAGTTTGCTGAACCATTGTATTCAACTTTCAATTTGCCTGCCGTTCCTCTTTTGGTAGTAATCATTACCACTCCGTTTTTTGCTAATCCACCATACAATGATGATGCTGCAGTACCTTTCAAAATAGTGATACTTGCCACATCGTTAGGGTTGATATCATTCAACCCATCCCCAAAATCAGTACCCGATGTACCACCGGAGTTATTTTGGAATTGGGCATTGCTCATAGGCACCCCGTCAATCACAAAAAGAGGTTGGTTATCTCCTCCTGAAATTACTCCATAACCTCTCATAACTACTTTTGTAGAAGCTCCAGGGCCTCCGATATCTGAAATATCAACTCCGGGAACTTTTCCCGCAACGCCATCAAGCAGACCAACGGGGGCATCTTTTGTAAGAGCAGCAGCATTTATTGTGGTAGTAGAATATCCAACCTTCGCTTTATTTGTTGTTTGACCAAGAGCAGTTACCACCACTTCTGTTAAGACCTTACTCGAAGGCTGAAGAGAAATATGTAAACTTTGCATATCCCCTGCGTTTACTTCCTTAGTTTCAAAACCCACACCGCTAATAATAAGTTTAGCATTTGGTGAAACGGCAATTTTGAAATTTCCATCTGCATCCGCACTTGTACCAAGTCTCGAATCTTTAACTTTGATTGTAGCGCCTGGGATGGGGGCACCGGAGGTATCGGTAATCGTTCCGGTAACTTCTCTTATCTGAGCTGATGCCAATATTCCAATGAACATAAACACCGCAAATAATACAAGAAATCTTCTCATAAGTATTGTTGATTTTAAAGGTTGCAAAATATATAGCTCTGAATAAAAAACAAAAATAAAGTTAATTAATGATAATTTCACATCAACTCCTTTGGAAGACAATTAATAATTGCTATTCGCTGCTTATTTATACTATTTCTTCTGATTCAATAAATTCCAATTCAGCTTTGTTTTGGAGCTACAAAATATTTTGAGGTTCATCATATATAGTTCGTAATTTTATGTGCTTAAACATAATTTATGAAAAAGATTATTGTTTTTTCTGCACTTCTTCTTACAAGTTCATCCATTTTTTCACAGATTGAAGCTTCCGAAATTGGCGCAGAATTCCATGAAGTTGCTACATACCCGGAAGGAGGCGTACAAACTTATGGCTCTGGTAAAGTTGTGGGCTCTCCATATTTTTATCCTAACTGGACATCCGGATCAGTAACTACCATACGTAACAAAGTAATAACCAAAGATTGCTTATTTATATATGATAAAATTACACAACAATTATATTTAAAACGGAAAGATTCCGCAATAATGGAAGCCGATAGAGACCAGATTAGTGCATTTACATTAAATACTGACAGGGTGCATTATTTTGTAGCCGGTGGAAAATATGATCCATCAAAAAAAGATGACTTTTTTGAAGTGCTTGTTAATAACGACAAAGGTTACACTCTTTTGAAACTGATAAAAACAAAGTTTGTAAAAGCAGATTTTACAGATTTACTAAAAGTAGGGGACGGAGACATATATGATAAGTACCAGGATGATATTTCTTATTATATTTCATATAAAAGCAGTGTTCCAAAAAAAATTTTATTAAAAGAAAAAGACATAAAAAAAATTTTACCCATGGAAAAAGATAAAATAACAGCCTATTTTAATCAAAACAGGAACGCAAACGGTATTGATGCAACTTTTTTAACCGGACTTGTTCAATCACTTAACGAGTAAGCGATCCCTTTATTTATTACTCTGAAAAAGATTCCCCAAATATTGAAAATAAATGTCGTTCCTGACTATTTAGGGTTTGCCTTTATTTTTTATATGTGTAAAACTGGCCTTACCTTTTGAAATAATACCGATTGCCATATTCTATAGTCCAATTTCGCTTATGCTACATTGTACTATGAATCTGTTATATCGGCATTATACCATAAGATCATTGGACTAAATTAAAAATACACTTGGTATAAAATAAAAGAGGCTGCTTCATTTGAAACAGCCCTTTTTTATTTTTTAGTTCATTTACTAAATGCAAATGTTGTCTTTACTTATAATACTGATCTATAAATATTCTTGGCCCACTACCAGTACTTACAGTATATGTAAATCTATAAATACCGTGTATAGGATCTGCCTCCAAAATGGTAGGCCCGGCAGTAAGAGTTATACCATTAGCCGGCCAATAAGCTGCCATATCACCGGCATTTAAAGTGACCGAGAAATTGCTAAGAACACCTCCAGTGTTAGTAAATGTTATAATATACCTTGCCTGGTAAAAATAACCACTGGGTACTTCCACTGTCGTTGGATCATCAGGAGCGAAAACCGTAGGTTCATCTGTAAATGATGTGGTAGGAGCACCAGTAGTGTCTGAAGCATTCCATCTGGTCCAATCCCAATTGTAAGAACCTGCTATGGGATTCCCAATAAAATGGTAATAAATAGTACCAAAGTTTCCACTGATATTTGTCTTACCTGCGTTTATAATACTTATGGGAAGCATATAATTTATAGTAGGGTTAATTTTGTCAGGATATACTATTACCGGAACCTGTGCAGAATAACTTTGACCTGCCTCTACAGTTGCAGAGGTAGGAATAGAATAACAACTGTCAGGTAAAAGAACATAGGTAAGTCCCGCGCCTGAACCATTGTAATTATCTAAAGCTGCCGTATCCACACCCAATGTAACTGTTTCGTTTGCAGGAGCTACATTAGTTGCAGCATAATTTACCCTGAAATAAGCAGTATCTGCGTCATCAGTGCCTGGAAAAAGTAAAGCCTGGCTGCCAAATTGGGCTAACCCTCCTTCAACTATGGATACAGTAGGTTGCAGGTTACTGAAATTTGTCTCTCCATCTCTGTAATTTTTGATACAGGAAGTAAAAAACAAAGAAATTGCAATTGAAAATGCTGCAAACCCGGTGAATTTATTAAAATTTTTTATTAGTTTCATTTTATTCTCATTTTTAAATTTATAGTTAAACAAGTACTGCTTTTAATAATAAAATTTTATTGATTCCAGAAAACTTTACTAGTGTGTCCGTTAATGGTTCCCTGCGCATTTACATTTACAGCATTATAATTATACTCGCTTGTGGGATATAATATCCTGGTTGGAATGGTAGGAGGATTGTCTATTAAAGGCGACACTGACTGACCCGCTGTTGCAATATCTGCCGGTAATCCTAATCTCCTGTAATCACAATAAGCTTCAAATGGGCTAACACCATTCATTGCAACCCATTTTTGTCTTATGATGCATGCCAGCCTTTGTGCGTCTGAGGTGCAGAGACTATAATTTGCCTGAACATTATTCTGAGTTTCATAAGCAGTTGCATCTGCGGCCGCATTAGGATCACCCAAAAAAGAAAATGAAGCCAGTATCCCTGAATTGCATAGAGCGCCGGCATTCGAAAACCCGCTCCATCCCCTCATAGCCGCTTCCGCCTGTAAAAAATAGCTTTCTGCAGCAGTTATAAGAAAAGCATTTTGTGACACAGATTGCAATATTCCCGGACCAACAGATGAAGCGCCATTTCCTCCTAAGCCGGCATTTCCCTCGCCGAGTTGATTGCCTACATACATAGAATTTGTATAAGTACCATTCTGAGTATTTTGTAATGTAGTATTGGGTATAAAACCAAGGCCGCCTCCTGGAGAATATATATATTTTAAACGAATGGTATCGCCGCTACTTTTCATATAATTAATGCCGTAGGAATTACCTCTATAAAAATCTGCTGAGCCTCCTGTGGTTTGCAGATTTGTAAGAGTTACAAAAAAACCCCAAACCGGATTTTGTTGACCACTGTTATTTGCGTATCCTGGATTTACTCCTGCGTCAGAAGTAAGAAAGCCCTGCCCGTTAGCGGCAATGTTTGCCAGTTCAGTAGAAAGATTAATGGGTCCACCGGTTGCATTGGATTGTCTCATTAAAATACGCAATTGAAGCGTATTTGCAAAAGCGATCCATTCTGAATTATTACCGCCAAACAGAATATCGCTCGAAGCAGTGGCTTCTCCCTGAGCCGCGGGGAGACTCATTAAAGCAACAGCAGAATCTATCTGGCTCTCAATATCGCCATAGATGACAGCTGCACTGTCGTATTTAGGAGTAATGATATTGGTTCCATGGAAAGCCTGGTTATAGGGAACATTGTTAAACATATCTACCAATCTTTGAAAAATATAGGCCTTCATTATTTTAGCTGCGCCTTCATAAAAAGGTTTGTTTTCTGCCAATGCAGTTTGCTCTATATAGTTATAATCGGAAAGGTTATGATAGTAAGCTTGCCAGGTACCATCACCTGTGCCGGTAGTCTGAAAATAAGAAGATGGATCTGTATTACTAACGGCATAACTTCCGCTAATAGCCCAATATCCCATCCAACATTGTATAGTTGGCATAAAACCTTCCACCACCTCCCGTGCAGCGGTAGTGGCCAATGCTGACGGTAACACTAATTCAGGTGTAGTATTCGTAGCAGAGTTGGGATTATTATTAATATTAAGATAGTTTTTTGAACAACCCGCCATCATTAAGACGACTGCTACTGAAATAAAATTTATTAATTGCTTTTTCATTATTTACTTTATTTTGATGGTTCCTTTTGACTTAAATGTATTGTAATAGAAAAGTTTAGAAGGTTACATTCAGATTAGCTCCCACAAATTTGGTAGGGGGCAACTGGTTAATATCTGTATTACCTGATGCATTTCCATTGGTATTGCTAAATTCAGGATCTGACCAAACATTATCCTTCGCTTTCCAGGTGATCAAATTTCTACCTGTAATGCCCACATTTATTGCATTAACGATCTTCAGATGAGTTAGCCATTTTTTAGGGAATGTATAAGATAAAGATAATTCCCTTAATTTCCAGAAATCAGCGCTGTTCACATAATTACTTCCCGCCAGGTTCCAGGTTTGAGCCCAAAATAAATTTCCGTTTTGGGTAGTGATATTGGTATTAGGAACATATTTCCCTGCGGCATTCATGTAAACAGAATTGGGGATAACCAAAGGTTGACGACCTGAAGAAGCAGAATAAGCGGAAACCCCTGTAAAATCGAGGGAGCCACCGATACCATTATATATTACTGCCCCAAATCTACCATCTGCAGTCGCATTGAGTGTAAATCCTTTATAACTGAAAGTAGTGGTTAGCCCAAATTTAGTAGGAGGAATACTTGTACCAAAAAGTCTTTGATTTGGGGAAAGAGACGGCATACCCGTAGTAGGATCAACAATTATTTTTCCCTGGGGATCACGCAACCAATCACTTGTCTTTACCTGGGCATAAGGAAGGCCTATGACTGCTGCACTCTCAAAAACATTTGCGTTAGAACTTCCATCCTGATTCGTGTAATTTGGTAAATCGACTTCAGATAAACTATACCCAAGTGATTGAAGCGTATTTTTATTATAAGCATAGTTAATTCCAAAATCCCAGCGGAAACCACTTTTTGTATTTATAACCGGAGTCAAATTCAAATCGAGTTCAATGCCTTTATTCTGCATTTCACCGGAATTAACATAGGCAGCGGTATAACCTGTAGTGGAAGAAAGAGAAATCTGTATAGTCTGATTCCTAGTATCAGTATTATATAAAGCAGCAGAAAAATTAATTCTGTTTTTAAAAAATCCCAAATCAAGCCCTACTTCACTATTGGCACTAATTTCAGGTAAAATATTGGGGTTTGCAAAAGTGGAACTAAGTGAATAACCTGCTGTAGAGGGGTATGGAAACCCCGGGCCATTATTAAATGTATTTTGCAAGGCATAAGCGCCTATACTTACCTGAGCAGTATGGCTGTAAGCTGCGCGTAATTTTCCATAACTTAAAACATTACTGTTTTTAAGAGAACTTATTGCGTCAGTAAATACGAATGCTGCATCAACATCAGGATATAAATAGGAGCGGTGAGCCGGAGCCAGCAGTGATGTCCAATCGTTTCTCAATGAACCATGTAAAAAAAGCATATCCTTGTACCCAATTGACAAATCACCAAAAACACCATATGTCCGGATTTCTGTTTCAGTTTCACCTACATTAGGAGTACCTAAGCGATTGCTGATATTGTAAAAATCGGGAATAACCAAAGTACTGGAAGACATTTGGAAGTACCTGTTTCTTGTGTCAATACCCTGAGCCCCCGCAATAAACCGAATATCAAAATTACCATAATCTTTATGCAGAGAGGCCAGGAAAGCGCTTGTCAATCTTTGGCTTAGGCTCGACCCGTCGCCTTCGCTAGGGGGAAAAGACACCACCGAAGAGGGTATGTAACCGGCTTCCTGGTATGCAGGATCATTAACAGCCCAGGATGCAAAGGTGTAACCCGCCCCCGTATATTTATTACTGTAATCGTCACGCGCAATGCCGACTTTATATTGTAGTGACAGCCAACTCAGAGGCTTAAGTGTCAAAGCTAAATTTCCTAAAAGGTCTGATTGCTTTTCATCGAGCCGGGTCTCGTCTATTTGCCACCATGGGTTACCATAATAAGCATTAAAATATCCATCCGGAGATGCAAAAGGATTAGTTTGCCAATTCTTATAATTCTTTAAATTAACACTTGCAGGCTGGTTAATAATTTCCCAATAAACCGCGCGGTTTTGAAAATAAGATCCACCTCCGGGATAGCCGCCAAATGAACCTGTTGTGCCCCAATCGAATGGAACACCAGCGCCTGCTGTAGTATTGTTATGAGTAAGTGTATAAGCAATATTATATTCAGCGCTGAAAATGCCGCTTGTCCTTGATCCGTTAATACGAAATGCATCTCTCCGGCTCACATCCTTAGGTATAATTCCCGCTGCATTTACATCCTGGAAAGATAAATAAAATTTACTTTTATCATCTCCTGCGGAATAGGATATTTCATTTTGAGTGGTTAGCCCTTTATTAAAGAATCCTGTCTTTGCACCAGGAACCGCAGAATAGGGAATAGAATCCTGTTTTTGATAAGAGGTACCATCCGGATTAAATATAGTAATCGGCAAACCCAATGGAACCATCTCTCCGTTAAAGCGCGGCCCATAGTTTTGGTTTTCAAATGCTACATAAGGAACGTATGGGTTTTCCGGGAATAATACAGTTCCTTCAAAACCTATTGGCTCACCACCATATTGACCAAAACTATTTTGAAATTTCGGAGTGTAGGCAATTGATTCTATAGTGGCCGTACTGCTTAATCTTATCTGCGGTTTACCAGCAGTTCCCGTCTTAGTGGTAACAATAATAACACCGTTTGAAGCTGCGGATCCATAAAGCGCTGATGCCGATCCTCCCTTTAAAACTACGACATTAGCGACATCATCCGGATTAATAGTAGCCAGGTAAGTCATTGGCAATTCAATACCATCTACCACCAACAATGGTTCATTATTTCCGAGAATAGATCTATCACCTCTTAAAGTAACTCGCAGATCCGGTTTAACACCGTTGTTAGTAAGGTCAACCTCCAGGCCGGAAACCTTTCCGGCCAAACCATCGCCAACATTGGTAACTTTAGCATCAGTCAATTGGCTCGCAGATATTTTCGTGGTCGCATAGCCCAAAGACCTTTGTTGCCTCTGAATACCCAAAGCAGTTGTCACAACAACGGTATTTAATTCTGAATACGTTTTTTTCATAACAGCATCTGCAGTATTACCAGTTGGCGTCACCGTTATAGAAGCATAACCGGAAGCTGTAAAATACAGTGCGCCTTCTCCTTTAACTCTGACACTAAAATGCCCATTAGCATCCGCAGTGGCCGCATTCTTTGTTCCTTTTTCTAAAATCGTAGCAAAAGGAACCGGTGCCCCGGTTTCATCTTTCACTATCCCGGTTACAACCCTGGTTTGTGAATAAGCCAACACTCCACTGAGCATTAGCATAGTAAAAAATACAAGAAATTTTCTCATGTGTATAGTTTATTTTATGATTGCAAAATATATGGTTCCTATGAAATAACCAAAAAAAATGTTAATTAATGAAATCTTCACAATAACTTGTTAAAGACAACTTTTCATCGCAATTTGCTGCTTTTATTTGGGAAAAAAATCTTATTCAACATTAAAAGATTTAAATTTTTCTAAAAAGAATAGAAATATAAGAAGGCATATTCAATAAAAAGTACTAATTATAATATTTTTTGAATAGAATTCAGAAAATGATTAAATGGAAAAAATATTTATAAAATCCCATTTTTTACCTCATTTTTCGGTTTTTATCATGAAGAAAGTAGGTTTCCTTAACAAAAAGATTTGCAAAAATTTATTGATTTTACATAAAATTAAAATGAATAAAAATCTTACTTAATCATTAAAAATGAGTATCAAAATTGATACATCAACTGCATTTTTACTTCAGATTTTACATTTCCGTTTATCATATCAAGTCCACTGCCTATAGAATTTTTTTCAGGATAAATAGTTTGGGCAAATCTTAGCCAAAGAGATAATTTTTGAGTGATACCATAATTCATGTTTACATAATAGCGATATCCTTTATCAAAAAATACAGGGATGGAGTAACTGTATAAAACATCATTTTCAAATGCATACATCCGACTTCCGTAGCCATCTGTTTCAAAAAATTCCAATCTTATGTTTCCTGAAACCGGCTTTAATATTGGTTTGTAGAGAATATCGGCAAAAGTGAGAAAACCATTTTGAGGAACCACGCCTTTCTTATCGTACCAGGATAACTCTACCCGGGAACGAAATGTAAACCGGCTATCCAATTTATAATTAAACTGGGTTCTGAATCCTTGTTTGGGCCTTCCTGTAACCCGGTTCAAATTCAAATTATCAGGATTGTAATTGATAGGTTTATTCTCCGTTTTGTAACGCATGTGCACTTCTACCTGCTTATTAGGTTTGTAACTAAGTTGAATCATATAATCACTCCCTGATGTGGGCGCATCGGTTCTGTATTTGAGCCATAGGAAATGATAAAAATCCGCATAAGCATCTATCCTAAAAAATCTGTGGGTGTAATGGTAATGCCTGAATATAACCCGCTTTCATTCGTTGGATAAGTGTTCTCGGTAAATGCATTGGAGTACAAAGATTGATAGCCTCTCGAAATATTACGGTATAAAAAACTCAAAGCTATGCGCGAATCAGTATTAATGAGTAATCCATTGATGAAGGCTTTATCTATATCTTCATCAATAGCAGCTTCGCCAAAAAAGTGAATATTTTTATAGGTGTAGCTATAATCTATACTGTAATTCCCTGCTCGATTTCCCGAAAGTGCATATTTATTATATAGGTAATCTTCTTTTTTAATGTTATGCTCAAAATTATAATGCACAGCATTAACGCCAAAGTGAATTTTTTCGGTGGTGTAAGAAATATTTCCACCAAAACTTAACTGTCCCTGTGCATTCTTCCCTACAATTTCATTAGCAGTACGATGATAGCCTGATATTCGAAGAGAAGAAACAGGGTCATCATTATTCAATGTATCCACATTAAATCCTGCGTCTATTTTTCGATAACTGAAAAAAGCATTTGTTTCCCAATATTTTTTCTGCAAAGTAATGCCAACACCTCTGTTAAAAGCAATTTCCCCTGCAGAATTATATGGTCTCAAAACTTCGGCCTGTCTTTTTACATTAATAATATCAGCTCCTTTATTAAATGCGAGGCTTTGCCATTGCGTTAATCCTTGTCCGAGGCTCACAGAAAAATCTCCAATAGCAAGTGATTTAATAATTCCCAGGTTCCTGGTAAAAAGATGTGCCGAATAAAAATCGAATCCATTTTTTTGAGCTCCTTTAAAAAATTGTTCACCGGCATCCTTTTCGGCTGTGAAACCATATTGGAATAAATTTCCAAACCTGTATTTATAACGAACTAAGATTTTTTGAGGGCTTCCGGGATAAAAGTTTTTTACTTCGCTACTATTTAAAAGATAGCCTTTTGATTTTTCGAGTATCTGTGTACCTCTTATTAATAATGTATTTTGCCCGTTTTTTATTCTTTTATTGAAGGATTGAAATACCTTGGTTTTTTGTGAAACAATGATGTAAGGTCTTATACGTCTTATCAGATCCAGATCCCATCCAGGTATTGCTTGTATTTCATAAATATTGATAAAATTTCCCAACAATTTTCTATATGAAATTAAATTGTTTATTTGTATAGGGCTTAAAAGATGCAATTGCTCAAGAATGCCGGCATCTGCATCATTTAGGTTAATGGGTTCTTTCAGGAAATGAACCATTTCCTTCGCAAAGGAATCATCTTCTGTTACCTCATCTTCGTTAGCAGAGGTTATATTTTCCAATTGGTCTTCTATCATTTCAGATGGTTCCGTTGGTTCCGGTATATCCTGCGCATAAACCTGGTTGTATCCAAAACCTAATGTGATGAATACAGCAATCTGCAAAAAGTTTTTTATGAATTTATTTTTATTCAATCTCTTTCTTTTTAAAATTGACAATCAGCATTAAACCCGGACTAAGACCGAGTTGGGGATGATAACTTGCACTGACATCAACACGAAAGTTGTCCCAACTGACGCCCCGCTCCTGCATAAGGAGAATTATTCTGCGAAGCAATACCAAAACATGCAAAAAATTGTTTGTCAAAATTATATTGCACTCCCGCATTTACATTTACCGGCAAATCTTCCTGCTTTACAATCTCAGCGCTTATTAAAAAGCTTTGGGAAGCTTCATAACCAATTCCAAATGTGTAAACAGAACTTAATTTTTCATTACCCGTTTTCGAAAGATAGCCACCCACAGGATTATAAAAATGAACGCCTGCATTTAGCTTCCCTGTAAGATGAGCAATAGCGCCTATTTCAAAATTTACGGTTGAAGAGTTTTGATAGCCGGGAATCCGGAAAGAATAATAATTAAATTTTATCCCGATGTCTAATTTTGTTCCCATACTTCTTGCATAAGCAAATCCCAATTGGGATTCATTGAAATTTTTATAACCAAAATAATCAGCCTGGAAAGCAAAATTTCCCTGCACCGTTGGTAGCGCTACTATTGATGAATACATGTTAGTATTGGCTAATAAAAATCTCCTTTCGCCATAAACACCAAATGTTGGATTTTTTATTTGCGCCAATGCAGCCTGATTGGAAGTAACGGAAAACACATCGGCATGATTCAGGCTATAAGCGCCTAAGCCTGTATATGAGGCTGCCATTGGCTTTCGCAAAGATTGAGCATCTGTGTAATCTGCTCCTGATAATAAAAGATATCAAAGATAAATTTTCTTCAAAGCAAATATTTTATGTTGGAATAAATATAAAGATAAATTTTAGTAAATCCAGTATCAGTTCTATAATGAAGAAAATATTTATTTGTAAATTTGAAACTAAATTTATTTTATGACAGAAATAGTAATAGACAAAAAAAAATATATACTGATTCCTGAAAAAAATTATCAGGAACTTCAGAAACGAGCTGCATTAAAATCCAAACCTGAAAAAACATTTACTATTGAAGAGGCTCGAACATATAGCAAAAAACTGATTAAGAAATGGGCAGACGAAAAATAATTGTAAAACAAATTGCTGCAGATAATATCGCAGCTATTTCATGGTTTATAGAGTCAAAAGGGATGATAACTTCTGCCAATAAATTTACCGATGATGTCTATGATTTTTTTATACAAATCGCTGACAATCTGGTATCCCATTCGCTTTGCAGAGATGCCAAACGGGCAATTTTGGGATACAAATGCATTTCTTTTAAGAAAAAATATACTGTTGTATTCATTGAGTCCGAAACTGAATTAATAATTTGTGAATTCATTTTATCCAAATTAATTTATTGGTAATGTGAATTTAAAGCTCCATATCAATTCTATTGAAAATTAGTTTCCCCAAACTATAATCAGAAAATAAAAAAATACCTTATTTGTTTATTTACTACTTCTTATAAGAAAATTTAATATCCAATTTACATAACAAAATCCCTCAACCTGGTTTATTTTTGCAGAATGCAATTATTAGAAGGAATGGTGGCTTCTTCAGCCATAAAAGAAGATATTAAAAATAAAATTCCAGCATTAGCATCTAATGGAAAAAAGATACCTCATCTCGCCGCAATACTTGTAGGAAATGACCCTGCAAGTGAAACTTATGTCGCTTCAAAAGTAAAAAATTGTAAAGAGATTGGCATTAAATCATCTTTATTCAGGTATGATGATTCTATTTCTGAAGAATCCCTTTTAGAAAAAATAAATGACTTAAATAAAAATGCAGATATAGATGGAATACTTGTTCAGGTTCCTTTACCAAAACATATTTCTGAAAAGAAAGTAATCCTGCAGATTTCTCCGGAAAAGGATGTAGATGGATTCCATCCGCTAAATGTTGGTAATATGGTTCTTGGTTTTCCAACATTTATTTCGGCGACACCTTATGGAATTCTTTTATTGCTTCAGCATTATAAAATATCCACCCAGGGAAAACATGTAGTAATAATAGGAAGAAGTAATAATGTAGGCACTCCGCTGAGTATTTTGTTGAGCAGAAATAACAATGAATATGGAAATGCTACTGTAACACTTTGCCATTCGCGAACAAAAAATCTGGAATTCATTTGTAAGCAGGCAGATATTTTAATTGCAGCAATAGGAAAACCAAAATTTGTAACAGCAGATATGGTTAAAGAAAATGCTATAGTGATAGATGTTGGAATTAATAGAATAAAAGACGAAACAAAGAAAAGTGGATTTGCATTAAAGGGGGATGTGGATTTTGAAAATGTAGCGTCCAAATGCAGTTTTATTACTCCTGTTCCCGGCGGGGTAGGATTGATGACGATTGCAGCTTTGCTGATGAATACTTATAAAGCGGCTACTTTGAAAATTGATTATTGAATAATGAACATTCACAATGACCTCAACATTACATAAAACTACCTCATTACCAATAATGGAAGCCTTTTACACTTTGCAGGGTGAAGGTTTTCACCAGGGCAAAGCCGCTTATTTTATAAGATTGGCCGGATGTGATGTGGGCTGTGTGTGGTGCGATGTAAAAGAAAGTTGGGATGAAAATTTATATCCATCACAAAGCATTGATGAAATAGTTTCATCGGCAAAAAAAAATCCTTCAAGGTTAGCCGTAATTACCGGAGGAGAGCCTACTTTATACAATCTCGAAGCATTAACTTCTGCATTACAAAAAGAAGGCTTTGCCACTAATATAGAAACTTCAGGCTCCTCGCCTGTAACCGGCTGTTGGGATTGGATTTGTCTTTCACCCAAAAAATTTAAACCGCCATTGCCCGAAATACTTTTAAAAGCAAATGAATTAAAAATTATTGTTTTTAATAAATCCGATTTTCTTTGGGCAGAAAAATATGCAGAAAAAGTTTCTCCCGAATGCTTGCTTTTTTTACAACCCGAATGGAGTAAATTCGAACTCGTAATGCCATGGATCATTGACTACATTAAAGAAAATCCGAAATGGCAATTGTCGCTACAAATACATAAATATATTAATGTGCCGTAGGGACAGGCTGCGACCTGTCCTGCATTGTATCATGTTAATTATCGGACACGCCGCAACCTGTCCCTACGATTAACAACCTGTTAAATAATTGCAAGAGAAATTCGTTTTACTTTTAATTAAATTGATTCCATGCAAAAAGCCCTTTTGATAACAATATTGATTTCGAGTTTTTTTCAATCCAAATCACAAAAATTTGACCCCCAGAAAGTAGATCGAAAAGTTATCAAAATTTACGAACTGGCGATCAATAAAGCACAAAATGGCGATCTGGTAGGTTCTGTAAAAATGATCAACGAAGCCTTAAAAATTGACCCTACCTTTATAGATGGTTATTTATCACTGGCAGGCATAGACGCAGATCTAAAAGACTATTCTGCTTCCGTAAGTTATTTTGAAAAAGCATTCTCATTGGATTCTGTTTACAGCAATTATTATCTGCTCCCCTACTCCATTTCGCTTGCAGGTTGTGGACGTTTTAAGGATGCGTTACATGCGGTAAATATTTTTCTTAAAAATCCAAAGATCAACGAAAGGAGTACCAAAGCAGGAGAATTCAGAAGAAAGACGTATCAATTTGCTATTGATTACGCAAAATCTCATCCTGATACCGGTTATGTTTTTGCTCCAAAAAATCTCGGCGACAGTATCAACACTGCTGCCCTGGAATATTTTCCTTCTCTTACTATTGACGGGAAAAAATTAGTTTTTACCAGGAGGCAAAATGATAAAGAAAGTTTTTATGAAAGCGACCTTAAAAACGGAACCTGGGGGAAAGCATTTCCTCTTGTCGGAAAAATCAATTCACCCGATTATAATGTAGGGGCACAAAATATTTCCCAGGATGGAGAATGGCTCGTTTTTACGGGATGCAATTTCCCACAGGGATTTGGAAGTTGTGATCTATATATTTCCTATCTCACCAAAAACGGATGGAGCGAGCCACAAAATCTGGGAAGAAATGTAAATTCAGAATTTTGGGAATCCTGTCCTTCGCTTTCTCCTGATAAAAGAGATCTTTATTTCAGCAGCGACAGGCCGGGTGGTTATGGTGGCAGGGACATTTGGGTTTGCCACAGAGATGACAAGGGGAATTGGGGTCAACCCGAAAATCTGGGACCCAAAATCAATACCGCCGGCGATGAGAGTACCCCTTTTATTCACGCAGATAATCAAACGCTTTATTTTAATTCAAGCGGTCTCCCGGGATATAGCGAAAAGCCCGATCTTTTTGTAACAAGAAAACTTCCTGATGGGACCTGGAGTACGCCCGAAAATCTCGGATACCCCATAAATACCATAGATGATGAAGGCTCTATGATAGTAACAGCCGATGGGAAAACCGCCTATTATTCGAGCGACAGAAAAGATACCAAAGGTGGTTTGGATATTTATACTTTTGAGCTGCGAAAAGATATTCGTCCTTTGAAGACTTTATGGGCCAAAGGGAAAGTCTATGATGTGAAAACAAAAGAAGGGTTACCATCCACTGTTATTTTGACCGATGTAAACACGCGGCAGATAGTAAGTAAATTACAAACCGATGAAGATGGGAATTACCTGATCACCCTTCCCGTAGGAAAAGATTATGCATTCAATGTACATCGCAAAGGATACTTATTTTATTCAGAAAATTATGATATGAGTGGTACAGCTCCTGATTCAGTATTTACTGCTGATATTCCGATGGAACCTATTGAAGCCAATGCAAAGGTAATTTTGAAAAACGTTTTCTTTGATACTAAAAAAACGAATCTGAAACCAGAGTCAATATCAGAGCTAGATAATGTAGTAAGACTGATGAACGAAAACCCAAACATGAAAGTAAGGATAAGCGGATTTACAGATAATGTCGGCACCCCTGCAGATAATCTAAAACTTTCTACGGGCCGCGCTCTTTCTGTAGTAAATTATCTATTGTACAAAGGTGTCAGGAAAGACCGGCTTTCCTATAAAGGTTTCGGTGAAACCAATCCTATTGCCACTAATGATACTAAACAAGGGCGGGCATTGAACCGCAGAACAGAATTGAGTGTGGTAAGCAACTAAATACAAAACCATTTTTCCTTATTCCATCATTTAATCAACCCTGTAAATTAAAATAGATTTCCAGTAGAATTTTTGACGGAAAAATATACTGACATAATAAAATTTACTTGTAAACGTTTGATTCTTATTACTAACCCAATTTAAAACACTTCAATATGATAGTAAAAGAAATTGTTTGTGAGATGCTTATAGCTATTCATGTCATCCTTTTTATTCAGTCCAGAAGAGAGAAATATAACATAGAAAAATAATATTCAAAAAAGAATCATTTATTCCAGTAAATTTTATTTATTGAGGAGTCTTTTTGAAGGTTACTCATCAATTCAATTGATTTTTGGGAATTTAAATTCTCAAATTTCAATTGAATAAAAAGTCCTGCTTCACTTTTGGTAACTGTAAAATCTATAAAATTAATATTCCCCGTTTCTTCAATTTTATTTAAAATATTCTTTTTCTCAGCACCTTTACCGGTTTCTATATTCAAAGTATTTTGTTTAAATTTTTGAGTAATTCTTTTCTCTAAAGGTTGCAATGCCCAAAGAATGATTAATGCCAATACAGTAGTAGCAGCCGCAGCAAAGTACATTCCTCCTCCCGTTGCCAAACCTATGGCAGCCACAGTCCATAATCCTGAAGCAATTGTAAGCCCCCGGATTCTACCTTGGTTTAAAAATAATATAGTACCGGCTCCAATAAATCCAATACCGCTGATTACCTGTGCAGCAACTCTTGATGGATCGAGAACAACATGATCAGTGCCTAATATATCTGAAAAACCAAATGAGGATACCATCATTATTAGTGCAGAACCAAGACTAACCATCATGTGTGCGCATTCCTGCCGTCCAGTCTTTTCTTTCTCTTTCCAATCCTATTAAGCCGCCAAAAATGGAAGCCAGAAAAAGGCGGAATAATATTTCTTGCCATGAATGCATTTTCCCTATTTTGATTGATTTTTACTAAACTAAATAATTCTCTCCTTTTCAAAGGTATATTTTACTATTAAAACGAAAAGAGGTATATTTTTTTAAGTAGCCAAAAAATAAAATTATTCAGAATCACTTGCAAAATCCAATTAGTTTTTGTTTATTTGTCCCCTGTTCATTTTCCAATCCCTTTTTTGAAGAATTCAAATTATACCAACAGTATCCTGGTAGATTTTATCTCATTTAATCACAAAAAAGAATTGTAAAATGAAAAAAATTATTGTTATCATTCTGTTGGCCTTTGCATTAGGCGCTACTATTACCTCTTGTACATCTTCTAAGTTTGGTTGTAAAGCTAACTCCTACATGGTAGGCTATCATTAATAAAATGAGACATTCGGTCTTTACAAGGTTATCCAGATGATAACCTTTTTATTTGCCCACTGCTCTTGTTTTTATCCCGGGTTATTAGAAAATTGGGCACTTTAATGATTTCAGGTTCTTTGAAAGAGCTTTTATTTCATAATATTAAATGCTATAAACATTGTAATGATAAATAATGAAAAAGACCAAGTAGAAAAATAATGTCCGCAATTTTTTCGAGATTCTCTCCTCTTCCATTTTTACTTCTCATTGAAAGGAAAGAAAGTACACTGCTTACCATAAACATAAAGATTGCTACTGCGGTGAATTCATCAATTACGGTTTTACCATCCAGGTTCAATAGTTTAAGAGAGGTAAGCACGATAAAACAAATACCCAGAAGATTAGATGAAGTTGTAAGGATATGAGATGACCTGTTTTTTTATTCTTCCATTTTCGCAACATTTTGATTGTAATAATTTTTAAAAAACAATTCCGTTGCTTTGACGAAAAATTGATGCCATTCCCTTAAACCACCTATACAATATTTTGTTAAGTAATACCTTTTATAATTTCAATAGTGTCCAAAAAGTTTGTCGTGTAATGCCGATATAAGCCTTTTAGTTCAATGGAATGGGACTATTAGGAATGTATAATGGTATAAAATAATCCCGACAAGAACATTCCCTATTCACATTCAAAGTAATTTAAAAATCTCTTTTTAAAAGTAATTGGGTACCCGAGAAATTTCTTAATTTATCAAGGAAACACAGGAATTGCATTAAATAAATCCGGAGCTTTTGTAGAAAGACTAAATGGCTTTTTAGTGAAAACTTCATGAAGAAATAGCATTGGTTATTTTGCTAATATCTGTGGTTATTTTATAGATAAAATCAAGTTGCTCTTTCAAAATGGTTTCTCCAAAATTATTAGTCTTTAAATAAAAAACGGTATTTATTTGATCTTCTTCAGGGAGAAAGGACTCATTCAGTTGATGCAGGTTTTTTTCTAAAATCGAAATGGACTTATTTACCAGATTTATATATTCTTTAGGATAATATTTTTCATCATTATAAGTGGTTGCTGTAATACTGGCTATGTTTGATGAAAGCACGTTGTTTAAAACTACAAATTCGTAAATCGCTTTACGGTGGCTTTGTTTACTTTTAGGTTCGCTCAACATACGGTTCATTGCCGCAGAAAGATTTGCGGTACTAACGAGCAACTCTTTGCGTGTTAATTTATATTCCAGACTAGAAATTTTATTTCCTGTAAAAATATTTTTCAGTTTTTGCAGATAATTAATATTGGCTTTTAAAACATTTTCCATATATTTTTTTAACTGTCCCGATTCCCATTGCGGGAACAAAAAATAACTTGCTAAAAATGCCAGAGCCGACCCTATCGCAGTATCCACAAACCTCTGGCTTACTACATTAAAACTTCCTTGTCCGAGGAAATGAAAAAGAATAAGAATATACGGTGTAAGAAAAATCACCATTACCACGTAATTATGCGTTTTAAAAGTGTAAGTTCCCAACATAAAAAAAATGATGAGTACAAATAATACCGTATTGTCTTTAATAAAATAAAGCATTAAAAAACCAATAATCCCTCCACCAATTGTGCCCAGAAGTCTGTCGGAATTTTTTTTCTTTGTAAGACTAAATGACGGCTTAAGAATAATAATGATCGTCATCACTATCCAGTAGCTATGATTTCCATGAGGAAGCCATTTTGAAATGATAAAGCCGGCACTGCATGCTATCATCATTCTTATGGAATGCCTGAATATAGATGATTGAAAGGTGAGGTTATTTTTAAAAACAGATCCGTTTATTTTCTGATGGGTTACAAAACGGGAATATTCTTTTCTGCTTCTCAATTTTTCTTCTTCCGGAATTTCTTCTTTAAAATATTTAAGAATTCCATCTGTTTTTTCACCAAGATTGCGAAGGTTTACCAATATTTTTTTGAGCATGAAAGAGCTGCCAATATCAGGTAAAGTGTCTATTCTTTTCTTAATGATATTTAGTTCGCCTGTCAGGTCAAGTTCTTTTTTATAAGAATTTCCGGCCTGAATAGCTTCGCCAATATTGTTCATTTCTTTAGCAAGATTTTTGACAACGATTGACACATCATCAAGAATTCCCGTAGAAGCATATTTTTTTCTTAAAGAAGAATAATCGTACCATGAGGCCATAATATGTTCAAAGAGATCTACAGCATCTACAAAAGTAAGAACAAGCACCCGCCCGATATGTGTGGATTCTTTTAATAACGCACGGTTTTTAAATAATAATTCACGAACAGTATCTTGTTTTTCATTCACAATAATTTGTTGATCAATTAATTTGCGATAATTTTCTTCAATATCAGTATGCAGATTATACATTTCAGATTTGATCAATAAATATTTTGCAGTTTCACGAATACAATCTCCTAAAGCACGTTGGGCAGGGCGATGGGGAGAGATTTGAAAAAGCAATAATGCGATCGCCATATACCATATTCCACCAAATAAGATCAATAAACTTTCTGTAAAGACCCTGTAAAATGGCGCCACTTCCGTCATCTGAAGTACCATAATAAGCAGTGCAGCAAACCCAATAGAATTGGCCCGGTTTCCATAAACCGAAAACATAGTAAAGAAAAAGGAAGAAGCTAAAATAAAAACACCAAGCAAAAGGATATTATGGTTGAGCAATCCTGTAAGAAGCGCGCTGATAAAAATGAAAATGTTGCAATACAACATTCCGTTTCGTTTATGTACAATAGGACCGGGACCGTCGGCCACACTTACACATAACGCGCCCAAAGATAAATCCAGCCCTATTCCCATTTTACCCAAAGAAGAAAAAACAAATGCCGGAATTATAATTTCAAGTGTAATCCGGATACCATCGGCAAAGTATTGGCTGAATAAAAAATATTTTATTTTCTGCAATCTTTGCATAAATTCCTTTAATACAAAGAAAGATAAAATTCCAGTCTGGTTTTTATAAAATTTTGGCCGGTTTAAAGAAGTTTTTCAAATTCAATTAGTCAAAAGCAAAATACTGAGATATTAGTTCAACACGTTAGCTTCTTTTTCTATTGAAATAGTTTTTTGCTCTTTTATTTTTCCCCAACCACCCAATACGTTTCGCAAGTTGTGATATCCTTGTCTTTTTAGAAGTGACGCAGCAATTACGCTTCTGTACCCACTTGCGCAGTGTATATAAATATTCTGATTTTTTTCTAATTGTGCGATTTGAGCTACATCAGTCATTTCGGCAAGTGGAAGATTTACAGCATCTTTTACATGTCCTTCTGCAAACTCATTCAATTTTCGAACATCCAATACCGTAATGTGATCATCAAAAGGAATGTCCATCTCCAGTTCATCAGCTTCAATATCTATAATTAAATCCCAATTCTCACCGGCAGATTTCCAGGTATCAAAACTGCCTTTTAAATATCCTTCCACTTTCCCAAATCCAACCCGGGCAAGCCTCACAACTGTTTCTTCTTCTTTGCCATCCGGTGTAACCAGGATGATAGGCTGCTCAAAGGAAAGCAAACTTCCCGCCCACTCTGCAAATCTTCCTTCAAGCCCAATAAAAACAGAATCAGGAATAAACCCTTCTGTGAAATCCATGGCTTTCCTGGTATCCAAAATAAGGCAACCGGATTGCATCTTTTCTTTAAATTCTTTTATAGAAAGCGGGATAAGCCCTTTGGACTTCACATCGTCCAAATGGTGATACCCTTCTTTATTAATTTGGGCATTAATAGTAAAATACGCAGGCGCTTCCTCAAGATCTTCAGTTACGGATTTTATAAATTCTTCCTTTGTCTGAGGCTGAAGTGCATAATTTGTTTTTTTTTGGACGCCAATAGTACTTTGTGTTTCTGATCCGATATTTTTCCCACAACTGCTTCCTGGTCCATGAGCCGGATATACAATAACCTCATCCGGCAAAGGCATTAATTTAGTTTGAACTGAATCATACATAATGGACGCGAGTTCTTCTTTGGTTAGATTACCGCTGCTTAAATCCGGACGGCCCACGTCCCCTATAAACAAAGTATCTCCGGTAAAAATGCAATATGGCTTACCGTTTTCATCTCTTAAAAGATAGCAGGTTGATTCCAGGGTATGACCCGGAGTATGTATTGCCTCTAAAGAAATATTACCGATATAAAATATCTCGCCATCCTTTGCAAGGTGAAATGGAAATTTAGCATTAGTGCTTGGGCCATAAACTATAGTCGCACCTGTTTGTTGACGAAGGTCTATATGTCCGCTCACGAAATCCGCATGAAAATGAGTTTCAAAAATATATTTGATGCTTGCATTCCGTTCCCTCGCAATATTTAGGTAAGATCCCGTGTCTCTCATTGGGTCTATTACTACCGCTTCTCCATTACTTTCTACAAAATAGGCCGCTTCGCTTAAACAACCGGTATAGATTTGCTGTATGTACATATTTATTACTTAACTAAAAAAATATTGCCTTATTTAAGCAAAGTTCTTAAATAAGGCAATGAAAATTAAAAAATATTCTACGGTTTTTCTAAAAACTCAAAAAACATTATCCAACCAGATTTTGCACAAACCTGTTGATTTCATCAATACGTTCTTCATTAATTGTATAAAAAATAAATTTCCCCTCGCGGACCGTATTCACAATTTCAGCCTTTCTCAGTATTGCAAGATGCTGAGAAGCAACAGATTGCTCAAGTCGCAATTGCACATAAAGTTCAGTAACGGTAATCCTCTTATGTTCGTCAATTGTTTTAAGAATCAATTGGCGAAGTTTATGATTAAGCGCTCGCAAAACCAACGCTGCTTTTTTAATTTTTAAATAATCCATATTCCTGAGAGCTTCGCTTTCATTAGAATTAGTATGCTCCAGGTGAGTTGGCGGGTGATTTTGGACAGTAGTATTCATTTCGAAAATGGTTTAAGTGATATTATAAATGATTTTAAACAAGAAATTATTTCTTCTTGTACAAAGGTAAGTATTGTAAATAAAAATAGTTTGTAATGAAATACTAAAATATAATTTTTCCTTTATCTATTTTTTTCAATCGAATAAAAATCTTTCATATAAAAAGGAATAGCAGAGAAGGTATTTACAAATTCATTTTTTTGATATTTATGCCAGGAAAATTCTCCTAAAATTTTTGAAGAAATCCGGCTTTCAATGAAATTGGAAACGGGAAAATGAGGGACTAGGTTTTTAAATTTTTGACTTCCTGATCCAAAAAAATAAATATCTTTATTTTCGATTATATCCTGGAAAGTATTTTCTGTTAAAACCATTGCTGATGGCGGAATCACCTCATTTAATTGATCGTCGAAAACTGCGGTAAATACTTCCATTCTCCTGGCATCAATCATCGGGCAATACAAAGCGTTTTTATCAGATAAATTTTCAATGTTTGAAAGCGCCATAACTTCTAATGTGTTAAGTAAAATAAGAGGAATATTTAATGCAAAACACAGCCCTTTTGCACTTGCCAAACCTACCCTTATACCGGTATAAGAACCTGGGCCACCGGTAACTCCTATAGCTTTTAAATCTTTTGGCTGAATGTCAAGTTCCTGTAAAATTTGATGAACGGCAGTATGTAAAAAGGAGGCGTGTTGTTTGGAATTGGAATTTTCTTTAGTTGCTATTAAATCAGGGCCATCACATAAATTCACAATAGCGGTCTCTGTTGAGGTGTGTATGTTTAAGAGGAAGTTCATTATAGATCGATTCAAATTGTTTTATTTGATGAAAATATTTTTTCTAATGCTGGTGCGGGCAGATAACGATCATCTTTTTCAGATAACTTTTTTAATAAATGATAAATATTCTCAAGGCCAATTTTTTCTGCCCATTCAAAAGGCCCAAACGGATAGTTAGTTCCTAATTTCATGGCCATGTCTATTTCTGTTTTGCTACTCACTTCTTCGCCCAATGCAAAAAAAGCTTCATTAACTATCATACTGATAACTCTTGCCGCTACAAGTCCTGGTTCATCTTTCACAACAATAATTTTTCGGTTCAGTCCTTTGAAAATCTTTCCAAAATCTTTTTGATTACTTGAAACTATCTCCCAAATTTCTCTTTGCAAAAAACCGGGCCACGCATTGAGTCTATTTACATTGAGAGGCATTTTTAAATCAGATAAAGTTTCAATTACAGAATTGATAAACACTGGTTTATCTTCAAATTGGCTAAAATCCAATAAACGCCATGACTCGGAAAGAATAAAAAAAGCCTCATATTTATTATATTCTTCCATTTTCGGAAGTTCTAAATTAAAAATCAATTCATTATCATTATCCGCATTTATAGTTTGTATCTCATTATACTGATCTTTATTTGCCAAAATAAAAATTCTCATTTTGAATTTTTTACAAAAATAGGTTTGTTAGTTGAAGGAAAGTTTTGCAACTTTAAACTCTTTAAAAAATATTAAGCATGAACAAAACCATTATCATCTCAGAGAAAGCACCTGCACCGATAGGTCCCTATAGCCAGGCAGTAAAAGTGGGTGGTTTACTATTTTTATCAGGACAGATAGCATTAATCCCAGGCACTTCTGAATTAAAGAATGGAAATATAACTGAAGAAACTGCGCAGGTTATGGTAAATCTGAAAGCAGTTTTACAGCAAGTGGGGTTAGGTTTTAACAATGTAGTTAAAACCACCATTTTTTTAAAAGAAATGAGTTTTTTTGCAGAAGTAAATGCGGAATATGGGAAATACTTTGATAAAGATTTTCCAGCAAGAGAGACTGTAGCGGTAAAGACTTTGCCTAAAGATGTGAATGTGGAAATAAGTATGATTGCTGCAGAATGAACGATGATTTGGAAGTAGAGAAAGAGAAATGAAAAAATTAGAAAAAAGAAATTAACTTAAAAAATTGAACAGACAAATAATCATAACAGCAAAAGCACATAATTATTTATCGGATACACTTCAGCGCAAAGGCTATTCGGTTCTATTTTCAGAAAAAATAAGTTATGATGATTTGAGCGCCATCATAAGCCAGGCCGAAGGCTTGATAGTTACTACACGTATGCCTATCGACAAACCGCTAATCGACAAAGCTACACGGCTAAAATGGATAGGCAGGCTCGGTAGTGGTATGGAATTGATTGATGTGGACTATGCTGAATCCAAAGGAATAAGGTGTGTAAGCAGCCCCGAAGGAAATCGGAATGCTGTAGCAGAACATGCACTGGGACTCATTCTGAATCTTACAAATAAAATAAGTTCCAGCTATGAAGAAATAAAAGACCACAAATGGATAAGAGATGCTAATCGGGGAACAGAACTGGAAGGAAAAACGATAGGTATTATCGGATATGGAAATACAGGATCGGCACTGTCAAAATTGCTGGCCTCTTTTAACATAACAGTTTTGGCTTACGATAAATATAAATTTGGTTTTGGCAGCGGATACATAAAAGAAGCTAATTTGGAACAAGTTTGCAGATATGCCGATGTGATCAGTTTGCATGTACCTCTTACCGGGGAAACCGGGCATTTGGCAAATGAGCATTTTTTTAATGCGCTGGAAAGATCTCCATTTTTTATTTCCACCTGCAGGGGCAAGGTGACGGATTCCTTTTCTTTGATAAACGCTTTAAAAAACAAAAAAATTTCAGGTGCAGGCCTGGATGTGCTGGAAAATGAAAAATTAGAAACCTATACTAAAGAAGAAACTCATAGATTAAACTGGTTGACATCGCAACCAAATGTAATTATAACACCTCACATAGCGGGCTATTCAAAGGAGGCATTATTTAAAATGGCAAAAATCCTTTTGGAAAAATTAGGATTGGAATAATTTTCAGGATTTCTTATATTTGTGTTTATACAACGTCTTAGTAAAAATAAGGCGTTGTATTTTTTTTCATTAAAATGTAAAGCTTTTTGCAAATAAAAAAAGGATGTTATGAGCCAGATAAATTACGTAAAAAAAGAAACATTTGAAAAAATGCAAGCCGAACTCCAGCATAAGAAAGGAGTAGAAAGACCTGCTGCTTCAAGAGCTATAGCGGAGGCGCGCGAAAAAGGCGACCTGAAAGAAAATGCAGAATATGACGCAGCCAAAGAAGCACAGGGAATACTTGAAGCTAAAATAAAACAACTGGAGAGCATCATTGCTACAGCGCGCATTGTAGATGAAAACGCCATTGATACAAGCAAAGTTTCCATACTTACGAAAGTTACACTCACTAACCTTTCGACAAAAAAAGAAATTACTTATCAAATCGTTTCTGAGAAAGAAGCGAATCTTAAAGAGAAAAAGATCTCGGCTTCTTCGCCTATTGGCAATGGTTTGCTCGGGAAAAAAGTGGGAGAAACTGCCGAAATAAAAGTACCTGCAGGAGTTATGAAATTTAAGGTGGAAAAAATAACGGCGTGATATATCAGGTGTTAGATAAAAAATTTTAAATGAAATGGTATGACGATATTCAGTAAAATAATTAATGGAGAAATCCCTTCCTTTAAAATTGCAGAAAACGAAAAGTTCTATGCGTTCTTAGATATAAATCCTTTGGTAGAAGGACACACACTGGTAATTCCTAAACTGGAAGTTGATAAATTTTTAGATATGCCGGATAATTATCTCTCAGAAATTTTATTATTTGCAAAGCCAATTGCCACAGCAATTGAAAAGTCTTTTCCGTGCAACCGCTGTGGGTTAAGCGTTGTAGGGCTTGAGGTTCCGCATGCTCACTTACATCTGATACCCATTAATAATATGAATGATATTAATTTCACTCGCAAAAAATTGTCTCCCACAATGGATGAATTGAAAAAAACCCAGGAGAAAATTTTGGAGGCGTTGAAAAGTTGATTTTGAAAAGCATTTTCAAAAGTTTACCCTCCCGAAAAGAAAACAAAAAAATTAATATTCTTCCTTATTACTTTTCATTTTATTTTTTACTCTTGCTTTAAAAATCAGAATAAAGAAGACTTTCATTCTTTTGCATAAAAATTATTCACTTCCTTTGCGAAAAATCCTTATTAATTATGTGGCAAGGACTGGCAAAGGTTGTTTTAAAAAAAAGGAGCCTTTTATTGACTTTATTATTTGCGGTAACTGTTGTAATGGCTTTTTTCGCAAGTAAGATAAAAATGAGCTATGAATTCTCAAAAGCCATTCCGGTTAATAACCCAAAATACCAGGAATATCTATCATTTAAGAAAAAATTTGGAGATGATGGAAATGTAATGGTAATAGGAGTACAAACAAAGGATTTCTTTACACTAAAATATTTTAAAGCCTTTAGGAATTTGAATAATGAACTGAAAAAAGTTCCTTATGTAGTAGACGTGTTGAGTGTTTCCAATGCAGTTAATCTTTTAAAAGATACTACTACGCATAGATTAGATGCGATACCTGTTTTCCCAAATAATATAAACACACAACAACAAATAGACAGCAGCCAAAAAATATTTTATTCGCTTCCTTTTTACAAAACACTATTGTATAATCCGGCTACAGATGCATACCTGTTAGTAGTAAGGATCAATAAAAATATCCTTAATTCAAAAGGACGCACAAAAGTTATCAATAATATTTTGGACCTCACCAATAAATATACTTCTGAGACAAACATAAAAACTCACCTAAGCGGGTTACCATTAATTCGTACCGAAGTTGCAGACAGAATTGCACGGGAAATGAAATGGTTTATTATTGGCTCACTCGCACTTTCTGCTCTGATATTATTGTTGATGTTTCATTCCGTAAAAACAACTCTTTTGTCGTTGCTGGTGGTAATTATAGGAGTAATATGGAGTGTTGCTATCATGCAGCTATTCGGATTTAAGATCACATTACTTACTGCACTAATTCCACCACTGGTCGTTGTAATCGGGATTCCCAATTGTATCTATTTCTTAAATAAATACCATTCTTCTTATCAAAAAACAGGGAATAAAGAACAATCACTTATTGATATGGTGAGCAAGATGGGTGTGGTTACTTTGTTTTGCAATATCACGGCTGCCATAGGTTTAGCAGTTTTCGCTTTAACTCAGAGCGCTATTTTAAAAGAATTCGGTGAAGTCGCCGGTGTCAGTATTATGTTCATATTTGTGATTTCTTTTATTTTACTTCCTGGTGCTTTAAGCTATATGGCCGCACCTGGGAATAACCAATTAAAATATCTTGATGTAAAATTTTTTACCAGGTTACTATTAAGAATAGAGCGATGGGTTTTTAATCATAAAAGAATCGTTTATGCTTTTACGTTATTAGTAATCATATTTTCAGTTTTAGGAATGTTCAAATTAAAGACAGAAGGTTTTATCGTGGATGATTTACCAAAAACTGATAAGATTTATAGAGACCTTAAATTTTTTGAAAAGAACTTTAAGGGCGTAATGCCCCTGGAAATAGTAATTGATACTAAAAAAAGATTTGGTCTCGCCGGCGCGCGGATTTTACCGGTGTTAGTAAAAATGGATTCCCTTTCCGATTACGTAAAATCACAAAAAGAAATGAGCCGTCCTCTGTCGGTAGCTGAGGGAATCAAATTTGTAATGCAGGGGTTTTATGATGGCGACACGGCAAATTATGCGTTACCGAATTCATTTGACCTGGCTTTTATTAGCGATTATCTTCGCCCTCAAAAGGACACAGGATCAAAAAACACTCTTTCAAAACTACTTAACAGCTTTATAGATACCGCACGGGAAAGTACGCGAATGAGCATCAATATGGCTGATGTAGGAACAATTAAGCTCCCAATCATTCTTGACAGTTTGCGGAAGAGAACCAATCATCTTTTTGATACCACAAAATATAAAGTCACATTTACCGGCTCTACCATTACTTTCCTGGAAGGAAGTACCTATATTATCCACGGTTTAAAAGAAAGTTTGCTTTGGGCATTTTTATTTATTGCGCTTTGTATGTTGTATTTGTTCAGGTCTCTGCGAATATTAATTTGTTCATTAATTCCTAATATTATTCCATTAATTGTAACAGCCGGGATAATGGGATGGGTCGGTGTAAGGCTCAAACCTTCTACGGTACTCATTTTTAGCCTCGCTCTGGGAATAGCGATAGATGTCACGATCCGTTTCTTAGTCAATTACCGACAGGAACTTCCTTCCAATAATTATGATATAAGAAGTACAGTTTCCCAAACGATCAATCACACCGGATTGAGCATTATTTACACGTCTTTGGTATTGATAGCAGGATTTATTATTTTTTGTTTCAGTGGTTTCGGCGGTACACAATCTTTGGGCTGGCTCACTTCGATCACCTTGCTTACTGCTACTCTCACAAATCTTATTTTGTTACCAGTGTTACTTTTAGATTTTGCAAAAAAGAAAAAACATTTAAGTAATTAATCTAAAATAATAAATCGTTTGCCGTATATATTTAAACT
Source organism: Hanamia sp. (assembly GCA_035532615.1). Taxonomy (GTDB): domain Bacteria; phylum Bacteroidota; class Bacteroidia; order Chitinophagales; family Chitinophagaceae; genus Ginsengibacter. The sequence goes on from DATKQQ010000283.1 coordinate 32,536, forward strand.
AAAAAAACAATTTTGATGAAACATTTTTCAAAAAAGGAAATATAGTTTCAGGTTCTCTCTGATATTCTATTTACATCTGTGGCGAATCCTTATCTTTTGTATAAAATGCTTTTCCCTTCAAGGATTCTTGTTGTATTTTAAAATTTTGCGATCATGTAGAATAAATTCCTCATTTAATTAGATTTTAATTGTCAAATCCCCGTTGAAACTCTTTTTCTATCTATTAAAAAAAAGGGCATAAAACTTTCATGATACTTAGTCTAATAAAAAAAATTTATGAGATCAATATGGACAGGTGCTATCGGTTTCGGATTAGTAAATATTCCGGTAAAAATGTATAGCGCTACAGAATCAAGCAATCTCGATCTGGACATGCTCGATAAGAAAGATCAATCTCACATAAAGTTTATGCGGGTAAATGAAAATACGGGTAAAGAAGTAGCGTGGGAAAATATTGTAAAAGGATATAAATACCATGATGATTATGTGATTCTTAATGAAAAAGATTTTGAATTGGCAAGCGCTAAAAAAACCAAAACTATTGAAATCTCTGATTTTGTAAAAGAAGAAGAAATCAGCAGCCTCTATTATGAAACTCCTTATTATCTTGAACCGGATAAATCCGGAACAAGGCCTTATAAATTATTACTGGATGCGTTAAAGAAAACTAAGAAAGTAGGCGTCTCTACTTTTGTAATGAGAAATAAAGAAAGCCTTGCTATTTTAAGACCCGATAAAAATGTAATTGTTTTAAATAAAATAAGATTCGAGCAGGAAATAAGAAATCCCAACGATCTCGAACTTCCAAAAAATACAGAATTAAAACCTGCAGAATTAAAAATGGCTATCACTTTGATTGACCAGCTCACCGGGAAATTTGATATTTCTAAATACAAAGACACTTATAATGGTGAGCTTTTAAAATTGATAAAAGCAAAAGCAAGTGGTAAAAAAATAAAAGTTCCGGAAATGAAGGTAGTCCACAACAAAACCAAAGACCTGATGGAACAATTGAAAGCAAGCCTTGATGTAAAACGAAAAAAATCTGCATAATATGCCATTGACACTTTACAATAAAAAAAGAAATTTCAAAGAAACCGCTGAGCCTTTAGGTGAGATAAAAAAATCAATTTCGAAACTGATTTTTGTGGTACAGCGCCACAAAGCATCGCGATTGCATTACGATTTCAGATTAGAACTGGATGGTGTTTTAAAAAGCTGGGCTGTGCCCAAAGGGCCATCCATGAATCCCAAAGATAAAAGACTGGCGATGATGGTAGAAGACCATCCCTATGATTATAAAGATTTCGCAGGAGAGATTCCTGAAGGAAATTATGGCGCAGGCATCGTGGAAATTTGGGATAGTGGCACTTACGCCGATATAGAAAATTCCCAAAAAAAGGAGGCTGAAAAGAACCTGAGAACTGGTTTAAAATCCGGAGATTTTAAATTTCAATTGTTTGGCAAAAAATTAAAAGGTGAATTCGTTTTGGTGAAATTAAAAGGTAAAGAAGATAATAGCTGGCTGCTCATAAAGCACAATGACAAATACGCAGTGGATTCTGAATATAACAGTGAGACCCATACGCTAAAAAATTCGCCTATCAATAAATGGCTGAAAGAAAGCAAAAAGCCGGTTAAAAAAAAAGCCAGGTCAAAAGTTTGAGAACAACTGGTAAGGTGGATGACAAAAGCACTCAAAAAAAAATAAGCAATTTTATAAAGCCAATGCTTGCTAAAGAAACTGATAAAGCTTTTGATGATAAGAATTGGCTTTTTGAAATAAAATGGGATGGGTATCGTGCTATTTCAGAAATAAGAAAAAAAATTGTTTTACTGTATTCCCGCAATGGGCTTAATTTTCAGGATGCTTACCAGATAGTTGCAGATCAGCTAAAAAAAATAAACGCTGATGCAGTTCTGGACGGAGAAATTGTAGTTCTTGATGAAAAAGGAAGACCAGATTTTCAATTACTTCAACATTATTCAGAGAATCATGACAAGCCGATACAATATTGTGTTTTTGATTTACTGGAGCTTAATGGCCGCGATACTACCGGACTTCCTTTAGTTGACAGAAAAGAATTATTAAAAAAAATAATTCCTAAAAATGAAGTGATCAGATATTCTGATCATATTATTGAAAAGGGAAAATCTTTTTTTCATGTTTCAAAAGAAAAAGATTTGGAAGGGATCATGGCGAAAAAGATGAATTCAAAATATTATCCGGGCAAAAGATCTTCTGAATGGTTAAAAATAAAAAATCATAAAACGGCTGAAGCAATTATAGCAGGTTATACAGAACCTGAGGGCGCAAGAAAATATTTTGGTGCTTTGGTACTCGCTTCTAAAAAGGGGAATAAATTTACTTATATAGGACACACAGGTACTGGTTTTAATTATGAATCCCTGAAAGAAATGTATGAGCTGCTACAACCGCTTGTGCAAAAAGATTCCCCATTTGAGGAAAAAATAAAAACCAATTCTCAGGTAACCTGGGTAAAACCAAAATTACTTTGTGAAATAAAGTTTTCAGAAGTGACAGCAGATGGCAAATTTCGTCACCCGGTTTTTCTGCATCTTAGAAATGATAAAACCATCAATGAATTAAATATGGATAATATTAAAAAACCAAAACCTTCTTCATCCAGGAAAATTGGAGGAGACAAAAAAGAAAAAAGAACCGTTTCGAAAAAGACATCTGTCAAGGAAAAAGAGTCGTCGAAAGGTGGGGATAAAATCTACCAATTTGGTAAAACAGAGATAAAGGTTTCCAATGCTGATAAAATTTATTTTCCTGAAGAAGGGATTACAAAAGGCAATGTTGTTGACTATTACATTTCTATGGCGGATTATATTCTCCCTTATCTGAAAGGTAGGCCTGAGTCCCTTTTGAGGAATCCAAATGGAATTAATGGACAAAGTTTTTTCCAAAAAGATGCTGCCGAAAATGCACCTTCTTATGTGAAAAATAAAAAAGTTCATTCGGAATCCAATGACAAGGAAATTAATTATATCATTTGTGACAATCTTCCAACACTTGTTTACTTAAATAATTTAGGATGTATAGAAATGAATCCATGGCATTCTACCACTAAATCACTGGATAAACCCGATTACCTGATAATTGATATTGATCCTTCTGAAAAAAATACTTTTGACCAGGTGATAGAAGCAGCGCTTACAGTAAAAAAGATTTTGGATAAAGCTGGTGCCCCATCTTTTTGCAAAACATCGGGGGCGACCGGAATACACGTGTATGTGCCCACCGGAAAAAAATACACTTTTGAGCAAGTAAAAGATTTTGCATATCTCGTTTGCATGATAGCACAGGAAGAATTGAAAGATTTTACTACATTAGAAAGGAGTATTTCCAAACGCAGTAAAAAACACATTTACATGGATTATTTACAAAACCGCACTGGGCAAACAATTGCCTCAGTTTATAGCCTGCGCCCAAAGCCTGGAGCAACAGTTTCTACCCCTCTATTATGGAAAGAAGTAAAAAAAGGATTATCACCAAAAGATTTTACGATTCATAATTCTTTAAAACGCACCAAAAAAATGGGTGATATTTTTAAAGGCGTTTTAGGTAAAGGGATTGATTTAAAAAAATGCCTTGAAAAATTACAAAATAGTCAGTAACCTATTTATTTAATAATGAATATATCGCGGTGTCTTCAAATTTCCCATTAAAGAAAAGATCTTCTTTAAAATAAGCTTCTCTAACAAAACCTGCACTTTCCAAAATTTTTGCTAAGGCCGTATTTAGAGGTGTTATGCGACCTTCTATACTATGTAATTTCAATTCATTAAAACCAAACTTTATTATTTTTAAAATTGCTTCTTTTGTGAGCCCTTTTCTCCAATACTCAGGAAGCAGCATATAACCGATTTCAGCGCGATAATGCTCTTTTATTAATCGCCAAAGCCCAATGGTTCCTATTAGTTTTTTAGGTTCATCTTTCAATGCCATCGCCCAAGTAATTCCGGAATTAGTATCGAGCGAATCATTTATCATTCTTATAAGATCTTTCGCTTCATTGATTGAAATCATTCGATTTGTGCCAATATGTTTCATTACATCTTTATCTGCACGGAGTTTAAAAAGCTGTGCAGTATCGTCATCGTTTATCTTTCTTAAGATAAGCCTTTCAGTTTTAAGTTCAGGAAAAGGATTGAAGTTTACTTCAAGCATATTTTTATAATTCAATGATAAAAAATGAAGACAATAATAATATTATCGGTTTATTCAAATGTTGTTCGTGGAAAACAAATTTTTAAGATTCCCGTTTCTCAGGAAATTTTTGGTAAAGCGGATGGCTTTATTCTATCAACTTTCCAACTCTCCCATTTCCTGCCAAATAAACGGCATTTCCTTTTTTCGCCTTGCGGCAAACATTGAAACTTTCTTTACTTATATTTTCCCAATTCATTCCATTATCTTCTGAAATATCCACTCCATTTAATCCGCAAGTGATCCATGTATTTTTATATAAATATTCCACACAACTTCTGTATCCGGTTGGCGGAGTTTTTGGTGTAACCCATGTCAAACCTCCGTCCGTTGTAATCACGCAATTTTTATCTGTATCATTTTTTTTCATAAAATCTCCTCCTACAACAACCATGGTTTTACTATTTTTTACAGCTATAGAATTAGCGCCCGTACTTCCTTTTCCCTGGAGAATAGGGATATTTATTTTCTTATCGCGGATAAATATATTAGAACTTAATCCGCCTGAAACAAAAACCGCTTCCGCTTTATTTAGTTTCCTGATATTGGTACCGCTACTCGCAAAACAAGCCTCACCACTATCAGCAATAGGTTCATTTTGCAGAGGAATGCCGCGCCATGTTTTTCCTCCGTCAAAAGTTCTTCCAATAAAAAAACGATTGTTGATAGGATCGCCGATTACTATCCCACTTTGAATATTCCAGAATTCCATGGCATCCAGAAACATTCCTTTGGTATTATCTTCAAGAACCACGTTCCAGTTTTCACCACCATCTGAAGTTCTTAAAATGAAGGCAGGTTCAGCAACAGCCATGATTACAGCCGCTTTTTTATCGAATGCTTCTATATCCCTGAAATCTGATTTTTCAAAACCTTTTACTATCATCCATTTCCAGGTTTTGCCGCCATCCAAACTTTTTCCTACAGTTCCATTGCTACCGCTTACCCAAAGAATATTATTATCAACTACGCTCAGTCCACGAAAAGAAGAATGAATACTGTCTATAAGAATTTGAATTTTTTGGGCAGACAAATTTTGTGCAAAAAGAAAAATAAAAGAAAAATACAATAATTTTTTCATCGGAGAATAGATATTGTTTATAAAAAATCTATTCAAATATAAACACGAGTAGCTAAATAATTCAAATGATTTATCAAACGTAAGATGAATTGCGCTTCGCACTAAAAACAGCAATTATACGGAGAGGATTCTCCTAAGAAGGTTTTTCTTTTTGGATGTTGATTCAGAATTATTTTCGTCGCTGTCTTCGCTTTTTTTTGCAATAAACTGAGTAATCCCAAATTGCAAAGCAGTCCCTAATGCTTTTTTTACTAATCCTGCAGATTTCCCGACAACTAACTTCCTTGAAAAATAGCCTGCTCCCAGGCCAACTGCAATCTTTAAAAGATTATGTTTTAAAGGTGTGGATTCCTGCACTTCGTGGAGTGTATTTCTAAGAATATTCGCAGGCTTTAAATCTTCAAGAAGCAGATGAAAATGATCTTTCATATCTTCTTCTATCAATACTCTTTTTCTTTCCAGTCTTTTGATAGCAATAGAAAGATCCCTAGTAGTTAAAATCTCTTCAGATTTTTTTTCTGCAGTATCATAATTATTCATTCTCCGAAAATTTATCGTCCTGTGTTAAATCTAATAATTCCTTCACGACCTTATTGCTTACAGATGGTTTAACAAATTTGTTTCTGCCCGAATATAATATAAATCCGATGATAATATAAACGCCAGCCACTATAAAAAATCCGAGATATAATTTTCCCAGCCATGCACCTATTAATAAAGCAAAACCAATTGTAAAGCAAAAAAGGATCAGGGATAAAACCAGAATTAAAATAATTAAAATAATTAAATCGGATAATGCCCCTGAAGCCTTATTTATAATTTTTAATTTTAAAAGCTCTAACCTTAATTCCACATAATCTTTCAGTTTATCAAAAAATTCCTCTACACCGGTTTTATTATTATCCATTTTTATTAATTTTTTCCCTGGCAAATTTTTCAAAACATTCGAAAAATAAGTAATTCTACGAATTGATCGGGGAAGGATTTCTAACATCATTTTTCATGGCATTTGCTTTTTCCTTTGCCTGGATTACCATGTCTTTTCCCATATCTTTTCCTTCTGAAACAAGATGAGATAATTTTTCTTTTGCAGCATCATATTTATCGGAAATGGTTTCGGCAAATTCATTGTATTTACTTTTTACATTACCAGCCATATCTGATCCTTTTTCGGCTATTTTTCTTCTTGTCTCGGTTCCTTTATCGGGAGCGAATAAAATACCTAAAACAATACCTGCTGCGGCCCCTGCTAATACGCTTGCTAATACTTTTCCTGAACTCATAATTTTAATTTTTTAATTTTTAAAAATAATTGATGCAAAATACAATAAGTAAAGATAAAATACATTGCCAATAATATATAATATAAAAGAAAATCCTGTAACGCTTTAACATACTTCGTTTTATCAATTACTTACATTTACTACAGAATAAATTACAAAAATAATGAGGAAGAATTTACCCAAAATGAGGAAGAGTTTTATAGGAAATTCGGGGTGTTCTTTATTCTACAGAACCCATATGATTCTTTATCGACTTTTCATAGTTTAATATTTTGGCATAATATTTTAGTTATAAAATCATCTCCCTCGATTTATCACCGGTTCCCAAAATCCATTCTAAAATAATGAAGAACAATAAAAATCAATCCGATAAAAATAAAAAAAGATCCGCTCTTTCTCATTTTTTCACCCGATTTTCAATGGCTTTTACAAAAGCTGCAGGAAGCAGCATTAGTCAGGCAAAATGAACAAAGTAAAAAAGCAAAGACGGAAAATAAAAAAACCATATTCAGTATTAAACTCAATTTATGAATCAATTAAAATTAAAAACGCACCTGCCATTAGCAATAATAGTAACCTTTTATCTGAGTAGTTGCCGTGCAATAGGTGGTATTTTTAAGGCTGGAATATGGGTGGGAATTATTGGAGTTGTGATTATCATAGCGATTATACTTTTAATTATCTCTAAAATGAAAAAATAGGTTAAAATAGAAAAATTCCACCCAATAGTTCATTATCGTAAGTACTTTTATTAATCTTTTATTTAATGGAGCAGAGGAAATATTTATCTAAATCAGAATTATAATTCTATAAGAGGAACCTAAATAAATTACTCTCTTTTTGAACACCTGGTAACCCAAAGAATTAATGATAAAAAATTTTTTAAATAAAATATCCAACAGAACAAGACTTGGTTTTTTTGCTGCCCTCTTTCTTTTATTCCTTTCTTATATTCTTACTTATATATCTACACGAAAAGTAATTATACAGGATTATTGGATCAACCATACCAATGAAGTAATACATGGTCTTGATAATATTAACGGCTTCATCAACCAGGCTGAATCCGCTTTCAGGGGATATCTTCTTTCTAATGATAAAAAAAATTTATTGGTTTATGATCAAAGTATCCGTAAAACAGACAGTTCCTTTGACAAACTTAGACTTTTCACTAAGGATAATAAAGTCCAGCAAAAAAACTTAGACACGTTGCATTATTTAATAGATCAAAAATTTTTATGGATCGAAGATGTAATATCCCAATATTCACATACCAATAAAGCAGCACCTTTCTTTTTAAATGAAAGCGAATTGAACCTTACATCTACAAATGATATTGGAAGCGAAATAATTAAAATGAAAGCTGAGGGAAAAACCGCGTGGGTGAAAAGATCAAAAATGGCCTCTGAATATTCCGGACTTATAGACATCCTGAATATTATTTCTATCATCATTGCCGCTTTGCTTACCTTTTATTCTCTTCTTGTATATAATAAAGAAAATAAGGCTAAACAAAAAGCTTCCAAAAAAGCGGATCAATACCGGGCACAATTACAAAGCAGAGTACAACAATTGGCTGAATTAAATACAGAATTAATAGAATTAAGAAGCCAGGAAAAATATGCGGTAACAGGTAGAATAGCACGTGTAATAGCTCATGAAGTTAGAAATCCATTAACTAATATCAATCTTGCTACAGAACAATTGAAATCTGAAATGGAAGGAGCTCAAAATTCAGATATGTTATTTACTATGATTGCCCGTAATTCTGAAAGAATAAATCAATTGGTTAGCGATCTTCTTTCCAGTACCAGAGTGACAGAGCTTACTTTTTCAAAAGTTCCTATCAATCATGTTTTAGATGAAAGCCTTCAATTAGCAAAAGACAGAATAGCTTTAAACCAAATACAGGTGATAAAAAATTATGATACTGAAATTTGCCCTATCTCTATAGATGTAGATAAAGTAAAAATAGCTTTCTTGAATATTATTATAAATGCTATTGAGGCGATGGATAGAAATGGCATTTTAGAAATAACTACTTCCAAAAAAGAAAGCCGTTGCATTGTAAAAATTTCAGATAATGGAAGAGGGATGTCAAAAGAAGAAACAGCCCGGTTATTTGAGCCTTACTTTACTACAAAAGAAAAAGGAAACGGTCTTGGGCTTGCCAATACTCAAAATATAATTTTGGGACACAAAGGAAGTATTTCGGCAGAAAGCGAGCCCGGGAGAGGAACCATGTTTACTATTACTTTTATAATTTAGAAATTCCCTTCTTTTTTAATCTTATGATTTCTTTCTGACTTTTAATTTTGAAAGCTGTTGCAGTTTTTTGTAAAGTTTATTTTTCTCAGAATAAGAAGTATCATCGCCCATCAAAATTCCCCAGGGTTTCAGGCTGTCAATATGATCGCATATTATTTTTATAAATGCTACAGCAGGCACTGATAAAAATAATCCTGAAATACCGGTTAATGCACCTCCTATCACAATTCCCAATATAGAAATAAGTGCGTTTATACGTAACCGTGATGCGACAACCCGTGGCACCAGAAAATTGGTATCTATAATATGAATTCCATAAAAAATGATAATAATCCATAAAATATCACTTGTATGGTCAGATGTAGTTAAAGTAACCAATACCGTAAAAAGAGTTGCTGTAAACATCCCTATATAAGGAATGAGGTTTAATACCGCTGCCAGAACTCCAAAAAAAATAGCATACTTTATTCCAAGTATTACGAGCCCGATAGAATTAGCTGAAGCCACAATAGCCATTTCAATCAGGAGGCCTACCATATAGCTGTGAATCATTATTTTGGATTTATTGATCACGCTTTGCAAATTTTCACTATGTTCCTTTTTGAAAACATTGAACAAAAAATTTCTGATATGCAAACGGTAATAAAGAAGTAAAAAAGTGTAGATAGGCATTAAAAACAAAACAAGCAAAGTATCAGTGATAGAAAAGAATGTAGTTTTAAGATATCCCGTTCCGGTCGCTTTTAACTTATCGGCCTGTTGTGTTATATATTGATTTTGTTCAGAAAATGAAACGTCGAATTTTGTTTTTATCCATTTTTGTACAGCTATGATATGTTCATTCAAATGTTGTTTTATAGATGGCACGTCCTGTAAAAAACCTACTATCTGGCTGCTCAAAAAATAAATAATACCAGCAACCACACCAATGGCCAGTAAAATGGCAATACCAATCGAGATTACTTTATTTATCTTCTTTGATTCCAGGAAACTTACAATAGGAAGAAGAAGTACCGTCAGCAACACAGCAAATGCAAATGGAATCAAAATACTTTGGGCTATATTGATGAAAAAACATATAAAAAAAATTACCAGGAACTGGAATCCCAATTTTACATAAGTGGGAGATTGATTATTAATTAGCATGGTTACAAAGTTAAATACGCTAAAAAAACCTCATACCATTAAAAGTATGAGGTTTTATGAGCGCCAGGAAAATAAACTACAAGCCCTGGATCCATTTTATCACTTCGTCTTTTGTTTTTCCAAGCTTTTGTTGCAAACGGCCAACAAATTCATCGTCTTTTCCATCCTCACGTTTCAAATCATCATCTGTTAAATCCCCGTATGCCTGTTTCATTTTCCCTTTTACTTCGTTCCAGTTTCCTTTTAATTTTAATTTCCAGTCATCCATAGCTATTAAATGTTTAATGGTGAAAAAATAATTTTAATTTCTCTTTTTTGATTCTATCAGGATGCCCTTCTTATAACTCCAAGAATGATGGCAATGATGGCAATTACTAATAAAATATGGATAAGACCCCCTGTATAAAATCCTCCAAGGAAAGAGATAGCCCAGATTATTATTAGAATTACTGCGATTACATACAATAAGTTTCCCATTGTTTTTGATTTTTAGGTTAAAAATTGAAATGATATATAGATATATGTTTTACAAAAAAATAAATATTCCGACCTTTCTCTCTGAATTTAATAATTTTCTGACTATGATCTTCTAATCACGCCAAGAATTATGGCTATCACAGCAATTATCAGCAGTAAATGAATCAATGCGCCTGCCACATGATAAACTAAAAAAGATATTACCCAAATGATGATCAATATTACCGCGATGATGAATAAAAGGGCTCTCATTTTTTAATGTTTATAATTAAAAGATTACAAAATCCATTTTATTTATAATTACACAAAACTTTGCCAAAATATTCCCATTTTAAAAAATTAGATAATCAGTTATTAAAAATTATCAGCGTTTTTTATTTGGATTATTTAGATATGCCACCATGTGCAAGACCATTGATATATCTACCTTCCAGCCTTAGAAGTGAGGAGTATAAGAAAGCTAATATCGCTCTATTTATATGCAGAAAATTTATGAGTAAATATTAAATTAGAAAAGCTATATAAATAATTGAATCATTGGTAGAATTGTGGAATTACTTCTACAAAATGCCCATGATTTAAAAAAACATCCCGTTATCAAAATATTGGATCTGAAAGATAAAAATGCCAATTCTTTGGCAAATGATTTGTTACCTTTTGAGCTAATTTTATTTTATTATTCTTCCATTGATTTAGCAGATGAGTATCAAAAAAATATTTTCTTCCATATTTTTATATATTAAACAGGTTTTCAAAGAATTCTCTGCTGATAATATTTTAAAATACAGCGCTTCATTGGCATATTATACGGTTTTTTCAATTGCTCCATTACTCGTAATTGTAAGTGCTTTGCTGGGATTTTTTTTTGGTAAAGATGCCATGGAAGGTCAAATTTATCATCAATTAAATCATTTAGTAGGTAGCCTTGCGGCAATGCAAATTCAGGATACCATTAAAAATATTCATCTTAATGCCAGCAATTTTCTGGCAAGTATTGTTAGCGTAATCATCTTGTTAATTGGTGCTACAAGCATTTTTGGAGAAATACAGGATTCATTGAACAAAATATGGGGACTGAAAATAAAATCAAAAAAAGTATGGTGGAAATTAATTCTTACCAGACTTTTATCATTTTCCCTGATACTTAGTATTGGGGTTATCATGATAGTTTCGTTATTGCTGAATGCATTGATAAATGCTTTTGGGAAATTAATATCAGAATATCTTAAAAATTACAGCGCTTATTTTATTGAGACCACAGAAGCAGTGTTGTCTTTTTTTATTACCGGGATTTTATTTTCTCTAATTTTTAAAATCTTGCCCGATGCAAAAATCAAGTGGAAAGATGTTTTATTGGGAGGCTTTGTTACTGCTATGTTTTTTACCATTGGAAAAATGGGAATAGGATATTATCTCGGTAAAAGCAATTTATCCTCTTTGTACGGCGCTGCTGGTTCCATCATTATTTTTATGGTATGGGTTTATTATAGTGCAATTATTCTTTATATCGGCGCAGAATTTACTAAAGTGCAGGCAAAACTATATGGCGAAAACATAATTCCTAACGAATATGCTGAATGGGCGGGTGTAGAAGAAAAACAATTTCATAGCCTGAATAAAAACAAAGATTTACATTAACTTTGGACAGCCTAGTGCTTATTACTACACAAATATGAATAAAAGAATACTAATTATTGACGATGATTTTGATATGTGCGCCTTATTAAGTCGCTTTCTTGAAAAAAAAGGGTACGCTACAGAAGTGGCTCATAATGGTTCAAAAGGGATCGCTAAATTTAATGAATTCCACTTTGACATTGTACTTTGCGATTTCAGGCTTGGTGATAAAGACGGAAAGACTGTTTTATTGAAAATAAAAGAGGCTAACCCAAAAACTTTTGTTATCATCATAACGGGATATTCTGATATAAAAATTGCAGTAGATGTTATTAAGCTTGGCGCATTTGATTATATAACCAAACCGCTTATACCAGATGAGGTGGTAAATGTAATTGAAAAAGCATTAGCTAATCCGGTTACAGATCCCATAAAATCACAATCAAAAAAAACTTCCGAAGTTTCTCAAAAGAAAAGAATTTATGAACTTTCATCAAATAATGAATACCTGATAGGCCAGGATGGTGAAACATCAAAAATCTACAGGCAGATAGAAATGGTAGCCCCTACCAATTACAGCGTTATTTTATATGGCGAAAGTGGTACAGGTAAAGAAGTAATCGCAAAAACTATTCATGAAGCCAGTAATCGCAAAGGAAGGCCTTTCATAGCAATGGATTGCGGCACTCTCTCAAAAGAATTGTCAGGCAGCGAACTTTTTGGTCATGTAAAAGGAGCATTCACAGGTGCAGTTACTGATAAGGAAGGTCATTTTGAATTGGCTAACGGAGGAACCTTGTTTTTGGATGAAGTTTCTAATCTTCCCAAAGATGTTCAGGCTTCCTTATTAAGAGTGATCCAGGAAAGAAAGTTTAAAAGAGTGGGCGGTACCAAAGAAATGGAAGTAGATGTAAGAATCATTGTAGCGTCCAATGAGAACCTCCAGGAATCTTATAGAAAAGGAAAATTTCGTGAAGACCTGTATCACCGGTTTAATGAATTTTCTATCAATCTTCCCGCTTTGCGAAACAGGAAAGATGATATCCCGCTTTTTGCACAATTTTTTCTTGATAGAACCAACGAAGAACTACAAAAAAATATAGAAGGATATGAAGAAGATGTGGAAGAAATGTTTTTGAATTATTCGTGGCCCGGCAACCTGAGAGAATTTAGAAACGTAGTGCGCCGCGCGGTTTTGCTTACTCCATCAGGAAAAATAAATTCAAAGGTATTGCCCTGGGAAATTACCCAGGCGGTGCTGCAGAAAGTTTATCATACAGATGGAAATTCATCCGATAACCAGTCTCAATATAAAGATGTGGATCTTAAAGATGCTGCAGCGAAAGCTGAATATGAAACCATAATGAACGTTTTGAAAGATGTGAATTTTAATAAAACCAAGGCTGCTGAGATATTAAAAATTGATCGAAAAACTCTTTATAATAAAATAAAAATTTTTGAGGCGATGTGAGTTTTTTAGAAATCAATTTATAGAGTAGAAGTTGGTATTTTTTTCAATATTCACGAATAAATTCTTTTTATCAACTCCTTGTTTTTTTCCATTACTACCTTGCGTTTCAAACTAAGCTTTGGTGTCATCTCGCCACTTTCGATGGTCCAGTCATAAGGCAGTAATTCAAATTTTTTAATTTGCTCTACATGATTAAAGAATTGATTGTAATGTTCCACTTCATTTTTATAAAGTTCCCTTACTGCAGGAGTATTGATCATTTTTTCATTATCAGAAGAGTCAATATTATTTTCATGACACCATTCTTTCAAGTTATCGAACGCGGGAACTATTAAAGCGCTTACAAATTTTTCCCCCGCACCAAGAACCATCAGGTTTTCAATCATTTTTGATTCCTTCATTTTATTTTCTATCACAACGGGCGCTACATATTTGCCCCCACTGGTCTTGAAAATCTCTTTTTTTCGGTCGGTGATTTTCAAAAATTTTCCATCTACCATCATGCCTATATCTCCGGTTTTGAACCATCCGTCTTCCATTACTTCGGCAGTAAGTTCAGGATGTTTGTAATAGCCCATCATTATATTAGAACCTTTGCACAAAATTTCGCCGTCATCAGCGAATTTCACTTCCACACCATCAATCAATGGACCTACAGTGCCAAACATCCTTCCTTCTTCTTCAAAGCGGTTGACGCTTATCACCGGCGATGTTTCCGTGAGCCCGTATCCTTCCATAATAGGAATTCCGGCTGCAGTAAAAATCCTTATAAGCCTTACCTGGCAGGCAGCACCGCCACTGGTAATATTGACTATATTATTCCCTAACGCTTCCCTCCATTTATTAAAAATGAGTTTGTTAGCAATAGATAATTGCAGGTTATAAAAAAATCCCTGGTTTTTATTGATCTCAAATTTTGATGCGAGATTATGTGCCCAAAAAAATAATTTTTTTTTGATGCCCGTAAGTTCTCCTCCCTTCTGCATTATTTTTTCATAAACTTTTTCGAGTAATCGTGGCACAGTTGTAAACATATTCGGTTTCACTTCTCTCAAATTTTCAGGGATCGTTTCTAAACTTTCTGCAAAAAACATTGAAACTCCTTTATAGAGATAAAGGAAACTCATCATGCGCTCAAAAATATGATTCAGCGGTAAAAAGCTTAGCGCTTTATAATTATCACCCGGAGGAAAACAGGGTATGCTATTCATTACATTGCTTAAAACATTTTTATGCGAAAGCATTACCCCTTTTGGAATTCCTGTTGTTCCCGATGTATATATAATTGTAAAAAGATCTTCGTATTTTATTTTATCAGAAATATCCTTTATTTCCTTCAATACCTTTTCTGATAATGGTTGCAACAATTCTTTCCAGTATTTTATATTATCAATCTTTTCAAAAGAAATAATTTCTTTAAGATGAGGAAGATTTGCTTTTACATGATTGGTTTTTTCAAATAAACTCTGGTCGTTAACAAAAATTAATTTTACATCAGAATCCTTCAAAATAAATTCAAGATCAGTTTCGCCAATAGTTGGATAAATAGGAATAAGAATGGCGCCGATTTGTTGTACTGCCAGATCCAGCATCACCCATTCGGGCCGGTTCTTTGAAATTACCGCTATCTTATCTCTTCCCTCAATGGTAAAATTACCAGGACCAAAACCCACCTTGATTAACCCGGCGCTTAACTGATTTACAATTTCAGAAACCTCCTTTGTGGAATATTCTTTCCAGGTTCCATTTTCTTTACCAGCCAGCATGGTTCTGCCGGGCGCGTCTTTTAAATTTATATTAATACAATCAAATAACCGTGTTGGCTCAGTCATGTTATTGAGCTTTTAGAAGTTATAAAAATGAATAAAATTATGAAAATCAACTCCTAAATTAAACAATTAAATAAAAAATATCTTATAAAAAAGTATTCTGAAAAAGATTTCTAAATGAATTAATAATAATATTGGCCTGAAGGTATTTTAAATACTCTGCCGCGTTGAAATTTATCAAAAGCACCCGCCTCATCAGAATGAGTATTGGTCCAGTTTTGGTAAACCGCCAGGTTTTGTGATGCTCCAAATATCCATTGATTGTATGCAGAAAACAAACCATCTTCCAGTAATTGTTCCTGGTATTGAAAAAGTTTGAAAGGGAATTTGGCGGCATAATTTTTATCCCAGTCAAGAATAAAACGGGTTCTGATCATGGTAAGTGTTTGAGGGTTTATACCGCGTAATACCACATTATTTTGATTGTTCATGCAGGTTAAGAAGGCAATTTCAAAAGGGTTTTTAATTTTTGGGTTATCCAGCAGGTTAGCATCACCAAAAAGATTTTTATAGCCAGCCAATAAAATATCTTTTATTTCTGCTGTGCGCGAAGTAAAGGATTCAATATTTACAAAAATTTCTCCATAAATGAGGCACCACACTCTTTCTTTGGTATAAAAATAAAACTTGCAGGCATTGTAATAATTATCCCCGTAAGAAGGATCCATCTCTATACCTTTTTCCCATTGTTTGATAGCGTCAGGGTCGTGATCTGCTAAAAGCAATTCACCATAATTGTTATAAAGATTGCCACTATTGGGAAATCTTTTTATCGCCTTTTTATATAATTTTTCAGCATCGATCTCCTGACCTAATGCCTGGTAAACTGAGCCGGCTAACTGATAAATTTGATCGTCAGCTTCATTATTATCTAAAAATGATTTGAGCGCGTTTAAAGCTTTATTGTTTTCATTTTGCAGGTAATAATCATAAGCAAGATCTTTAGCAATACCAATATCTTTGGGATCCAGTTGTGCTGCCCTGGCCAAAATCAAAGAAGCATTGGCATAATCACCCTGACGCATAAACGCTTTTGCATTTTCATGAAGTTTTTCCACATCTTCCTGCTGGGCAATAACAGAGGCTGAAAGACTAAAACAAATAACTATCAATAAGAATTTTTTCATCGGGTAAAGATAAAATACTTTAAGTGCCTAAATCTTTATAAAAATAAAAAATTGTTATAGAATGATGAAAAATAAAATAAACCTTCACTACTTATTTTATCAGTAAAGAAGGTGTGTAAGAAGGCCATCTCTTAATTTGGGCTCAAACCAGGTACTTTTCGGAGGCATGATATTATTACTGTCAGCAATGTCAAATAATTGTTGGATAGTTACAGGGTAGAGGCTGAAAGCTATTTCCCATTCTTTGCTATTGACCCTATCCTCCAATTCCCCAAGCCCTCTGATACCGCCAATAAAATCAATCCGGGTATCAGTGCGCTGATCTGTTATTCCAAGGATGGGCTCCAATACATTATTTTGCAAAATTGTAATGTCTAATATTCCAATCGGATCAGTTGAAAAAGTACCACCAAGCGCCGAAAGCTTATACCATTGCCCATTTAGATACATGCCAAATAAATGGGGTGCCTGAGGAGAATAGGCTCCCTGAACCCTTGTGACAGAAAACCCGGTACTGAGTTTATCTAAAAATTCTTTTGCCGATAAACCGTTCAAATCTTTTACCACCCTGTTATAATCCATAATTTTTAATTGGGATTCAGGAAAAAGTGTAGATAGAAAATGACCTGATTCCTCGTTATCAGCTAAAAGATATTTTACTTTGGCAGCCGAAGCCACACGATGATGGCCATCAGCAATGTAGGTACAATCCACCTCAGTTTTAAATATTTCGGTGATTCTATCAATAATTTTCTCATCATTGATGACCCAAACTGTGTGTTGAATATTATCATCGGCTGTAAAATTATAAACGGGGCTTTTATCAGCCTTCCATTTTTCCATGATTTCATTCAATTCATCTATATCTCTAAAAGCGAGGAATACATTTCCGGTTTGTGCGCCTGTTGTTTTAATGTGATTGATCCTGTCCTGTTCTTTTTCGGGTCTTGTCAACTCATGTTTCTTAATCAATCCTTCTTCATAATCATTTACGGAACTACAACAAACTAAACCCGTTTGGGTTCTTTCATTCATGACCAACTGGTAGATATAATAGCAGGGTTTACTTTCACTAAAAAGTACAGGCCGACTAATAAATGCGTCTAAGTTTTCCTTAGCTTTTTCATAAACTTCCCGACTGTGTATTTCTATGTTGGAAGGAAGATCAATTTCACTTTTTGTAATATGAAGAAATGAAAAAGGGTTGCCTTCAGCCTCCGTTTTTGCTTCTTTGCTATTCAATACATCATAAGGCCGCGAAGCTACTTGTTTCGCAAATTGTGGCTCAGGTCGTAATGCTTTAAAAGGAGAAATAGATATCATGCTTTTCAATTTTTAGCCTTGAAAGGCTGGAAATTTTTTTGTACGGGTTGCAAATATAAACAATCAAAAAATATTGAAGAACCTTTTGGGAAATCAGTATATTTTATTCGAAATCACATAACTGAATATCACTAAATTTTACTCTCGAATTCTTTCATTTTCTCCACCAAATATTCCACACTGCTCAATGGCAAAGCATTGTATAAAGATGCCCGGAATCCTCCAACAGATCGATGCCCTTTAATTCCGTAAATGTTATTTTGTTTTGCAAATTCCAAAAATGCTTTTTCTTTTTCTGCATTTTCCATCACAAAACATACATTCATTTTACTGCGGTCTTCTTTGGCTGCAGTTGGTTTAAATAATTTACTATTATCAATTGCACCATAAAGCAAAGCAGCTTTTTCATTATTGATCTTTTCTATGGCATCTACTCCGCCATTTTCTTTGAGCCAACGAAGTGTAAGCATTGACACATAAATAGCAAAAACAGGTGGTGTATTAAGCATACTTTTTGCCTGGATGTGATTTCTGTAATCCATAATCGCCGGAATAGTACGTTTCACTTTTCCTAAAATATTTTTGTTCACTACTACCAGGTTGGTTCCTGCGGCACCCATATTTTTTTGCGCACCGGCAAAAATTAATCCGAATGAATTAAAATCTATTTTTCTGCTAAAAATATCGCTTGACATATCAGCAATCACGGGCATGCTTACTTTTGGAATGTCATGCCATTGTGTCCCGTAAATAGTATTATTCGTTGTAATATGGAAGTAGGTTGCATCGTTGGCAACTGCAAAATCTTTTGGAATAAAATTATAATTACTTTCCTTTGAACTACACACTACATCAACATTTCCAAAGAGTTTAGCTTCTTTAATTGCTTTGGTACCCCATACACCTGTATCTGCATACGCTGCGGTTTCATTTTCATTTAGTAAATTCATAGGCACCTGCATAAATTGCACTGTAGCACCGCCATGCAAAAACAAAACTTCATGGTCGCTATCAAGGTTCATTAATTCTTTTACTAAAGAAATGGCTTCTTCCATCACCGATTCAAAAAGTGGCGTGCGATGGCCAATTTCTAAAATGGAAAGGCCACTGCTATTAAAATTGATAATTGCTTTTGATGCTTCCTGTAACACACTTTGAGGAAGAATGGAAGGCCCTGCGTTAAAATTGTAGATCATTTATTTTGAAATAAAGCATGAATAATTTAAAAAGAAGAGCAAAATTACAAATAAAAAACATTTGGAATGCTTGCTCAAATCCAGGTTTTTAGCAAAATCTTTCTAAATAAAAAAACTTAACTTTGCGGCATACTGCATGAATTCAACAATGGACATACACACTGAATTAAAGGAAGCTAAAACAGTAAAGGAAATTCAAAATATCCTAATTACTCAGGCTAAACCGAGCAATGAAAAATCTCCTTATTTTGAAATGGCAAAAAAGTATAAGATCAATCTTAGTTTTGCACCATTTATCAGGGTAGAACCTATTCCTTCCAGGGAATTCAGGAAACAAAAAATTGATATACCATCCTACACTGCAGTTATTTTCAACAGCCGTAATGCAATAGATCATTTTTTCAGGGTTTGTGAAGAGATGAGAATAACAGTTTCACAGGAAATCAAATATTTTTGCATTACTGAATCGGTTGCCCTTTATCTTCAAAAATTTATTTTGTACCGTAAAAGGAAAGTTTTTTACAGTAGCGATGGTACCACTAATAACCTATTTGAAGTAATTAATAAATATAAAGAACAGGAAAGATTTTTATATCCTTGCTCACATTCCTTCGACAGCGAAATTACCAACTGGCTTATCTCAAATAATTGCGATTATGCTATACCGGTACTTTATGAGGTTATTTCAAATGATGTTAAAAACATCATAGAAAAGCATAATTACGAGATCATTTGCTTTTTTACGCCACTTGGTGTAAAAAGTTTTACAGAAAACTGCCCACACTTCAACCAAAACGGAACTCTGATAGGCGCCTTTGGCGATAATACCCGAAAGGCAGTAATAGCAGCTGGTTTTAATCCGGATATTATTGCACCACAACCTAAAGCACAAAGCATGGCAGCTGCATTGGAAAATTACTTATCGGGTTTAAAGAAAAAATAAAAAAGTATCTCGAATTA
>DATKQQ010000284.1:0-7222 GCA_035532615.1 Hanamia sp.
GTATAAAAGCCCACATCAGCAGCTATGAAAAATCTGCCAATAATGATTTGATAAATATTGGTAAAAATGGTATCCAATAATCCTGAAAGCGTTAGCTTATACCCAAATTTAAAATGATAATGAAATTTCTTTTTATCGAAAACAAAAGATGGCGCCCATCTTGTTCTATACCATAGTTGAACACTGCTTAAAAAAGCCTGGCACAAACTCATCCAAACGAGGCTCCATACGCCATATCCCTTATAAGCTAAAAAAATTCCCAACAATCCGGCACCAATCAATGAAGGTATAGCAATGGTCATTTGCAGTTTAAAATTCATTTCTTTGGTAAGTCTTGTCATTTGAACCTGGGAAAAAGCTCTTATTATAAATGACAGGCAATAAACCCTGATTATATAAGTCAAAATGGGTTGTGAAAAGAATCCGGAGATCAGTGGTGCTGTGAAAAACAAGATCCAATAAACTATAACACTGCCGGCCATGTTAAAAAAAAATACTGTGGAATAGTCTCGCTGGTCGGGTTCGGAAGTTCTTATTAAAGATTGAGTTAATCCACTATTCATTAGGGAAGTACCTATTCCTACAAAAACACTGATCATTCCAATAAGCCCAAACTCTTTTGGCATCAATATCCGGGCTAATACAATAGAAACAAGAAAGCTTATCGCCTGTGTCCCAAACTGCTGTGCAAAAGTCCATACCATCCCCGAGATAGCAGTTTTTTTTAATGACAATTAAGAAATTTTTTATTGCTTTTAAGAAAAAAAATTGTCATTAACTGAAACCTAAAAGTTGCAGATTGAGTATCCGGTCCTGGAATGTTCCTATAACTCATTAAGTATAATAATTTATTAAATAATCATTCTCAATTCTCCGGATATTTTTTAATCCCAAAAAATAAAATCGTGAAGATTCTTATTTTTTAATGCCCCGATGATTTTCTTCACACCTTCACAGGCAGAAACAGAGTTAAAATCTTTATATTCATATCCATTAAAAATATTTCTTTTAAATTTCAAAGGCACTTTTTTTTGATACAGAAACATCATCATATAAAAATATTTCCTTGCCAGCCTAACCTGGCATGGCATGGTCATTTTATCTTTCAAGAGCATATCAATTTTTGAAAAATAATCTGATGCAGATGTAACATCATAAGTGAAACCTTTATTTCGGTAATTGGTTTCAGATATCAGAATAATTGGTTTATTGGCCAACGCAAATTCTAATCCAACGGTGGATGTATTTACCACTCCTATATCAGAAATATCTATAACAGTAAAAGAATTAATGTCCATTTCTGGTTCTATAATGGTTACATTCTTTGGTAATCGGTCATGAAATTTCTCTCTGACCAGTTGACCATACCGTTCCTGTGTACCCAATACCTTTTCTGCAGGATGGCATCTTATGAGAATATGAATATTTTCATTTTGATGATAATAATTAATAGTCTGTTCAATGCAATCTAAAGTTGAAGAAAAGGCAATATCACGGGCTACATTAGCTGCATCCCATATCAGATTTGTAAATATGGTAATTACTTTTGCTTCTGGCTTTATCTTCAAATTTGCTTTTAATGTTAATAGATCATTTTCTTTTTCGGAAGAATTATAAGCATAAACGTCTTCTTTTTGTAATTCTCTTTCGCCTAAATAGATATCAACTTTTTTTTCTTCATCGCCCGTTAATTCTCTATCCTTAAATCTTTCCCAGGCATTATTAAAACTCCAATCCGGCGAAGGTTGGTTAAGGTTAAAATTTGCAGTGGATTTTTTTTTGGCCCGATCATAACAAACAAATGGGGTATTGTTTTTTTTACAATATTCTACAACTGGCTGCCAGGTGCAATAAATACCATGAGAAAAAAAAATGTATTTATAATTATTTTTTTCATTTAGAGATTTTACTTGTAAATAATTAGCTAAAGATGTTTTTAGAAACTCGCTTCCTCTTAATGTAGCAGTATCTCCAAAATTAGTGGATTTATAAAAACGATACATAACCCCTCTAACAATTTCTCCAAAGTTTATACCATCATACATGAAGGAAAGAATTTCATTAAGATCTTCTTTTACAGGATCAATTATTTTATCTACTTCTTTTGAAAAAGAAATAAATTCATATTTGACATTTGATGCCTTTAAAAAATTTTCTGCATTGTTTACTGACCGGTTCCAGAATGAATCTTTTCCTTGTTGACTAATTCTTTCATTCGTGATTACTTCGTTAATAGGTACACTTTGATCATAAATGTAATAATCAACCGAATAACCATCGCTTCTCAAAAGGTGATACATTAGAACTTCCAAAGGCGTTAAATACATGTGGCCAATGCCGGCATAAATAAGTATTTTTCCTTTCAATGGTTTAGGATAATCAATATTTTTAAAGAAGCCCTTTAAGTATCTACTTTCAAAATATTCGTGACCGAATTTTCTGAACAGTCTAAATAAAAAATTATTTTTTACTGGTATTATTGATCCCATATTAAAGTCCTTATTAAAAAAATTGCACAAAAATCTTTTATTCAAACATGCGGATTAACTCGTCTTATTAGTCCCAGGTAATATTTTCCCTGACAACTTTTGCAGGTACACCTGCCGCCATACATTTTTCCGGAATATCTTGAGTCACTATGCTACCGGCCCCAATCACAGCACCATTACCAATATGAACCCCTTTAAGAATCTGAACATTTGCTCCAATCCATACTTTATTCCCAATAATAATGTCACTGGATGAAGTTTGCACGCCTTCAATAGAATGTAAATCGTCATCAATGATTTGGCCTTTCACTTTGTATTCAATTCGATTTGATGCGCCATTTGTTGTATCCATTCGGGCCTATTCGAAATAAATTTAACTAAAGCAATTGCTCCACTAATTTTTTCTTTCTTTGCTTGAATATAAATTTCCTGAGCTAAATTAAAATCCCCAATTGTATCTACTGTAAGCCTGACAACGGAATTCTCAATTTCAGGAGAAATTGTAATATATTTTTGAGAAAAAGATTCTTTATTAGAATAAATAAAATTAGTTACATGCTCCAAAAATATTTTCTCATTTGTCAATTCTCTTACTTTTTTTAAAGCACTAAGACTTACTCCTTCAGCCCAGAATCCATAATGAGTTTTGATAGTTGGAATATTATGGATAGTTGAAAAAGCTAAATACTCCACAGAATTATTTTCAAATTCCTTTAATAAGTCTTTCAAATAATTCATGTCCAGAAAAGGATTATCCGCACATATCCGTATTATTTTTGTTATTTTAAAATATTCTGCAGCTTTTATATATCTTTCCAGAACATTATTTTCATCTCCTCTAAAAACATCAACTTTTAATTTTCCCCCTATAAAAGTTAAATAATCATCCTTCGCATTATTTGTTGTGGCTAAAATAATAGGAATCCCTGGTATGTTAATTTTCAATTTCTTTATAAGAAGTTCTAAAATTCCTTTACCCTCAAAAAAAGGCAAAATCATTTTTTTGGGCAATCTTAAAGAACCTGTTCGCGCCTGGATAATCATCCCAGTCATAATCAATTATTTTATTATCAACTGCATCAGTATTTTGCTGATTTAAATTTGGTGTTTTAATTTGCAGACAAGAAATAATTTTATTGTTTTAATTTTTCGTTCAACTTCAAAAATAGCTCCATTGCATTCTGTAACTGGCCTGTTTCATTTAGATATTTTTCAACAAAAGCCCTGAATGCGCCATCACCCCCTTTTACAGGTATTACCCAATGCACCAATTCTTTTATATAATTAGGGGCGTTTTCAGGAACAGCGCTTAATCCTGCAGCTTTTAATAAATGGATATCATTAATATCGTCACCGATATAGGCCACTTCATTAATAGAAATTTTTAATTTTTCACATAGTCCCGTTGCAACACCAATTTTATTTTTAACTCCCATAAATAAATAATCAATCTTTAATTTTTCGGATCTTCGTCTAACAATTTCTGTGTGTTCGCCCGTAATGATAGCAACTGGAATATTTAATAAATGTAAAAAAAGGACTCCGGCACTGTCTGCTGTATTAAACTTTTTAAATTCATTACCTGTCTCATCATAATACATTCCCCCATCAGTCCAAACACCATCAATATCAGTAATAAAGAGTTTTATATTCATGTTTTGATTAAGAATTAATCATTATTTTAATCAAAAAAATTAATTTCGAGAGTTACGTCATTATTGATATTACGATTTGCACTTTTACCTATAATCAAATCCTTTTCCACCCATTTTAAGCCGGTTCCCGGACTTTTCAAAGTCAGCATTTCTTCTGTAACTATCGTTCCCTTTGGAATCGCTATTTTACTTGTAATACTTCTTGCCAGTTTTTCTTTTGATGCCTTAGTGGCCGGATTCACAATTTTCTCTCCATCACCCATTGCCATCTCTGTAGCTTTTATATATTGAATAAGTTTCTTCAATCCGGCCTCTTCCAATGATCCGGGCTGATCTGTCCCTTTCATTGTCCGGTCAAGAGTAATGTGTTTTTCAATCATAGCCGCTCCCAGTACAGAACCTGCAGCAGAAATAATAATACCTGAAGTATGATCTGAAAGCCCTACCAGGTAGCCGTATTTTTTTCGCAAAGTATTCATTGCTTTCAGATTTACATTTTCCAGTTTACAGGGATACTCAGAAGTACATTGCATAATAACAACCTTGCCGGGTTTAGCTTGTAATGCTTTCAATGCATTATCAATATCATCAAGATCAGCCATTCCTGTTGAAATAATAACCGGCTTACCCAAAGTACTTAACTTCTCAAGCAAAGGAATATT
Organism: Hanamia sp.; assembly: GCA_035532615.1. Classification (GTDB taxonomy): domain Bacteria; phylum Bacteroidota; class Bacteroidia; order Chitinophagales; family Chitinophagaceae; genus Ginsengibacter. The sequence continues at coordinate 4,807 of DATKQQ010000284.1, forward strand.
GGTAAGATCACGGGAAGCTACTTTATAAAATGGGCAACCTATTCTTTCTAATAATTCAACAGATAGAATATCGCATGGTGTACAAAAATAGACAATACCTACCGCCATTGCATATTCCTTTAATTCCAGGTGTTGTTCTTCATTCAACTCCAGAAATAATCTGTGCTCTCCATACGTTTTTCCAAAAGAATTAGGATTATCATAAGGTTTGTTAAATGCTTCTTTAGTTAATTCACTTGCAATATCTCTCTTCTGAAATTTCACAGCATTGGCACCACATCTTGCAGCCATATCAATTAATTTCTTTGCATTAACGATATCTCCATTGTGGTTTTGGCCTATCTCAGCAATAATATATACGGGGTACCCATCTCCTACAGGTGTGCCGCAAAAATCAATCACAAGTCCTGATTGGCTATCTGTGTGTTGATGCTTATTCACTACTTCATCAATCCATGAATAAACTTTTGTGAGATTGCTTAGGTTGCCTTTATCAATTCCTAATTGTAAAATCATTTCTTCAATTCTGTTCAAATCCTCAAAAGTATCAATAGTCAGATATTTGTCGAGATCATGTCTTAAGCCGGAGAAAACAGCAGGCAATGTTTCTACCTTGAAAGTATTTTTATTTTTTCTAAAAAAAGGAGTTACATGTTCTCTGTCAAATGAATTCAACGTATCACTTTTATATGCATCTCTCAAAACTCTAACTTTAATAAATTCAGGAACTATATGAGATAAGCCATCTATATGCGTATAATCATTATCATGATCGCGATGGATCTGATATAATTTGCCGGAAGCCTCTGTGAAATTTAGTGGATTATCAGCTGTAAATCTCACAATAGTATCATTTTCATTCATATCAAGACTGCTTTCATAATATCTCTCCAAAACATCAGTAGCAGATCCCCTGAACAACTTAATATTATGGCTTTTGGAAACTAATTCTATTGGATTATCTTCCTGAAGACTAGTAGTAGCAACCATTACTTCATCTACAAAAGGCAGATTTTTTGCCATAGAAATTACTCTTTCTAATAATGGAATACCAGCAACGTGCATTAAAGATTTCCCCCTTAACCGGGAACTCCCCATGCGTGCCTGTATGATAGCTCTGTTCATTTTTACAAATATTATTTGATGTTTATTTCAGAAATTGATCGTATACCATGGTAATTAAAATCATATTCAATGATCCGTTCATATAAATTCAAATTCCATTTTCAATAATAAAAAAGAAGCGATAACTGTTATTTTTTTTCATGATTATGCAAATAAGATTTATCAACAAATCTCTTTTTAAACCCCAAATCAAACCTGCAAATGCATAATTCCCATATTGCCTCCCACAATAATCCGGAAAGTGTCTCTGAATCCACTCAACTCTAGTACATGGTCAATCTCCCCATACGTAATTCTCTGCAAAACAAAAAATGGTTGAAAGTTGAAGGTTAACACGATCGGGACACCTGTCTTTGTAGGGTCTGATGATTTAATATCCTAACAGGCCGATCTACTACATAGCGGCGAAACATTAGCTGCTAAAAACTCTTTTTCTGTACGTAAATAATGCCTTCCGGTATATTTTTAGCATCAAGATTCTGATGGTGGATTTGCCATTCAAATAATCTATATCACTCCTCATTAATAAAGTTTCTAAACGGATATATTTATGGTATTTTTTATGAGAAATCTCATCAATATATTTAATAAGGCTGATCCGATTCCGGATAAGTCCCTTTTGATCTCTTTTATTAGTTTGAGTAACTCCTGTAGAAGTCATCCGGTAAACACTCATTACCTCATACATCCGGTAGATCGGGCCATCTAATGATATTAAAAGCTGCAAAAATAAATCGCCAGCTAAAATTTTAAACCCGGGAAAATCAACAGATATAAGCGCCCGTTTCCTGAAAAGCATCGAAGCTGTGGGGCAGAAACGAATTCCAAAGATATCTTTGGTGCTGCAGATTTGTTTTTGGTGTGCATCGGTAAAATACAAATAGGAAGAATTTTTTGGCTCATCAATTACGAGGGCATCATGGCAAACCATAGAATACTCATTATTCTTCTCAAGAAAATCTACCTGCTTTTGCAGCTTTAAAGTATCAGTCCAGTAATCATCGCCATCACAAAGAGATATATATGCCCCTTTACTCTGTTTGATAGCATCAATAAAATTATCCGCCGATCCCAGGTTGGCATCCCTGTAGAGATAATTAATAACGGCAGCTTTTGGATTTTCAAGTAATATTCGTTGTATTACCTCACCCGTTTTATCTGTAGAATGATCATTGGCAATGATCAATTCATAACCAAAATCGCATTCCTGCATTAACACCCCATGGATCGCCTCCTCAATGTATTTCTCGTGATTATGAGTAACCATAATCACACTCACCATCACTTCTTC
>DATKQQ010000285.1:0-14518 GCA_035532615.1 Hanamia sp.
CAAGGAACTGAATGTTATAGAGTTACATTTTCTCAATGCCCGAAGGCAAATACAAAACATATCAAACCTCTACGGCATCAAAATAGCTTGCTGAAAAAAGTGACAATTTGTTTTCAGTTTTTTTTGCTTAAGCGCCTAAAGTAGCTTTCAGATAAACAGCATGAATTCTTTTTTGAACCATTGGATCAGGAAAAGCATATCGTTCGTAATTTAGCTTTTCAATTTCAGCTTCGCTGAGGTTGAATTTTAGAGAGGGCATATTTTGTTTCTTTGTAATTAACAAAATTGCGAAAGACAACACAGAGTAATCGTGGATGATCAAGTTTAGTTCAATTATGTGTAAGAATCTTCTTATGCTGAATGAGAAAAGCCGTGTGAGGTGAGAATCTCAAGCACGGTTTTGTGGAGGGCTTGGGCTGAAATGCCCTTGCCTATCCGACCTATAAAAGGGCCATAGATATCGAGAAAAGGTTTATAAAAACTATAGCTGCCTGCGCGCATAGATATTTCTCCTCCGTTTTCAAACTGTGGTTTTTTCGTAACCAGGTTCAGCACACCTCCCGCGGTAACGTCGCCCATTAAAATAGCAGCGCTACCTTTTAAGAATTCTACGCGTTCCAAACTACTTACTTCCGGCATCACACCATTATTAAACTGTACTCCGTTTTTGAAAGTATTCGTACTTCCAAAGAGGTAACCTCTTGCACCTATTTCCTGCTGCACTCCGTCTGTGGCCCCCATTACATATACATCCGGAACATTCATCAACACATCTCCCAGGTTAGATACTTGTTGCCTAACCATCACTTCTTTACCAATAACAGTGGTGGCCTGCGGCAAATCTTTCGCTTCAATATTGGCTTTACCGATTGAAGCTATTTTCTCATTTTGCAAGCTGTTATATGTTATTACTATCTTCCTCAATTGCTTTGAGGAAATTTTCAATTGAAGTGAAAAATTTACAGTTTTATTGTTTTCAACAGTTACTGGATGAAGAATGGTTTCATAACCTACAAAAGATATTTCGATTATATATTTGCCAGGTTTGACGTGGTGAAAAGAAAAATTTCCATTCTCATCGGTAATGGTAGTCCTAAGAGTGCCCTGAATGGCAATAGTAGCATTTGCTGCTGGCTGATTATCTGATGAAGTTATTTTACCGAAGATAATACCACTATAAAGCTCATTGTTATTTGCAAAAGATATTTCTGTAAGTATAAGTAAGAAAATAAATGGTAAGAAGATTGTTTTAAATATAATTCTCATGTCGGATTATTTGTAAAGATTTCCAATAATTTTGCCGCGAAAGTAAACTACCAGTAGTTTTAGGATATTCGATATTGGGAAAATATGAGATAAAGGAAAGATTAGATTAATATAGAAACAATTGAATTGAATTCTGATTGGAATATATTTGTATCCTTTTCTAAAGAAATTATTTTTAATAAAATCCCTTGAAAGATTAGAAGAATGTTAATGCTGTCCCAAAATAAAATGATATGAATTTTTAATAATACTGATACAATAATTTAGCTTTTTGTTTCACCAATTAAGCAGAAATAAATCTTTTAAATCAGTATTCCCTCATACTAAACCATTGTTTAAAAATCCGTTTATGAAACAAAAAAAGTATTTTTTATTTAGCCTTTTTTTCTTCTTTCTTCTCTCTCTTCAGGTAAAATCACAGTTGTCTATTGGTATTGAAGGCGGTGGCACTAAAAACTACCTTAATACCAATGTTTCTAACTTGGTATCTACAGAGTACAATCCGGCTTACGGTTTCAACATAGGGATTCCCGTTCTTTATAAAGTAAATGACTGGCTTGCCTTTCAGGCCGGTCCAAGCTATATTCAAAAGAATTATCAATTGGCAAGAACTGACTTTTTTCAGGGCGTTTATCAGGATAACACAAATACTTATTTGCAATTACCGTTGATGGCGCATCTTTCTTTTGGAGGTCAGCAATTAAGAGGATTTTTAAACCTGGGTGGTTATGGTGGATATTGGCTTTCGGCGCACATAAAGGGAACAACGCCTAACATTCTGGATGAACCCGCATACACAAATACGGTAAGTAATGCCCAACCCAATAATGTTTTTGATGAATATACGCCCTACAATTACGATGAAAAATACCAATTCAACAATACAAAGGACAATAGAATAGAATTGGGATTGCTTGCCGGCGTGGGGATGAGTTATGAAATGAATGATAAATATCTCTTTTTTGGAGAAGCAAGATATTATCAATCAATGTCGGACCAGCAAAAAAATTATCAGATCAACTTAGTTCCAAGATACAATGAAACGGTTGGAGTTTCTTTAGGATGCTTATACGAATTAGGTGGTAAAAGTAATTAGCTATTGGGAAAATGAATAAATGAAAACTATTTCATAAAAATAAAACTTCTTCTAAATATGAAACGCCGCAATTATAATTCGTTTAAAACAATTTTGGTTTTAGCTGTTTTTATTGTATGTTTTTCATCCTGTAAAAAAGAAATCACTACTGTAAACCAGTCGGGGAGTACTTTGACAGGAAATTTTAGCCAGGTATTTAATGATTTCTGGAACAACATGAATAACAATTATGTATTTTGGAGTATTGATACTACTAACTGGGATAACATGTACAAAATTTACAACCCGTTATTTTCGAAATTGAATCTTTACGATTCATCTGACGAGACTACAGCAAAAGGATACTTTAAAAAAATGGTTGATGGTTTGGTGGATTCGCATTATACCCTTTTCCCGGATGGAGGCTTTATTCAGCCGGCTCACGACAGAAAATTAAAAAACCCGGAATTTATCGAAAATTTATTCGGTACAGCCCCATATGTCCCCAGTGCGGATGGCAAATTCTATTATACCGATCTGATTGATTCGTTATACTTAGATTCTACATCCAAACATATTGCTGTTGATACTGTTACCAGCAATAGCAATTTTATGGTTGTTTCAGGAACTATTAATAATGGCCAGGTTTTATATTTATCTTTTAGCAGTTTTAGTTTGGTATCAGAATACCAGGGTGGCTTTCCAAAAGTCAAACCAGTATTAGATTATTTCTTTTCCCAGTTAAAAAATACTTCTATTAAAGGATTGATCATTGACGTTCGTGGCAATGGCGGTGGCGATTTGGAAGACTTGAATTTTTTGGTTGGTAGTCTTATTTCCAGCCCGCTCCATTTTGGCTCTACCCGAAGTAAAAATGGTAACGGAAGACTGGATTATACACCCTGGGCTGATGCAATAGTTACACCCACTGCCGGTGCTACTGCTTATACCAAACCAATCGTTGTATTAGCAGATGGAGAATCGGTTAGCTTGTCTGAGATAACTGCTATGTCACTTAAAACATTGCCTAATACTACTATCGTTGGCGATACTACGTGGGGCGCCAATGGTCCGCTTACTGAAAATGCGGTCTTCAACGCGGGTTCATTCAATTTTGGTAAAGTAGGAACCGACATCTCTTCTGGAAACGTATCTTATTACGGTAATGCATACACTTCTTCCACTATGTTCAAATACATTAATAATAAGATTTATGAAGGAAAGGGTTTCCCTCCTGATTTCGACATTAAGGTAAAATTAAACCAAATTTTTCTCCCTAATAATTATGTGGACGATCCCCAATTAGATAAAGCAATCTCTATTATTGCGCCTTAATATATTGCACATTTTTTATAACAGTCTGTTTATAATGTTCCATTGCTTTTTTGACGCTATCATATTTGAGGAGCAAAGCCTTTGCAGTGGCTTCATCTTTTATTCCTGTTTTTTCCATTAACATACGAGTGCCTCTTTTTACAATCTTCTGGTTAGTTAATTGCATGTTCACCATTTTATTATCTTCGACTCTTCCTAATTGAATCATGGCAGTGGTAGAAATCATATTCAATACCATTTTTTGAGCAGTGCCACTTTTCATCCTGGTGCTTCCCGTTATAAATTCCGGGCCTACAATTACTTCAACAGGAAAATCCGATACTGAACTAATTGGCGATTCAGGATTACAGGCGATGCTTCCGGTAATAATTTTATTTTCTTTACATTTTTGCAAAGCGCAAATCACATAAGGAGTTGTGCCGCTGGAAGCAATCCCAACAACTACATCGGCAATGGTGATATTGTATGCCTGTAAGTCTTTCCAGCCTTGAGTTGTATCATCTTCTGCATTTTCAACCGCATCAACAATGGCCTTTTTACCGCCCGCAATAATCCCAATCACCAGGCCTTTAGGTACTCCATAAGTAGGCACACATTCGCTGGCATCAAGGATTCCAAGCCTGCCACTGGTACCGGCTCCAATATAAAAAAGCCGGCCTCCGGCTATCATTTTTTGAGAAACAGCTTTTATTAATTTTTTTATTTGAGGCAATGCTTTTTTTACAGCTCCTGCTACTTCGAAATCTTCTTTATTAATATTCGTAATTATTTCTCCAATGCTCATTTTTTCGAGGTGGCGATATTCAGAAGGTTGTTCAGTAACTTTTATAAAAGCCATAATTTTTTTTGACGAAATTATAGCATTTAAGTTTTTTTTCAAGCTATAACTATATTTCTATATCAAATTTTTTCGTTTAATAGAAAGATGCTAACGGCATCTTGTCCATTTGACCGTCATTAAACCATAACTTTTTAAAAAGAAGTAGGAAAATCAGATAATTTTATTTTAAAATATTTTTATCCCCGCATTTTAAAATCAACATTTTACTATTGTTAATTCTATCTTCGTCTTTGGTTCAATTATTTTCTTGGATTAAATTACACCCCTTATTAGAATTTAAAACTGTATTATACTATGAAGAAATTGATTTCCGGAATTTTTGTTTTTTTTATTTTCACTTTATTTGCAGGTGCACAAGATATCAATGCCACTTTGGCCAATTATGCAAACAACTATTCACAGGAAAGAATTTATTTACATTATGATAAGTCAACCTACGCACCTGGCGAAACCGTTTGGTATAAGATATACATAATGCAGGCAATTTTTCCCGCTGATGAAAGCAAAACGGTTTATGTGGACTGGACAGATGATAATGGAAAGTTATTGTTGCACAGTTTAAGCCCTGTGATAGACGGTACTGCTTTTGGCCAGTTTGAGATTCCTGATAAGTATAACGGTCAATTTATCCACGTAAAAGCCTATACAAAATGGATGCTCAATTTCGATACTGCTTTTTTGTATAATAAAGATTTGAAAGTGCTTTCCAATATAAATAAATCTTCAGCTTCCAATAATACTATTATTCCGAAATTAACTTTTTTCCCGGAAGGGGGAGATGCCGTAGAAGGAGTTAACAATAAAATTGCTTTTATGGCCAATGATCAATATGGAAGGCCAATTCAAATAACAGGAGTAATTAAAGATAATAAGGGTGCAGTAATAGACCATCTCAATGTTATTCATGATGGAATGGGTTATTTTTTTATAAAACCAGAGCAGGGAGAAACTTTTACGGCAACATGGAAAGATGAGGAAGGAGCGGAACATGTTACCAAACTGCCTTCTATAAAAAGCACCGGTGTTTCAATACAAGTAACTATTTCAGGAACCAAACGTATCTTTTTAATTAGTACTGCTCCCGGATCCGCCGATATGAAAAGTTTGCATATCATTGGTACTATGTATCAACAGCCGGTTTTTAATATCACTAAAGAAATAAATAACCGTTTGGCTGAAGGCATTATTCCAACAGAATCTTTACCTAGTGGAATATTGACTATTACTGTATTTGATGATCAGTGGAAACCGCTCGCAGAGAGGATTACATACATTAATAATGAAGAATATTCTTTTCAGCCGGTAATGACTGTCCAGCATTGGGGATTAAATAAACGCGCAAGAGATGAGATTGCCATTACAGTTCCCGATAGCCTTTCGGCCAATTTATCGGTTTCAGTTACGGATTTGGGAATATCTTATGACACTTCGGATAATATTATTTCGCATCTTTTGCTTACAGGAGAATTAAAAGGCAGAGTAAATGATCCTGCCTATTATTTTTTAAACAACAGCGATTCGATAATGCAACAGTTGGACCTTGTCATGCTTACTCATGGCTGGCGGAGGTTTGATTGGGAAAAAGTGGTGAAAGGAGAATATCCGGTAATCAAATATCGAAGAGACACATCTTATCTTTCTTTATCCGGGAAAATATATGGAGCTACTCCTTCTGAATTATATCAGGCAGGATCCATTATTTTAATGGTAACTGAAAAAAAATCCGGTACAAAAATTTATACAGCACCGGTAGATCAAAATGGGAATTTTGACGATTCGGACTTGATTCTTTTTGATACGGCACGTATCTATTACCAGCTTGCAAAATCAAAAGGAAGGAGCGACATTTCGGTACAATTCATGCCTGGAAGGTTACCACCATTTTCAAATAATGAAAAAGCGACAGGTTTTTACTATAATCATCTTTCAGACACAACAGGAAACAAATACCATCTTGAATTGAGTGAAGCCCAGGAACAGGAATTAAATTTTTTGAAAGGGAAGGTTTTAGCGACGGTAACTATAAAAGGAAACCCGAAATCTACCCTGGATCAGATGGATAAAAAATATACTTCAGGGCTATTTTCGGGAGGAGACGGCTATGAATTCGATTTGTTGAATGATCCGTTTGCTATGTCTGCGCAGGATATATTTCAATACCTGCAGGGGAAAGTCGCTGGTTTGCAAATCACTCCGGGCAATCCGCCAACACTCTCCTGGCGCGGCGGCACACCACAAATATATGTGGATGAAATATCAACCCCTACCGACATGGTTCAAACAATTCCCGTTTCTGATGTTGCTTATATAAAAGTTTTTCGTCCTCCATTTATGGGTGGCGCTGGTAGCGGAGGCAGTGGTGCCATTGCTATTTATACACGTAGAGGTGATGATGTAAAACAATCGTCTGGTAAAGGTTTATCTAATAACACAGTAAGTGGATATACTGTGATCCGCCAGTTTTATTCACCAAATTATGATATAATAAGTGATGATAATAGCAAAAAGGATTTGCGTACTACACTTTATTGGAATCCCTCAGTAACAACATCACCCGGGAAAAGCAAAGTGGATCTTACTTTTTTTAACAATGATATTACCAATGCATTCAGGGTAGTAATTGAAGGTATGACCAAAGACGGAAGATTAGCGCATGTAGTTCAGATAATGCAGTAGTTTATCAAATCGCAGGTATCTGGTGATGGGAAAAGTGAGAAAAAAGTAAGATCCCAATTTTGATAAAAATGGTATCATGTTTTATCATAGATTCAGGATAATGTCTGCCGCTTTTTCCGCAATGTTTTCCCAATAAAAGTATTCAAAAAATTCAATAGAAATGTTTTTATTGATATTTGTTGCTATTCCCATTTTATCGGCAAATCCTTTCCAGTCCTCATTTTCACATAAAAGTAATTTCTCATTACAAATATTTTCATCGACTCCAATAGCACCATTGTATGTAGAAACCACATTCAGATTATATCCCAAAGATTCTACTAATTTAGTTTTGATTCCACCGCCATCGGTAACCGGATTTATAAAAATATCAACACCCTTAAAGTAAACTGAAATATCATCAACAAAACCTGCATAAATAATATTCTGATCTTTATAATTCTTTAATTCATCCATTTCCAAAGGAAGTCCTTTTCCACAAATGATTATCTTGTAAGGGATATTTTTTTTGATAAATAATGGATTTATTTTCTCGACAATATTTTTTACGGCATTATAATTTGGAAGATAATCAAGTGTTCCATTGAAAAGAAATAAATGCGTTTGGGGAGATAAAGAATATTTTTTCAGTAATTGGTTTTTAAATTCCTTTTTCTGATCAATGGCTGGTATGGTATTCCACGAAATTCCATAGGTGATTACAGTAGATTTCTCATAAGGAATTTTGTAACGATAATAAAAATATTCCCTGTCCTGTTGGGTAATGCAAAAAGTGAAATCCGCCTTGCGATGAATGAATTTTTCGTAGATAGCTAAAGTTTTCCACCACCACTTCCCCACTGTCTTAAACCGCTCTGCTTCTATATTATGTGAATGAACTATCATTTTTACGTTACAAAAATATTTCAACAAAAGCCCCATCCATCCGTAATATGGGTGCTCCACAATAACGTGAGTAATATTATTTTCCCTTATGATTTTTTTGATTATTCCAAAATAAAAAATGTTGAGATACCGTAAACGTCGATTGCTTAAAACATTAAAAACTTTATAAATCGCTAAATCAGGATCATTGTCTTTTATAGTACAACAAATGAGATTTTCCTTTTCGGAAAAATATTGATTAAAAAGGGCGATACCTTTTTGTCCACCTAATTTTGGGGGCAAAATTTTATAGGTAACAATACTCAGTACATTTGCCATTTAAAAAATAATTATTCCGGCAAATTAATATTATTTTACCGTGAGTATTTCCAAAACATTTATTTAATGAAATTAATTTCATTCTTTTCAAAGTTCACTTTTATTTGCAATATCTCTTTTTTATTTTTTGTATTATTTAGTTGGCTGGAAGGCAGGAAACCTGTATCTACCGGCAGAGACATTGTATTATCTGTGCCTTATTTAAAAGACCTGGTTATTATTTTAGGATTTTCTGCCATCTTTATTAATTTTTTGATGTGCCTGGGTTACCTGGTAACTATGCTTGTACGAAAGTCATTTTACTCACCTAAATGGCTTGCTGTCACGAACTTTGTTTTCTTAATAATTGAATTTTATTTTTTCTTTTTTTAATATTTTATGGAATAAGACAAAAAAAATTGGTACTATTTCAAATGAAATATCAGGAAAGCAGGCAAGAAATAAATTCTTTGTAGAAGTTAATCCGGTGGATGGGTTTAAATTGTTGAACTTTGTTTTTTAATTAAAGCCGCAACAATTTTATCAATTGGCAAGGTAACATCCTTCTCAGAAAAACTTTTTAAATCAATAAAACGAAAAGTTTCCGTTTGTGAATTCTCTTTATATATTTTTAACTGGGCTTCTGTAAAATCGAAAAAATCGAATTTGGTATGAGTAAGGTGAAAACTTATCGCCTCTGTTGGCTTTACAAAATAATAAATTGAAATAATCTGATCCTTGGGATCAAAAGCGCTTTGTTGATAAAAATCGGTGGTATAAAGATGTGCACCCACTTCCACTTTCAGATTCATTTCTTCTATAAACTCCCTCTTTAAGCAATCGCGCGTCCCTTCTCCTTTTTCAAGGCCGCCTCCCGGAAATTTAGTGTAATATTTTCCACGGATATATTCATCGCTGACAAGGATATGGCTCTCATCATTAATCAAAATTCCATAAACACGTACGTTAAACATGGGTTACTATTTTAATTCTATTTCACCGGAATATACAAAAACTGCGGGCCCGCATAACCAGATATTTACAAATTCAGTGTCGTCTTTTTTGTCAAATTCAACACTCAGATTTCCGCCTTTTGTCTTTACTTCCACTCTGTTAAATCCATTATCATTGTGCGCAGCTACTATTGCAGATGCCGTAACTCCGGTGCCGCAACTTAGAGTTTCATCCTCTACGCCTCTCTCATAAGTGCGTACAAAAATCTTATCATCACTGAGTATTTCTACAAAATTCACGTTGATGCCTTTCTTTGCAAACTCTTTGCTATTTCGGATCTTGCGTCCTTCTGTTACTACATCATAATCCGCAATTCCTTTTACAAATTTTATATAATGTGGTGAACCGGTATTTAACACATAATGATCGAGTGAGAAATCAATATTTTTCACATTGCTCATTTGTAATTTTATTTCCTTGTCAAAGTTGATCTCTGATTTATGAACCCCATCAATGGCAGAAAATAGATATTCGTTTTTTTTGATTCCTAACGTAGATGCAAATTGTGTGATGCAACGTCCGCCATTACCGCACATTGATCCCTCTATTCCATCTGCATTAAAATAAATCATTTCAAAATCGAAGCCTTCTTTTTGATTCAGCAACATTAAGCCATCAGCGCCGATTCCAAAACGCCGGTCACACATCTGTTGCACCTGTTCCTTTGTAATCCCGGCGACAATACTTTCCCTGTTATCAATAATAATAAAATCATTTCCTGCTCCCTGGTATTTATCAAATTTTACTTTCATTTTATAATTTTTGCGTTATAATTTCTAAAGATTTCAATATTAGTTTTTCTATTAAAGCAGCAGCATCTTTACTGAAATTTTTATGAACACGGTTGGCAATAATGGCGCTTAATGAAAGACAATTATGATGTAAAGCCTTTCCCAGTGCATAAATGGCTGATGTTTCCATTTCAAAATTGGTAATGCGGTATTGGCCAAATTCGAATGAAGCTAACCTGTCGATCAAATGTGGATTAGAAATTCCAAGTCGGAGTATCCTTCCCTGGGGGCCATAAAATCCAGGACAGGTAACAGTGATTCCCTGGTGATAGCCATCCACAAAATGTTTTAATAAACGTATAGAAGCGGTGGAAATATAAGGATTCCCAAATCCATTGTGCAACTGAGTTTGCGTAACAAAAGAATGGATCAATTGTTTTTCTTCTTCATTATTTTCATGTAAATAAAAATTCATAAGATTATCAATTCCGAGCCCATGTGTACTCGCCACAAAGCTATCTACAGGTACATCACTTTGTAAAGACCCTGATGTGCCAATTCGTATAATGTTCAATTGTTTTAATTCATTATTGATAGTTCTGGTGTTAAAATCAATATTTACCAAAGCATCCAGCTCGTTTAATACAATATCAATATTATCGGGTCCAATTCCGGTACTCACTACTGAGATTCTTTTTTTACCAAGGATGCCGGTATGGGTAACAAACTCACGATGTTTAGTTTCCACTTCAATAGTATCAAAATATTTACTTATTTCTTTTACCCTTTCGGGATCGCCAACCGTGATAATATTTTGTGCAATTTCATCAGGTTTCAGATTGAGATGGTAAATAGCTCCCCGCGGATTAATGATCAATTCAGATTCGGCGATGCGCTGCATTATTTAATAAAAATTAATTAAAAACTAAATAAAAAATCAGCGATTGATGATTTCATATTTATGCAAAAATAGGTCAATACAAATGAATGAGATTTCAATTTTGGATTTAACTGATACTTTGCAAAAATTACCTATTTTTGTGCGCCAAAAAAGGTCCTGTGGCCGAGTGGTCAGGCAGAGCTCTGCAAAAGCTCCCACAGCGGTTCGAATCCGCTCGGGACCTCTAAAGGGGATTATCAATGAGATAGTCCCTTTTTCTATTTTTACCTATCCTTACTGTTATCGTCTGGTTTTCAGATTGTTATAACAGTTTGCAGTCATTCTCTGTTTTACCTTCATATTCATCTTTACTTCACTTTAATAGACCATTAGATAGACCAAGAATTTGGGTCTATCTAATAAAGATTTGGAACTCTCGCCGGACCTGATAAAAGTGATCAGTAAACAATAAAATACGAGATATGAATTTACCGGTTAAGCCTGTTTGTAAAACAGGAAAAATAAGAAAAGACGGTAGTGCATCTATTGGAATTCAATATTGCTTTACCAGTGAAAAAAGAGCATTGCTCGATTCGGGTTTGGCTATACCACCGAAATATTGGAATAAGAGAAGAGAATGTATTTCGGATAACCTTCCCGAGATATATGGTAGTCCTTCTGAATTAAATCAGAGGCTAAATCACGAGTTAAGGAAAGCAGAAGACATTATTTCCCTTGCGTTCAAAAGACGCGAAACCCCATTGGAGTTTTTCAAGCTTTACTACAAGCCTGATCAATCTTTTGAATGTATAATAAATGAAATAGAGGTAACTGATAAAGAAAAAATTCTGGACGACATTTTCCTTAATAAGGATATCTATTTCCAGATCGATGATTACATAAAGGCAAAAACTAAAAAGGTGTCAGCGGATATGCCCAGGATATACAGGAATATGAAGGATCATTTATTGGCGTTTGAGAAGTTCAGGAAGAAGCAAATAACTTTTGAAAGTTTGGATATAAGATTTTACGAAGAGTTTATAGATTTTCTGACCTACGATTATGTTCTTGCAAGGAGAAAGAAACAAATTGTGGGTTTAAAGACTAACACTGTTGGTAAGACAATAAAGCAGTTTAAAACATTTTTAAAGGACAGAATCAAGAAAAAAATAATTCCTTCTTTCGATATGGATGATTGGATTGTTCTGGAAGTGGAAGTTGATGCAGTATATCTCTCTGTAAACGAAATAAAAACTATAAATAAATTCAAACTTATCTAAACATTCTCACTTGATTAATTATAGAAACGATCTGGTACTTGGTTGCTTAACAGGACTTCGGTTTTCCGATTTCTCAAAAATTAAACAAAATGATCTTCGGGAGGGGATGCTGTTTAAAAAGCAGCAAAAATCCGATCATTGGGTAGTTATCCCTTTAAGAAAAGATGCGAAGCAAATATTAGAGAACCGTAGTTTCGAAAATTTTAAATCATTAACCAATGCTGAATTCAATCGGCACATAAAAAGTCTGGCGAAATTAGCTGGAATTACCGAACCGGTTACACATTCCTATAAAAAAGGAAATAAATTAATTACAGAAACAAAACCCAAATGCGACTGGATAACGTCGCACACCTGTCGCAGATCGTTTTGTACAAATGAATTTTTAGCTGGAACTCCTACATCACTTATTATGAAAATAAGCGGCCACAAAAGCGAAAGAGATTTTTTTAAGTATATAAGAATTTCTCCCGAAGAAGCTGCTCATAAGATGCAGGAGATATGGAAGGAAAGAGGCGAGTTGTAATCGCGTAAAGTAGTTTTGGGTGGATATAATTTGTCAAAACTGCCCTTTTTTTATGTGTTGATGACACGTGGGCTTCAAATAATTTTTCACTTAATTAATTTTTGAAAAAATGAAACAGATTAATAGCTTGGAAATTCTATCAAAAGCAATAGAAGAAACCAATCAGTTTTTTATAAACCGGATTCAAAAGCAGGTAAACGTAGCCATGACCATGAGAAATTGGATAATCGGCTGCCATATAATTGAATATGAACAGTCGGGGAAAGATAGAGCAAAATACGGAAACAAAGTCTTGGAAACCCTTGCCATCCGGCTAAAGAAAAAAGGCATAAAGGGTTTGGCAGAAACCAACCTCAAGCTTTTCAGACAGTTTTATAATACCTACCCTCAAATTCGTCAGACAGCGTCTGACGAATTAAACCCTTTTGATTTACAGTCAATTAATATTGGCCAGATACCGTTTGACCAATCCTTATCTCAACAAGAGGCTAAATCTAATATCTCACTGCTAATAAATAGTCTTAGTTTTTCTCATTTTATAGAGCTTTTGAAGGCGGATACAGATAATAAGCGGCGATTTTATGAGACGCAAACTATTAAGAATAATTGGGGTGTCAGGGATTTGAAAAGAGCCATAGAAAGCCTTCTGTATGAAAGAACCGGACTTAGTTCCGATAAAGAAGCTACTCTAAAAAAACATATAGTCCAAAATGACGTGAAACCGGACGATGTATTTCGCAATACCTATTTACTCGAGTTTCTTGGGTTGGAGGAAAAGCCATCTTATAGTGAATCTGATCTGGAAGAAAGTATCATCACTAATCTGCAGAATTTTCTAATTGAAATGGGAAGGGGGTTCTGTTTTGAGGCCAGGCAAAAGCGAATAACCTTTGATAATAGGCATTATCGAATTGACCTTGTTTTTTATCATAGAATTTTAAAATGTCATTGTCTTGCAGATCTAAAATTGGGAGAGTTCGACCATTCGGATGCAGGGCAAATGAATATGTACCTCAATTATTATAAAGAAAACGAATCGGCTAATGGCGACAATGATCCCATCGGTATTATTTTATGCTCTGGTAAAAATGAGGCACTGGTAAAATATGCAACTATGGGTTTGCCGCAACAAGTTTTTGTTTCAAAGTATTTAATCAATTTGCCAAGTGAGAAGGAGTTGCAGAAGATTATTGAGGAGGAGAAAGAGAAACGGCTTTAATATCCATTGTATATTCTTAAACTCTCTACATGTAAAAGCTATACCGCAATGCCATAACATCACCTTCATCCAAGTATTTTAAAATTTCGCCTACTTTTCTTGCACATTCAATTGTGATTGGGAGTCTTCTATCAAATTGAGTGTTATTCCAATTCATTTTAGTTAAGGCAAGTATTTCATCGCAAATTAAATTAGGTGATTCATCGTATTCATATAATCTTACTTCAACAGGGTTTGGAATATACTTCCCAGTATAAGTTTCAAAATATGGCACAGAGCCTCTTTGTATATTCCGAACCATGGTAACCCCCCATTCCGATTTATGGTACCCCCTCATTCCGAAGCATGGTAACCCCACCCTTGAAAAGATATTTTTACCGGTAATTCCCCACTTTTTTTGTTATTGGTAAATTATTTTTTCCATTTTCTTTTTTCTGAACAGAAAATTGAAACTGTCATTCCGACGCATGGTAACCCCCTTAGAGCGATCTTG
>DATKQQ010000286.1:0-18695 GCA_035532615.1 Hanamia sp.
TAGATTGGGAAATATTTTTCAAACAAGTAATTACAAACCCGGAGTTGACAAATTTATTGTGTGATTGTTGTCGGATTTTCCACTCCAGCAATGATCACCCTGAGCCGAAATTATCGATTTTGTAACTCCGAAACTTTAGTAATATAACTAACATAGTGCGCAACCTTATAAATCCTGCCCAATAAAACGGAATAATCTACCAAACAGCTTTTGCAAAAAAACGTTTCCTAAAAATCTTAATTACATGAAAATATCCTGGCCCGCACTACATATTGCAATTTCATAATCTTTGTTCCTTTTTGATTACATTTGGCAATCTTCCTAATCTTGGAAACCCAAACTAAAAACTATAAAATCAATACCGAATTTGACATACCAAACAATAATGTCCTAAACCCTCGTAAAATAATTAAAAGAGTATTTATATAAATGTCCAAAACAGCAAAGCAAAAAAAACAGAAATCTATTGAAGAAACGCTCTGGGACAGTGCCAATAAATTAAGAGGCTCCGTTGAACCATCAGAATATAAGCATGTTGTTTTAGGACTTATCTTTTTAAAGTTTGCAAGCGATAAGTTTGAAGAACGCCGGAAGGAATTGATTTTAGACGGCAAAGAAAAATATTTGGATATGGTGGAATTTTACACCAGTAAAAATGTTTTCTACTTACCTGAAATTTCACGTTGGAGCTATTTGATGGAAAATGCAAAGCAGGATGACATTGCAATAAAAATTGATACGGCTCTTTTTACAGTTGAGAAAAACAATCCTGCATTGAAAGGTGCATTGCCTGATAATTATTATTCACGAATGAGCCTGGATGTGAGCAAACTCGCTTCATTGCTTGACACCATTAATAACATTAATACCCTTAAAGACAAACAACAAGATATTGTTGGCAGAGTGTATGAGTACTTTCTCAGCAAGTTTGCTATTGCTGAAGGAAAGGGCAAAGGAGAATTTTATACGCCTAAAAGCATAGTAAACCTGATTGCTGAAATGATTGAACCTTACAAAGGAAAAATATATGACCCTTGTTGTGGTTCGGGTGGCATGTTTGTACAGAGCATGAAGTTTATTGAAAGCCATCACGGAAATAAAAAAGATGTTTCCATTTATGGACAGGAAGCTATTACCACTACCTATAAACTGGCAAAGATGAATCTGGCCATTCGTGGTATCAGTGCTAACCTGGGCGATGTGGCAGAGAATACTTTTTTTCGTGATCAGCATAAAGATTTGAAAGCTGATTACGTAATGGCTAACCCGCCGTTTAACCAAAAGCAATGGCGGGCAGATAATGAATTGACCAACGACCCGAGATGGGCAGGATATGAAGTACCTCCAACAGGCAATGCCAACTATTCCTGGATTTTAAACATGGTAAGCAAACTCTCTGAAAACGGTGTAGCAGGTTTTATATTGGCAAATGGCGCTTTATCAGGTGGAGGTACAGAATACAACATTCGTAAAAAGCTCATTGAAAACAATTTGGTAGAAGCCATTGTAGTATTGCCTCAGAATATGTTTTATACTACCAATATCAGTGTTACACTTTGGTTTCTGAATAAAAATAAAAAAGAAAGAACTATTGAACAGAACGGAAAAATTAAAAAATACCGCAATCGTGAAAGGGAAATACTCTTTATGGATTTAAGAGAAATTGGGATTCCCTTTGAAAAAAAATACATTCAGTTTTCTGATGAAAATATTAAACAGGTGACCGATACTTTTCATAACTGGCAGCAAGTGGGTTTTGAAAAATCGTATCAGGATACACCTGAGTTTTGCTACAGCGCATCGTTCGATGAAATAGAGAAAAAAGATTTTTCGCTTGTTCCCAGTAAATACATTGAGTTTATAAACCGCGACGAGAATATTGATTTTGATGAAAAGATGCAAAATCTACAAAATGAGTTTTCCCAGTTATTGAAATCCGAAGAAGAATCAAAAAGAGATTTATTAACCGTATTTAAAGAGTTGGGTTATGAAATCAAATTATAAAAAGATTGGAGATCATATTCGGGAGGTTAATGTTCGCAATAAAGAATTACAATCAAATAATCTATTAGGGATTAATATTGACAAATACTATATGCCTTCTGTTGCAAATATTATAGGAACCGATATGACAGCTTATAAAGTTGTGAAGCAGGGACAATTTGCCTGTAATAGAATGCATGTGGGCCGTGATTACAGATTGCCTGTTGCATTATCAAAAAGCAAAGATGATTTTATTGTTTCTCCTGCTTATGATGTATTTGAAATCATTGATGAAAAAGTTCTTTTGCCTGAATATCTAATGATGTGGTTTAGCAGAAAAGATTTTGACAGAAATGCGTGGTTCTATACCGATGCAGATGTTCGTGGAGGTTTGCCCTGGAAATCATTTTGTGAAATGGATATACCAATTCCACATCCCGACAAACAAAAAGAAATTGTAAAAGAATACAACACCATTGTAAACCGCATTGCACTCAACAACCAACTCATTCAAAAATTAGAAGAAGCAGCACAGTCTATTTACAAGCAATGGTTTGTTGATTTTGAATTTCCTGATGAAGAGGGGAAGCCTTATAAAAGTAATGGTGGGGAAATGGTTGAAAGTGAATTGGGGGAGATTCCGAGTGGATGGGAAGTAAAACCGTTTACAAAAGTTTTGAAACTTAGTGGTGGTGGCACGCCTGATACATCTAATGAAAAATATTGGGGTGAAGAAATTCCTTTTTTTGCTCCTCCTGATGTTTCTGAAAGTTACTACGCTATCAAGACAGAAAAAAACATCACTGAAAAAGGTTTAAAAAATTGTAGTAGTAAATTATATCCGCAGGACACAATTTTTGTAACTGCAAGAGGAACTGTTGGAGCAATTGCAATTGCAGGTTGCGAAATGGCGATGAATCAAAGTTGTTATGCAATTACTGATACAAAAAGAAATTCAAAATACTTTCCTCATCAATTAACTGTTGACACAATTAGCAGATTAAAGAATGAAGCAACTGGTGCAGTTTTCAGTGCTTTAGTAACACGTGATTTTGAAGGACAAAATATTATTGAACCAAATGAAAATTTGATCTTGAAGTTTGATGTGGTTATAAAGGGTTTATATGATTCAATATTGAATATTGAAAAAGAAAATTTTTGCCTATCAGCAATGAAAGATTTATTACTCTCAAAACTTGCAACAATAGAAAATTAAAAATGCCATTAACTCTTCCAGTAATATCAAACTTGCTTTATTCAAAAAATGGTAATGATATATGGCAATATTTCAGTGGTGAAACTATTCTCAATAATTTTCAAGTAATAAGTTTAAATCCATTTACAATTGAATCGAATGGAATAAACTTTCTGCTTACAAGCGATAAAAATTTTGTTGCCGATGATGGAGTTCAATATGTTTTATTGACTTCAAAGAAACCAACAAGAAGTAATTTAAACGCCAACAGAATAAATTTTAAAAGATGGTTAAGGCATCCTGATTTTTTAAACCTAACACCAGAAGATGTTATAAATACTTGGAAAGGCAAATTTAAATTTGTAAAAGAAAATGAGGAGGAAAATATAAAAGGTTTGAGACCACCACAAATCGGAGCTTTGTATTCAATTTTAGCACACATACAAAACCCCGAAGACAAGGCAATTATTGTAATGCCTACAGGCACAGGAAAAACAGAAACAATGTTGGCAACATTAATAGCAAATGAATGTAAAAAACTATTGGTCGCTGTTCCTTCTGATTCTCTAAGAACTCAAATTTCCCAGAAATTTATCACACTTGGTTTACTCAAAGAATATGGAATAGTTGGTTCAACATGTGTCAATCCAACCGTAGGAACAATAAATAGCGGTTTTGAAAATCTTGAAGACTTACAGGAATTTATTTCAAAATCAAATGTGGTCGTTTCAACCATGGATATTTTAACTGAACGAAATGGTGCAGAAAAAAATCTATTGAAAGATTCTTTCTCTCATTTCTTTATTGATGAAGCACATCATTCAGAAGCAAGAACTTGGAAAGACCTTATTGACAAATTTGATAAAGAAAAAGTTTTTCTTTTTACTGCAACACCTTTTAGAAATGACGGAAGAAGTTTACAGGGAAAAGTTATTTTCAATTTTTCACTACGAAAAGCACAGGAGCAGAAGTACTATAAACAGATAAATTATCTTCCAATTAGAGAATACAACAAAAAATTAGCTGACGAAAAAATTGCAGAGAAAGCGGTGGATCAACTTAGGTTAGATATTGCTGCTGGCTTTAATCACGTAGTTATGGCAAGGTGCATGAGCAAGAACAGAGCAATAGAGATTTTTGAATATTACAAAAATTATCATGAGTTTAATCCAATTATGGTTTACACTGGAATAGCAGGGCTGAGTAAAAAAATTGAAGCAATTAAAAATGGAGAGCATTCAATTATAGTTTGTGTGAATATGCTTGGCGAAGGCTTTGACCTTCCCAATTTAAAAATTGCTGCTATACACGATGAAAGACAAAGTTTACCAATCACACTTCAGTTTATTGGTCGCTTTACAAGAACTTCATACAATGAATTGGGTAATGCAAGTTTCATCACTAATATTGCTTATCCACCGATACATGAAGAATTAGACCAGCTATATTCAAGAAATTCTGATTGGAATTTATTACTTCCGCGATTAAGTGCAAACGCAACTCAAAAGGAAATTGATATTAAATTATTCTTAGACAACTTTAGTAATCTTACTGAGTCTGCTGTGCCATTTTCAGAAATTAATCCTGCAATGAGCACAGTAATTTTTAGAAATAGTGCCAATGATTGGAACCCTTCACATTGGAAAGAAGGTTTTCCCAATATTGAAAACTACGAACATGTATTTAGCGATACTAATCATCATGATACCCTTGTAATCATCTTAGGAAAAATCGAGAAAGTAGAGTGGGGCAAATTTGAAACTGTTCAAAATTTACAATGGGATATTATAATAGTCCATTGGGATTTTAGACCAGGGATAAACAGAATTTTTCTCAATACTTCCCTTAAGAATTTTTCGTCTACTTATTTAATAGATGCAATATTTGGCGAAGGAGCTACCAGCTTAATTACAGGAATGAATGTGTTTAGAATTTTTCATAATGTCGATAGGTTGTCGCTTTACAATGTAGGTACAAGAAAAGGCATTGGCCAAGATATTACATTTCAATCTTATTTTGGTAAAGGTGTTCAAGATGGAATTAGACAATTAGAACAAGGGACACTAATTAAGAATAATATTTTCGGAGTTGGATATAAAGATGGTGAAAAAGTGTCATTAGGTTGTTCTGTAAAGGGCAAAATCTGGTCATACCAAAGAGGAAATTTAGATGAGTTGACGAAATGGTGTAAGTCAATTGGCGAGATTGTTGAAGATGAAAATATTGATCCAAATGTAGTGCTTCAGCATACTTTAGCTATCGAAAAAATTTCTCAACGGCCTAACGTTATGCCAATGCTTATTGACTGGCATCCTACTATGTATGAGTATGCAGAAGAACGCTACCAAGTAATTATAAATGGTTCACTACACGATCTATCAGATATAGAGCTAAATTTATTCAACCCAAATCTTGACCAAAATCTAAAATTTTCATTAGACACTCCAGAAAATTCTTTCCAATTTGAAATTGAAATTGGTAGAAATGAAGCCACTCAAGAAAGCTATTGTAATGTAATTCAAAGTACAAATGCTAATTGCACAATTCAATATGGAAATACTAACACAAATATTCGTGATTTCTTTCAGGAATTTACTCCGACAATATGGTTTGCCGATGGGTCCCAACTTCTAAAAAATCTTTATGTAAAACTTAAAGTACAGCCGGACGTAATTCCATTAGATAATATTGAAACTGATGATTGGAATGGTGTTAACATTCGGAACGAGTCCCAAGACATAGCACCTTATATTCAAGATTCCATTCAATACTATTTCATTGAGAAAATGCGAAATGACTTTCAAATAATCTATGATGATGATGGAACAGGTGAAATTGCAGACATAATTGGAATTAATGATTCTGAAACCGCAATTGATATTCATTTGTATCATCTCAAATATTCAAATAGAGGAGAAGTAAATAACAGCATTGATAATTTTTATCAAGTATGTGGACAAGCGCAGAAATCTCTAAAGTGGAAATACAGGGAGGGAAAGGAATTTTTTAATCACTTATTTAAAAGAAAAACGAAATCTCTTGGAGGTGTTTCTTGTAGCAGAATAATAAAAGGGACAGAAGAAGATTTGGAAAATCTTTTAAATCAGGCTAAGTACACCAAGCCAATAAATTTTTACATCTATATCGTTCAACCAGCTTTAAGTAAGGCAAACGCTTCAAATGATATTTTACTATTATTAGGTAATGTTTATCATTATTTAGCTACTGTAGGCAACATAGAATTAAAAGTTTATTGCAGTGAGTAATCGATAAAATAAAATTTAAGGAGAAAATATTGATGTAAGCCGTCATTGAGTTAATTGAAATCAGAAATATCATTAACGAGAAAAATTCATTTTTAAAAAATAATATAAATTAAAATGGCAGAATTATTTGTTAGTAAAAAAAGCATTAAAACCTTGCTGAGTGGAATGCAAGGGAAAAAATTTATTATTCCGGATTTTCAGCGTCCTTATAAATGGGACGAGGAAAAATGTGAAACGCTCTGGAATGATATTGTAACTTTTAAGGAAGAAAATACTGATACAACTACTGAGTATTTTTTGGGAACAATAGTGACTAACCAAAATGATAATGGATGTCCCGATGTAATAGACGGTCAGCAACGAATTACTTCATTTTTTCTATTGTTACGAGCTTTCTATAAAATGCTGGATGGAATGGCTGAGGATGATCAAGTTGTCGGCTTAAAAAGTCAGGTAGCCCCTTGCCTCTGGGATATCGACTCCATTTCGCAAAAAGTAACTGACAAATCACTTCGTCATATTGAATCACAAGTGGCAACAGCTGATGACAATGATGTTTTTCATTCTATACTTGAAACCGGCGATTGTATTATTGGTGCAGTAGATAACTATTCTAAAAACTACGTTTTTTTTCTTGGGAAATGTAGAGAGTTTGCACGAGAAAATCCTTTGCAATGGAAGCAACTGTGTGTTACAATTCTAAACAGATGTATTATACTGCCCATAGAATGTAATACACAAGAAACAGCACTGACGATTTTTTCGACACTCAATGATCGGGGATTGCCTTTATCAGATTCAGATATTTTTAAAGCCCAGATTTATAGAAATCTTAAAACAAAAGAGGAACGAACTGCTTTTACTGAAACATGGAAAGAGCTGACAGAAATATGTACCCAATCTTTTGTTACAATAGATGATGTATTTAGATATTATTCGCATATTCTACGTGCCAGAAATAATGATAAATCCAAAGAAGTTGGGCTAAGAAAATTTTACGCTGATAATAAATATAGCCGTTTGAAAGCAGTTAACCTTATTGAAGAAATTATGGATCTTGCAAAATTCTGGCGCAGTGTGAATACTGAAATTCCACCAGATGATGATGCCGGATATATAATATCTACAGAAGCTAGTAAATATTTGCATTGTCTTTACAATTACCCAAATGAATTTTGGAAATATCCTACAAGTGTTTTTTTTATGAAAAATAAATGCAATCAATCTTTTGACATTGATTTCTGTTTATTTTTAAAAAAGATGACTGCATTTCTATTTGCCAAATTTTTAGATGCTCCCACTGTCAATGCTATCAAGGATGATATATACGCTGCTTGCATTTCTATTCAGTCCAGGAATGAATTTTCAATAGATTTTGAACTAAATGATAACCTACTTTCCCAGCAAATAGATAATCATTCATCTTCAAGAATTTCGAGAGCACTACTATTGTTAGACGCATATCTTAATCCCAAGCAAAAAGAGCTAATTCCCTTTCGCTTTGAAATCGAACATATTTTTCCGAAAAAATGGCAGGATACAAACTATAATGGGTGGAGTTTAGATGACGCGCAACTCTACTTGGATAGATTTGGAAACAAAATAGTATTTGAAAAAAAATTAAATATTCAGGCAGGCAATGGATATTTTGGCGTTAAAAAACTACGTTATAGTGCCTCAAAGATTGCATCTGTTTTAGATCTTAGCGTATATCCTAAAAATGATTGGGTAAAAACGGATATTGAAGAGCGAGAAACAAGTTTTAAATCAACCTTAATAACTTTCTTTAAAAATCAATTGAACTAAGATGTTTTATGAAATTCAACGAAGACACACTAGAGCAAGCGGTTATTGAGTTATTAGAAACTCAACACATACCTCATGTGCATGGAGAAACTATTCATAAAGAAATGGCTGATGTGCTGCTCCGGGATGATTTGAAAAGCTTTTTGCTGAATCAATATAGTAAGGATGATATTACGCTGAATGAGATTGATGGAATGCTTTTTTTGAATTATCATGAATGAATGATTCAAATAAATTACATACTTTGGAATTAAACCTTTTATTTTAATTATTTTTACCCGTTCCAAAAATTAGATATTTTCCTGACAGTAGAGCAAAACATATCGCGATTGAAATATTTACTGGAGCTTTTTAAGCTTTCAGCGGATGATTTATTATCTATGATTAGTGATGGATTGAAGAAACCAATTACCAAAGAAGAAATATTCAGAAATGAAATAAAAGTGAGCATTTTAAAGCGGATTGACAAAGTTTTTGAAAAAGGGTTGCATTTTTATTTAGACCCCAAAGCACCTGAAAAATCAAAGGAGGCAAGTATTTTTTTCCGGAAAGAAAAATTTGGGATAGAACTGAATATCGGCGCAAAAAAAATAGTCAATCACTTTGAAGATTTCAAAATTTCACTTTCTGCGATAGCTAAATTGTCTGACATTGATTTTAAAAGACAAATTGAAGTTTATAACATTCATCATTCGCCAAGAGAAACTGCTTCCGAAATCCGTAAAATCCTTTATCCTGATTTTGAAATTGAAAAAAGAGAATTTCTAAAAGGATTAATAACAAAATTCGCAAGTGCTAATATTTTAGTTTTTGAATTTGTAGAAACCTGGAACAAAAAGGAGAAAGCCAATATTGACGGATTTTTTTTGAAGCCAAATGTAATTGTAGTTAAACGAAACCAAAGTGCTATGCGCCGGGAAATCTTTACCCTTGCGCATGAATTGGGTCATTATTTATTGAAAGAAGAAGAAGTGGAAGAGTTTGATTATAATAGGTTGCTTAATAAAGAATTGAACGCTGTAGAAAGATGGTGCAATGACTTTGCCTATTATTTTTTAGCCGGTAAATATGCTGATTCAATTGATAAATTGGAAATAGCTAATGCTGATAATGATTACCACCATGAGATGATTGCGAATATATCAAAGCGGACTCATTTAAGTCAGACTGCATTATACACAAGGCTATTGTTTCAAAACTTATTATCCAAAGCAAATTACTTCAAAATAAAGTCAGGTATTGAAGCAGGTATTAAAGCACGGCAGGAAGCAGAAAAATTGAAAAGAGAACAAGATATATTAACGGGCAAGCCATCAGGCGGTTCCACACCAAAAGCGATAAATTCCCCGTTGTTGATTTCAACAATTCAATCCGCTTTTTATGAAGGCGTAATCAACGAATATGAGGTTTGTAAATCTCTAAATATTAAACCCGAAAATTTAGATATTTATATTCAATGATAGCAGTAATTGATACCAGTTCTCTTTTATCGTTGGTACGTTACTACTTGCCCTTTGATAAGCAGTCTGTATTATATAATCTCTTTCAGGAAAAAATTGAAAATGGTGAAATTGTTTTATTAGATAAAGTCTTTGAGGAATGCAAATACACTTCCAAAGGTATTGTCATTGAAAAGTTAATTTATATATCCAAAAAGAAACATCATTTAAAAACAGAAGAACTATTGCCCACAAAAAAGTTTTTCAACCAACTTGAAAATCAATTTATCAATGGTTCGACAAAAAACAAATTGAACCCTGTAGAATTTGAAGAAAGGAAAAGTGCATTTTTAAATTCGGCAGATGCTAAAATAATTCTTTACTGTTTGCAAAAGAATAAATCTGAGAAAGAACTATATATCGTTTCAGAAGAATCAGAAACGAGTAATGACAATAAAGCGTTTAAGAAAATCCCGGCAATTTGTAAAATTCTTGATTTGAAAATAATTACTTTGCCAGAATTGATTGGTTTATATAAAGGAATTGATTTGGAAATCAAATAGATTCAATTTTTAAAATAGCATTCTGAAAATTGTTGTGTTATCAAAATTCTGATAACATAACAAAAAACTGACTGGCAAAATGAAATTTACAGAAGACACATTAGAGCAAGCTGTTATTGAGTTATTAGAAACTCAAAATATACCTCATGTGCATGGTGAAACCATTCACAAAGAAATGGCTGATGTGCTGCTTCGTGATGATTTAAAAAACTTTTTGCTGAATCAATATAGCAAGGATGATATTACGCTCAATGAAATTGATGGAATTATCCGGCAATTGGATTTGTATCCCGCTTCCGCCTTGTATGAAAGTAATAAAGCCATTATGAAATTAGTGGCAGACGGTTTTACGTTAAAGAGGGAAGACAGAAATAAGAAAGATCTTTTCATTCATTTAATAGATTTTAAAGCTTTAAGAAATCTACAGGCAGAAATATTGGATGAAGAGTTAAACATAGCCGCAGAGCCGGAAGAACCTTATCAGGCAAAAGACAATAACATTTATAAAATCGTCAATCAACTGGAAATACTTGGTTACGAAAAACGAATACCCGATGGCGTTGTCTATATCAATGGGTTGCCTTTGGTAGTGATTGAATTTAAAACTGCAGTAAAGGAAAACTGTACTATTAAAGATGCCTATACGCAACTAACAGTGCGATATAGACGGGATATTCCTGAACTATTTAAATACAATGCGTTCTGCGTTATCAGCGATGGCGTTAATAACAGGATGGGTTCCCTGTTTGCTCCTTACGATTTCTTTTATGCCTGGAGAAAAATAAACGATAGTGATGAACCATCAGATGGCATCAGTTCGCTATTCACCATGATTAAAGGTTTATTTAATAAAGAGCGTTTGCTAAATGTTATCCGCAACTTTATTTATTTCCCTGATACATCTAAAGATGATATAAAAATTGTTTGCAGGTATCCGCAATATTATGCAGCTAATAAATTGTTTGAAAGTATCAGGATAAATCAACGACCAAACGGCAGTGGTAAGGGAGGTACCTATTTCGGCGCAACAGGTTCCGGCAAAAGCTTTACCATGCTTTACCTCACACGACTTTTGATGAAAAGTCCGCACTTTGCAAGCCCCACTATAGTATTGATAACAGACCGGACAGATTTAGATGATCAGCTATCAGCACAATTCACCAATGCCAAAACTTTCATTGGAGATGAAAACGTAATAAGTGTGGAAACCCGTGAAGAACTGAAAACGCTTTTACAAAACAGGAACAGCGGCGGTGTGTTTCTCACCACCATTCATAAGTTTACTGAAACCACGGAACTATTAACCAATAGAACGAATGTGATTTGTATCTCTGATGAGGCCCACCGTTCACAAATCAATCTTGATCAAAGATTAAAGATCACGGCTAAAGGGGTTGAACGCAAATATGGCTTCGCCAAATACTTACATGATTCATTACCAAATGCAACCTATGTTGGTTTTACAGGAACACCTGTTGACGGCACATTAGATGTATTTGGTAAAGTGAAAGATGCTTACACCATGAAAGAATCTGTAGAAGATGGGATTACTGTAAGAATAGTATATGAAGGGCGTGCAGCCAAGGTCTCTCTGAATGAAGAAAAATTAAAACAGATAGAAGAATACTATAAACAATGTGCTGTTCAGGGAACAAATGAATACCAGGTAGAGGAAAGTAAAAAAGCGGTTACCAAAATGGAAATTATTTTGGGTGACCCAAAACGCCTCAAATTAGTGGCAGTGGATTTTATTGAACATTATGAACAGAGAATTGAAGAAGGCGCCAGTGTAAAGGGTAAGGTTATGTTTGTATCCAGCAGCAGGCCTATTGCTTATGACCTGTATAAAGAAATAATTGCGCTTCGTCCGGAGTGGGCAGAAATAAGAGACTGCGAAGAAGGTGCGGAATTAACTGAAGAAGAAAAGAAAAAATTAAAGCCAATTGAAAAAATAAAGCTGGTAATGACCAGACAAAAGGATGATCCTAAAATCATGTATGACATGCTTGGTACTAAGGACGATAGAAAGGAACTGGACCGCCAGTTTAAAAATGCAAAATCCAATTTCAAAATTGCCATTGTTGTAGATATGTGGCTTACCGGATTTGATGTGCCGTTCCTGGAAACTATTTATATTGATAAACCGATAGAGCAACATTCATTGATTCAAACCATTTCCAGAGTAAACCGCGTTTACGAAGGCAAAGAAGTGGGTCTGGTAGTTGATTACGTAGGCATCAAAAGCAATATGAATCTTGCTTTGGCAAAATACAGCAGAGTAAGTGAAGATGATTTTGAAGACATTGATAAAGCAGTCATTCTTGTAAAAGATCAATTAGATTTATTGGCAAAGCTTTTCCATAAGTTCGATACAACAAATTATTTCAATGGCTCACCTTTACAAAAACTCGACTGTTTAAATCATGCTGCCGAATATGCACAGCTTACCGATGAATTGGAAAAGCGATTTATAGAAATGGTAAAGAAGCTGCGTTCGGCTTATGATTTGTGTTGTTCCAGCGAAGATATTAGTGAAGAAGAAAGAGACCATATTCATTTTTATTTTGCCATAAAAGCTATCATTCATAAACTAACAAAAGGTGACGCACCGGATACAGCTCAGATGAATGATAAGGTTAGGAAAATGATAGAAGAAGCCTTAATAAGTGACGGTGTGGAAGAAATATTTAAGTTAGATAAAAATGATCCGAAAAACAATGCAGACATATTCAGCGATGAATATATGGCTAAGATTGATAAAATAAAACTGCCGAATACTAAAATAAAACTATTGCAAAAATTGCTTTCCAAAGCAATTGATGATTTTAAAAAGATCAATAGAATTAAAGGAATAGATTTTTCTAAGAAGCTTAAAAAGCTGGTAGAAGTTTATAACGAGCGAAAAGATTTTGATGTTTTTCAAAGCCATGTTTTGGATGATGTTGCCGAGCAATTTGCCAACCTTTTTAAAGACCTGCAAAAGGAACGGAACTCTTTTATGGATTTAGGAATTGACTTTGAGGAAAAAGCATTTTATGATATTTTGAAAGCCATTGCAAAGAAATACGATTTTGAATACCCGGAAGACAAGTTAATAAAGCTATCCCGGGAAGTTAAGAAGATAGTAGATGATAAAGCAAAATATACTGACTGGGCAAACAGGGATGATATAAAAGCTGAATTAAAAGTTGACCTGATTTTAGTACTTGCAGAAAATGATTATCCACCTGTTCCAAAAGATGAAGTGTTTAAAGAGATATTTGAACAGGCGGAGAATTTTAAGAAGTATAATCAAGAATAATAAAAAAAACTCCCAGTTTTGTTTCTCCCCAATTTTCGCGCAAGGATTTCTTTGTTCGTTTTATAAATCAACTCTATTTAATCTCCAGAGATAAAAAAGCCTTTCAGCAGAACGACAAATAAATGAAATTATCAATTAAATAATAATCCACCAATCATATAATAATCCACTAAAGGACATATTCCAGCGAATTAGTAATTTTATCAAATGGCAAAATTAAAAAGTGAAGTATCAACCGAAAAGATCTTACTCACCGAGTTATCTCAACTCATTGAGCAAAGCCAGCAACAATTAGTTTCACAAGCCAATAGCACCCTTACAATGCTTTTTTGGCATGTTGGGAACCGTATCAATAAAGAAATTCTGCAAAACAAACGGGCAGATTACGGTAAACGAATTGTGCCGACACTGTCGGCACAATTGGAAGCTCACTATGGGAGAAATTTTGAATTAAGAAATTTAAGGCGAATGATGCAATTTGCCGAGCAATTCACTGATGTTGAAATTGTGTCGACGCTGTCTACACAATTGAGTTGGTCGCATTTTGTAGAATTATTACCTTTAAAAAGTAAAGAGGCCAAACTGTTTTATGCACAAGCCGCAGCCACCCAGGCCTTAGTCATAAGGGATTTGCGCAGACAGGTTAGCACCAAAACATTTGAAAGAACTACTATAGCCAATTTACAAAACACAAGCAGTCACCCTGCTATTTTCAACAACTTTAAAGACCCCTATTTTTTAGATTTCCTGGGGCTAAAGGACACCTATTTAGAAAAGGATTTGGAGGAAGCTATTCTACGGGAGTTAGAAGCATTTATTTTAGAGTTAGGCAAAGGCTTTGCCTTTGTGGAACGCAAAAAGCGAATGATAATAGATGGCGAAGATTTTCATTTAGACTTGCTTTTTTATAACCGGAATTTAAAAAGAATGGTAGCCATAGAATTAAAACTGGGTAGATTTGAAGCTAAGCACAAAGGGCAAATGGAGCTGTATTTAAAATGGTTAGACAGGTACGAAAAAAAGGAAGGAGAACTTCCTCCCGTTGGATTAATACTTTGTGCAGAAGGCAGTAGGGAACAAATAGAATTATTGGAAATGCATAAGGACGGCATAATGGTGGCTGAATACTGGACAGAACTACCACCCAAAAAACAGTTGAAACAAAAAATACATAGTATCTTATCTGAAGCCCGGGAAAGAATGGGAAGGAAAAAGTTATTGGAATGATTTTTCCCCGGTCAATTTCAGAATCTTCATACAAAAAAATTTGTTGCTCTTTCATTTCACAATCTCCCACAGAGCTTCAGCAATCTTTTTCAATAGTTCAATATCAATATTTTTATTGCTTTCTAAATCTATAGGATTAATAATCGCTCTGTAATTTCTTTCTTCATCTGCATTAGCTTTATTCAACAATAGTTTTTCAAAGTATATATTGCTGTAAAAAAATGCTGTTCAATAAAAATGAAGATAATTCATACAAATCTTTCCTTCTAAAAGGACGAATAACATTCAATATATCTATAGTACGGATTGTGATACAATTTAGTTTTATAAAAAGATACCGATTGCAAATCTTTTTATCCGCCTTGCAAATCTTTTTAGCAAGTAAAAAGGCTTGGACCATAATATCTTTATGTACGAATTAAATTTGACTTTATGATTAAAGCTACATATCAGGACAAAGACAGAGTGGTAGATATTCTTGCAGAATCGTTTAATGATAACCAAAGTGTGAATTATATTGTTAAACAGGATAAAAAAAGAAACCAACGAATAAGAAAGCTAATGGCCTACTCTTTTGATATTTGCTACTTATATGGAGAGGTTTATTTAACCAATGATAAAAGTGGGTGCGCATTAATTCTACTGCCTGATAAGAAAAAGAATAATCTTAAATCAATTTTGCCTGATATAAAATTGATTGCCTCATGTATTGGAATCTCCAATATTAAGAAAGCAATGGTGCGTGAATCGAAAATAAAAAAACTTCAACCAAAGAAATTGATGTATTGTTTATGGTTTATTGGTGTAGAGCCAGATCAACAAAATAGGGGGATCGGAAGCACTTTAATAAAAGAAGTAATTGAGGAAGCCCACTCCAGGCAAAGGCCTGTTTATCTTGAAACCTCAACTTTAAAAAACATTCCCTGGTATGAGAAATTTGGGTTTAAAATTTATAATGAACTCAATCTTGGTTACCCGTTATTTTTTATGAAGAAAGAATAAAAAATCATGTACAGATATGCTATTGCCTGGAACTCAAATGCATATTATCACATTTATTTTTGTGAGCATAGAATTAGTAATTTTTTTCTACCTGATCATCTATAAACTATCCAGGCCTGATGATAGAAGTGCTTTTCTAAATATAATTTTGATTGCTTTATTAATAATTTATAATGTAAGTGGAGGTTTGCTGCCAGATCCAAATCTGCCCGGTTCTATTTTTATCCAGGAAATTATTGCTTATGGTACGGGATTTATCACACCCTGTTATTTCCCTTATTATGTTTATAAGGCTTTTGGTTTAGAAAAGATTAAATTTCATGTGTATAAGGGAGTCTTTTTATGTTTAATGTTACCCTACTTCCTTTTTGTAATTGTATATGCAGCAACAAATAACCTGGATACTGCAAAGAATTTGCTTGTTCTTCCTGTGCTATATGCTTTATGGATCATTTATTCACTTATAAACGCTATTAAACATAAATACGGAAATATTTTCAGCAGCAAAGGATCCAAAGAAGAAGCAGCAGTCCTTTTCTTTAGTATTACCCCTATTTGGCGCAAGCGTCTGGCTTGTGCCTTTCCTCAAACCATAAATTTATTAATCCTGATTTTTGTAAAATAACAATGATGCATTTACCCAAAAGAAAAATCGGAATCTCGCTTATTTGTTGGTTTGCTGTAATTAATTCGACTATTCATTACTTTAATATCGCCAAAGTAAATTTTTGAAATTTCCCTGCACTTTATAAAACAACAATTTCCTTTGGCTCAGTAACAATAATTTCTTCCTTCCCCTTATACTCCACAATCTTTCCATTCAAACAAATATTTTTGCCATTATATAAGTTTTCAATAGACTCTTTAAACTTATAAAAATCCTTTTGGAAAATTACAATCGTAAGTGGTGAATTGGGATATGTAGCGCCAAGATTTATAAAATCTATTTTAGCCGTTTCTTTTACACCATATACTCTTGAACAAACTTTTACATTTTGCCCAATGTAATTAACTGCATCACTTGCTTCTATTTCGTTATTTGGATTTGCCACCGTCTGGCCTCCGGCCAATGGCGATTTAATTTTTGGTATATCTCCACCAAACAATTTATTAAGCACAGCCGCCAGCCTTATTCCGGCAATTAATAATTGTCTTTGAATAATAAGTTTGCTTCTTTGGATGTAATCTTTATCAATCTGGGAATTTGTAAAATCATAAACGCTGTTTAAAAGCGTCCTGCTTTCCTTCATCCACAATACAAAATGGATTCCCTTAATCGTATCAATTTGTCCGGGATTTTTATTGTACAGATTAAGGCAGTCATCCGCCGAAATATTCTCACTCTCAATAATATTGCTGTCCCACACATGATGAAGATTGGTTTTTTCAGTCAGGTATTGTTCTTTAATATTCTTTCCACCTCTATCATCACCATAGCCGCAATGCAAGGGTTGGTGCAAATCCCCAATCAAATGGCATAGTACAAGCAAATCATTTTTGATCTGTTCATCACAAAGCGTTTTCTTATGTCGTAGTTCATTAAAAGTTATAATTATTTGGTTGATTATATTATCATCAGTTGACGGAGTATAACTTTCACCTTCTGGAATATTAATATAATGCCATGGTTTCATGAAATTATAATCCGGTTCAGATCTCATATTATCCATCCAATTGCATGCATCACCAATTGACATGGAATCTAAATAATATTCAATATTTTTCCTGGCATTATCATTTAGAAAATGATAGGCAACCTCGCCAACAATCGCATGTCCTTTGATCCCCATGCATAAATTGATTGTGAAAAAATAAAAATTGTTGACAGCAGGCAGCAAATGGCCTTAAAAAATTTCAGAATTTTCATTAGAGTTTAGATAAAATATGAAGGCGGTAATTTAATTAGTTTCTGTGGATTCTCTTATTAAATAATTTAAAACCCTCCTTGGGCAGGTGGTATGACATCTTAGTAAAACAACAAATACTGTAGAATCTTATTTAAAAAAATTGAATTACTAAAACCCTCCCTTGGAGGGTTGGGAGGCCCTCATTTGCGGTAGCTTTCGGTTCGCGCTCATTAAATCCTTTCCCACCGGGCGTTTCCTTTGGTCATCCCATCCTAAATCCCGGCATTGCATATTTCTATTGAACGGATAGTTTTTCTGGCATCTTTTTCAGCACAGCTCTGGGCATCTACTGTGGCAATCCCATCTGTACAAGGTTTTGAGAATCCTAAGTTATTTGGGCATCCATTAGAACCCGGCTTTGAGCATCTGCAGCAGGCAATCCCACCGGAAAAACCGTCTGACGTTCTTTAGTTCTTTATTCAAAATAAACATGAATGTTTTTTACAAAAAGCAGAAAAAATAAAAATACGAATCCTGATTATTTATTCCTTTGCTGTGTTCCGAAGCAGCAATAACCGGTCGGGACGCTTTCCTCTGCGGCCTGCACGATTACTGTCGAGATTGATAAAAACCCTTTCTGTAGTTGGCTTCAACCGGCCACCATGTTTAATGCGAATAAATTCATTAGCTGTTCCATAACATTTCATTTTAAAGATTTAAAAATTAATGAAGAAAAAAAACTATTTTCAAACAGTTCATCAAATCATTTAAAGAGTTGCTTCACTATTTTTACTTTGTTATTTTTACAGCATGGCAGTACACGAATATCCATATCAAAATACTTCTCTAAAAAGTATTAATGGAGAAAAGTGGAAAGATATTCTCGGGTTGGAAGGTTATTTTATGGTTTCTAATTTCGGCAGGGTAAAACGACTTGAATATGAAATGACCTACCGTAATGGAGCTATCTATATAAAGCCGGAAAAGATTATTAAACCAATGATCATACGTCAAAAAAATAAGTTGAAAAATGATTTTACCCAATTTTTAGTTAACCGTGTCATGC
>DATKQQ010000287.1:0-2470 GCA_035532615.1 Hanamia sp.
GACTGTTGCATAAGTATGAGTTGTTGTTTTTTGTTTATAACTCACTCAAAATTAACAATTTATCTCTACTTATGCAACTTTATTTTAAAATATATTTATCTGTTTACCAACATTTTATCAACACCGAAACTTTAGTTATTATTACTATAAAGACTTACAATAATGGAAGAAAAAATAATTCAACAAAGTGGCCTTGATTGGTTTCAGGCAACAGAAAGTTTGAAAAGTATTCTTAATTCTTTGATTTCGTTTTATAGTGTTGAAGAATTAAACCTATTGAATAAAAAGCAAACAAGCGAATACCAAACGTATTGTATCAAAATGCAAAAAGAATTACGGAAAGTAAATAGGGATACAGAAATATGGCAAAACTTAGATTTAATGAATGAAGGAATTGCCAAGTATAGCCCCTTGATAAAAAAAATAAATGAAACTATCTGATTAAGAATAAGGTGAAAGGTTATCACAGTTTGGTCTATGCCTCCGCTATAAAAATTGTTTCCCTTTAAAACTAAAATACATGTTGCTTAAATTAAAAATGCCTTGTCTGTTATTGTTATTATTTCTCCTGTCAGGGATTATACTTTCTTCTTGTGTAATAAAATTTTCAAGATTCAGAACAAGTGATCATGTATTACAATATTGCAGAAGATTGTATTTAAATATTAGATTTGCAAAATGAGTGAGGTTAAATTAAAAAATGCACCACTGAAAGAAGTTATTTTCGAACTTCATTGGGCTAGTAATTCTGACACTCCGGGAGTAGATGATGGATTTGATTTGGCACAAGGAAAGTTCGCTGAAAAATTAAAACTTGATTTTCCCTTGCATCGCAAATTAATTCCTGATGGAACCCCATTCAAAATATATGGAATGCCAATACATCAGTATTGGAAGGCCGAGTTCCAATGGCCTGTAGTGCAACATGGCCAGGGGATTATGGCAGTAAATGAAGTAGAGTCGGGCTACGAATGGGAACGGACTTATAAACGTAATGTAATAGGTGCGATAAAAAAGTTAATTGATTCTTACGAAGATCCTATTAAATTTAATAAGGCTAAATTGCAGTATGTTGACGTTTGGGATGTAGCGGTTGAAAATATAAAGACATTTATAGAAGAGAATTTACGAACTACAATTCAACCAAACTACCCACTACCTGGTTCCTTCAAAACTTTAAATCTGTTTCAAGTTTTTGATTTGGAGGATGGTTCAGAAATGCAGTTGTCAATTACAAATGGTATCAATAATCAATCTCAAAAATCTTCTGTAATCTGGACAACCACTATAGAAAAAAGATACAATTTTAACCAGGAAGAAATTGTAGATTGGCTTGAAAAAGCACATACAGCAGCTTCTGATATTTTTAAAAAAATGCTAAATTCTGATTTTTATGCCAGCCTTGATAAATAATTATTCCGCATATGCTCAAAGTAATTCGCGAAATTCGGCTTTGACTCTTCAAGAACTTTATACCAACGAAAGAACATCATTGTCAGCGAGCATTATTTTAGTGTCTCTCGATGAGCCTAACTTAAATAGCAGAATTACACATCTAATAAAAGAATTTTCCTATTTACAGAATAATTGGGACGAAGATGGTGCAATAGCCCCAGCAAGGGAAACTATTGAAAAAGCAATGGCTTTAACAATTCTTTTGAGCAAACACGGTCAACCTATCTTTCACGCTGTACCAGGCCCCAATGGTGAAATAATGCTGGATATTAGAAGCAAAAATAAAAGTAAATCAATTGAGATTATTCTATATGAAGAGAAGTCTATTGCAGTAATGTTTCCGGAAAATGATACTCCAAATCAGCAAAATTTTAATACAGAGTATCTGGGAGAGATGCTACGCTGGTTAAACCAAAAATAACTTTTAATGCCTGATAGAAAAAAGGTAATTACACAGGAATGGCTTTACAGACGTGGATTTAGTACACCTGAAAAAAGATATATGAATCCTGATGGGACAGCAACTTCCAGAGTTTTTAAATTAAGAGCTAAGGATAATGGAGAATTATCTGTTGACGTCAAATCAATGATCACACCTGAAAAAGCTGTCGGTGATCCTACCAGGTATTTTTTATTTGAATTGGCCAATGAAGATGTTGAGAAATTAGAACTACAATCCTATCATGACAGTTTGCCTGATGGAAGCAACGATGCACACGCAGTAATTATTGGGATGACAATAGATGATGAAATTAAGCCAGGCTTACTGGCAAGAAAAAGTAAACGTGTTTATTTGTAACGTTATATCAAGGGAATAGATATAATCTCATTTAACTTCTTTAGGCGCTTAAGCAAAAAAAACTGAAAACAAATTATCACTTTTTTCAGCAAGCTATTTTGATGCCGTAGAGGTTTGATATGTTTTGTATTTGCCTTCGGGCATTGAGAAAATGTAACTCTATAACATTCAGTTCCTTGTTCTCTTCCACGATACCTTTTTTGTTGACGATTGTTA
>DATKQQ010000288.1:0-6064 GCA_035532615.1 Hanamia sp.
CAGTGTGCCAGTGATAACTATGCGGTCGTAACAACCAAGTATGCCGCTGATTTTTTCGCAATATCTTTGAGTAAGTGATTCCATAATATTGGAAAGTTAAATGTTTTCCTGTTTAGTTCCGGCTTGTCCGGCTTAGGGTAAACAAAATTTTTACCATCTGTTTCATTTTTTATTTTTTGTCGCATAAAACTAGGTATAAAGACCGATGAAGTTCAAGACTAAATTTTAATTGAGATTTTTTCTATGGCCTTTGGTAAAGTATTATTGAGATGAACATGTTTTGGATTTTCTATAAGATAAACATTCAAAAATGAATACCGTAAATTTGATTAGCTGCAAAAAATTGAAACGAAAGAATATATTCATTGTTGAAAATCATAAATGTACCATCCATTGGAAAGTTTTGATTCATCAAACTAATTTTACGAAATTAAAAAAAGAATTCATCTCTATTTGATCCCTTTCAGTAAACTTTTGAAACTACACCTCGGACATATTTGAAAATAATTGGTCAAATTATTCTTTAAAATACTTTACACTTTCTATTCTTTCCTATCAAAAAGCCCAAAACATGTTTTACTTTTAATTTTTAAACAAATAAAAGATTTATGAGAATACTGATTGATATGGATGATGTAATCGCTGATGCGGTTGAGCGCTTTCTGCAATGGTACGAACGTGACTTTGGAATACATTATACTAAAGCTGATCTACAGGGAACAAAACTCCATATGATAGTCCCCGAGGAACACCGCAGCGTTGTAAAGGAATATGCTTTTAGGAAAGGATTTTTTAAAGACCTTCCTGTTATAGAAAACAGTATCGAAGTGATCAAAGAACTCAATAACCGGTTTGATGTTTATATTGCTTCTGCAGCCATGGAATTCCCTAATTCTTTGCTTGAAAAATATGACTGGCTTGATGAGCATTTCCCTTTTATTCATTGGAAGCGAAGAATATTCTGTGGCGACAAAAGTGTTTTAAAAGGTGATGTACTTATTGATGACCACGATTTTAATTTATCTGTTTTCGAAGGAAGGCGAATTATGTTCACTGCTTCCCACAATGTGAATGAAACGAAATATGAAAGATTGGATAACTGGCTGGATGCAGAAAAATTATTTGACCTAAAATAAAATTCAATTCGATATTGATTGGATAAAAACTTATCTAATATTTATTTTCATTTGATTTAAGAAGTGTTTTTTTAATCACAAAGTCTTATAGTATTTGCATTCTCCGTGCTAAATTGTATTTTATCAACTTTGGAAGCGCTGTTGTAATAAAGTATCAATATTCCATAAGAAGTTTGAAAAGCATCCCAGTGAACATCTTTCACCTGAGGATCACCCAGCAATTTGAATAAACTATTTCTTGGACCGCCCATCAGAGGAATGCTTAGCGTGCCTTTGAAGTGAGGGCCAATCTCAATGTAATGGCGGCTGGTATAGAAGTAAATATCCTTGTCTTTATAAAAAACACCTTCCCCGCATTTGGAGGAGTCTCCTTCAGAGCCAGTGAAGCAAGGTAAATTTTGTTTGATCTGCCCAATGGTGGAATTAGGAAGAATTTCTTTGTTTACTAAGCCATCAAGTATGTCAATATTGAAGTCGGGGCACTTCACTGTTGTTTTTAACTGTCCCTGTACATTAGGCCATAAAGCCAGCGAAAAAAGGAATATTACAATTGTTTTCATACAAATAACCGGATTTTTATACTTTGCAAAAAGTGCGGTTCTATTTATACTGCAAATTTCCTGCTAAACTTTTTATTGCCTTAAAAGTTGCGATCCTTTAAGAAGTTATTTTAAATTAATGAATACACTTTTAGGGTTGGAAAGATTATAATATTTCACAAAAATTTGTAAGACTTATACTGACTAAATTATAACTGTCAAGTATAAACGAAAGAAATTTTATAAGGAGTCTTTGATGCCAATAATTTGATCCGTGTTGATAGCTATAGGAAACAATCGTCGGGAGGGAATAATTTACTGTGAACGCTCTACATCCTTAAAATCATTTGTTATAGTAGCCCGCATTATCCCTACAGTATCCATATCCCCTTTTTGCATATCTACATGAAACTCGCAATCATAAAGTTTTTTATTTATATTAGGATAATAGATAACATCTTTTACCGTAAACTTAATTCCCTTATTCGGGCTGTTTTTCAGGAAATCGCTCATGGTCTCCATAAGCTTATCTTCCAAAGCCTTTCCTGACAGCACTTTTGGCTTGCATCCTATGCCCATAGCGAGGAGCAAGATAAAAGTAAATACATATTTCATACGATAATTTTTAAACTTCATCCCCTTCATTTTTTTATAAAAATAATGGTTCTTTTTTAAAAAAGCACAATCTGTACCTATTGAAAAAAATGATTATTCTACCATTGTGATAAAATTATTATTTTTTTTAAAAAACCAAATAAAAAATTTTATATTTTCTTACAATAAGAATTAGCTTTAAAAAATTATTTTTCACTTTGATAAAAACAATTAAATAGAAATGAGACATATTCTCACACTCCTTTTTGCAATGGGCATTTCTACGTTTTCAATGCAGGCGCAAATCCCGAACACGGCTACTACATTTTATAACGTAAAATATGAAGGAGCTAAAGGCAATGGAGTTGATTTAGATACAAAATTCATCAACCATGCAATTGACGAAGCCGCTAAAGCCGGAGGCGGAACAGTTTATTTTCCGGCTGGAAACTATCTCTGTGGCTCCATCCATCTAAAAAGTAATATTACCCTTTATCTTGAAAATGGCGCGACTATTATTGCAGCGCCCGCGGATGACCAGGATGAATACGATGCCCCCGAAGATAAGATAAGCAACATGTATGAAGATTTTGGACACAGGCATTGGCACAACAGCCTGATATGGGGAGAGAATCTGCATAATATTGCTATTATAGGTCATGGAAGGATTTGGGGAAAAGGGTTGGTAAGAAGTAATAACGGTGAAAATGACCAACGTCCCAACAAATCCATCAGCCTTTACCTTTGCCGAAATGTAATCATACGCGATATTTCCATGCTTCATGCAGGATGGTTTGCGATACTTGCAACCGGCCTTGATAATCTCACCATTGATAATGTAATGATGGATACCAACCGCGATGGAATGGATATTGATTGTTGTCAGAATGTAAAGATTTCCAACTGTAGTGTGAATTCACCCAACGATGATGCAATTGTTTTAAAAAGCAGCTACGGACTTGGTTTTGCAAGGGCAACCGAAAATGTAACCATTACCAATTGCGAAGTAAGTGGCTTTGATGAAGGAAGTTTTTTAGATGGAACTTATAAACGCATCAATTCTAAAAGCCCGACAGGACGAATTAAAATGGGAACAGAATCTAATGGAGGTTTCAAAAATATTACCATTTCCAATTGTGTTTTCGACTATTGCGGTGGCCTTGCATTGGAAACTGTAGATGGCGCACAACTTGAAGATGTAACTATCAACAACATTACTATGCGTGATATTGTAAATGCACCGATTTTTCTAAGGCTTGGAGCACGGATGCGTGGTCCTGCGGGAACTCCTGTTGGCTCTTTGGAGGGA
Source organism: Hanamia sp. (assembly GCA_035532615.1). Lineage (GTDB taxonomy): Bacteria > Bacteroidota > Bacteroidia > Chitinophagales > Chitinophagaceae > Ginsengibacter. The sequence continues at coordinate 3,579 of DATKQQ010000288.1, forward strand.
GTTACTATCAGTAATATAGTAGCCTACAATGTAGATTCACAAACAGGAGCCATTATCAGTGGGATACCGGGCCATGATATTGAAGATGTATCATTGCATGACATCAATATTTATTATAAAGGAGGCGGTACAAAAGAACAGGCTGAAAGGGAAGTACCGGATTTTGAAAAAGATTATCCGGAGCCGGGAAGTTTTGGAACAATGCCATCGTATGCATTTTTTATCAGGGATGTGGACGGTATCCAACTGGAAAATATAAATCTGCATCTGTTGAGTAGTGATCAGCGGCCGGCTTTTGTTTTAGACAATGTGGAAAACGCTTCCTTTCGATTTGTAACAACACCAGCGCAACCTGGCATTCCAAATATTTATATTAAAAATGCTGAAAATGTAAATTTGTTTCATTCACTTGGCCGTAAAGATGCCACCTTAAAAAGTCCGTCGAATATGAAATTATAAATGATGGTAATTAGAGTCTTTATGTTGGCTAAAAACCTTAAGACACTATCTATGTATCTTTCTATAAATAGTGCTGATCAGCATTACTTGTATCATTAACATTATTAATGCACTGGTAACAATATAAGAAATATGAGAAGGTATTTCCAGGTTAAAATGAAACATTTTAAAGCCGCTTAAAATGTTATCAAGGTAGGATGGATAATTTCCCGAAGATTGAAAATTACTGGAATAAAGGAACAACATAATTAAACCGACACCGGAAAATATTGCCATCCAAACATATTTTGATATCAAAGGCTTGTAGGAGATCGGTTTTTCATTAGTCATCAAAACAGTGCCCATGACTTTATTAAGAAAGCCATGTGGTGGAGTCTCCAATCCATCTTCTTTCACAATCTTTTTTATCAAATCGTCTATATTGATCTTCTGGTTCATGTTTACAAATTTAAGATAGAAATGATTTCTTTTTTCGATTTTAAAAGTTCCAGCAATTTAGACCGGATTCTAAATAATTTTATCTTGACATTGTTTTCCCTGATTCCTATTATCTCAGCAATGTCCCTGAGAGGAAGGTCTTCATAGTAGTATAAAGTAACTATTACCTGTTCATCCTGAGAAAGACGGTGAATGGCCTCTTTTAAAACTAATTGGATTTCTTTAAGATCAATCTTCTCATCAAGTGATTGGTGCCGTAACACATCTGGCTCTAAATCATTTTTCCATTCTATAGCGTGCCATTTTCTATTCTTTTTCTTCAAGATATCAATGGAATGATTATAGGTGATCTTATACAACCAGGTAGAGAAGGCAGCTTGCCCGTTATAGCGATTCAAAGCACGGTAACATTTTACAAAAATTTCCTGAGCTGCATCCTCCGCATCTTCTTTATTACCTAATACCTTAAGTGCAAGAGTATAAACCATATTCTGATACTTTTCCACCAGGTATGCAAAGGCACCTGTATCGCCATTTATTACGCGATCAATGTATATCGTATCCGATTTATTTTCCAAAGTTTTTTATTAGACTGTAAAATAGTTTTTTTGGTTACACAAATTTTTAGAAAAAAGATGTAACCAACCTTCTAAAGTTCTCGTCAAAGGATATATAATAATTTTAAACAAAAACTTATAAATACTTATTTTATGGATACAGTAATTTTCAATGTACTGATTATTTTCGGTACACTTTTCGGAATCGTTTATGTTGCCGTTTCATCAAGAACCAGGGTAAGGCTGGCACTAATAGAAAAAGGAGCGGATGCATCTATCTTTGCTTCCAGGCCTGTAAAGAATTCAAATATATTTTCTATTATACTGGTTAACCTCTCCTTGTTGCTGGTATCTGTTGGCATCGGCATTTTTCTTGCCGCAATATTACATCAATCATTTAATGTATTACCAGAAGTAGCGTATCCCGGAACTATTTTCACTGTGGCAGGGATAGGTCTTTTTATTGGATACAAGCTTTCATCAAAAATTGGAAGAGAATAGATGTCACGAATTGTATGCATCTTGTAAACAAAAGCCGGTAATTACATCAAAATAGGCGATGATTTTTAATAATTTGAATGTTTACAACCGCAAGACCTTACAGAGATAAAACCTGATTAATATTAGCCTTCGTATTGTGACTCACTTATAGCCCTTCGCCTGCAGCGAAAACAATTCTGCATAATGTCCATTTTTACTTATTAGTTCTTCATGGCTTCCCATTTCTATAATCTGCCCTTTGTCTAAAACAAGAATCCGGTTAGCCATGCGTACTGTTGAAAAACGGTGGGAGATAAGCACCGCAGTTTTACCCTTTGTAAGTTCTGCAAAGCGCTGGAATACGATATATTCAGCTCTTGCATCCAGGGCGCTGGTAGGCTCATCTAGTATTAATAACTAAAGTTTCGGTGTTGATAAAATGTTGGTAAACAGATAAATATATTTTAAAATAAAGTTGCATAAGTAGAGATAAATTGTTAATTTTGAGTGAGTTATAAACAAAAAACAACAACTCATACTTATGCAACAGTC
>DATKQQ010000289.1:0-9460 GCA_035532615.1 Hanamia sp.
AACTGTTGATCTTACGGGTGGCGCACCAGAAATGAATCCTGACTTTCGATGGTTTGTTGAAGAAATAAAAAAACTGGACAGGCATATAATCGTCCGTTGCAATCTCACTATCATTCTTGTCAATAAAAAATACAACGACCTCCCTGAATTTTATAAACAAAATAATATTGAAGTAGTTTGTTCCCTTCCGTTTTATACAGCAGACAGAACAGACAGGCAGCGTGGCAATCATGTTTTTGAAAAAAGTATCGCGGCGTTGCACATCTTTAACGAAACAGGTTATGGAATAGATGGAACCGGGTTGATTTTAAATTTAGTTTACAATCCTGCCGGCGCTTTTCTTCCCCCTTTACAATCTTCTTTGGAGTTGGAATATAAAGATGCGTTAATGGAAAGATTTGGTATTCGTTTCAATCATTTGTTTGCCATAACCAATCTTCCTATCAGCCGGTTTCTTGATTATTTGGTGAGAACCAATAATTACGAAAGCTATATGCAAAAGCTGGTAGATGCTTACAATCCCGTAGCAGCGGGCAATGTGATGTGTCGCAATACTATTTCGGTTGGCTGGGATGGATATTTATACGATTGTGATTTTAACCAGATGCTGGAGATGAAAGTAGATACTCAATCAAAACATATCAGTGAATTTAGTATTGATAGTCTTAGTCAAAGAAGCATTAAAACCGGGCAACATTGTTATGGATGTACCGCGGGAGCAGGATCAAGTTGTGGTGGGGCGGTCACACAAGATTAAATAAATGGGGTATGCTTATTTTTCTTTTTATTGGGGTTCTTTTGCTCACTTATTCTAATGGAGCCAACGATAATTTCAAAGGTGTTGCCACCCTTTGGGGGAGTGGAACACTTGATTATAAAGCGGCAATAACGCTTGCTACCATTGCTACATTCGCCGGTTCAATTTGCTCCTGGTTTTTTGCGAAAGCGCTGATAAAAACTTTCTCTGGCGACGGTTTACTACCTGATAATATCATTCATTCAGTGGATTTTGTTTTAGCGGTAACGTTAGCCGCCGGCACCACTGTGTTATTGGCCACGAGGATTGGTTTTCCCATTTCTACAACGCATGGTTTGATAGGCGCATTAGTTGGAGCCGGGTTGGTTGCAGTTGGAACGGGCGTTAACTTTAGCATACTTGGAAAAACATTTTTCCTTCCACTTTTACTAAGTCCTTTAATTGCTGTCGTATTAAGCAGTTTGTTTTACCTGCTGTTTCACTATTCGAGAAAAGCCGTAGGCATATCAGAAGAAAGCTGCGTTTGCATTGGTAAGAAATTGATTTCTGTTGCTAATTTAGCCAATACATCTCACAGTTTTACAGCATTACCTGTTTTGGAAACAACAATCAGCTCTCAGAAAGATTGTGCCATACAATACCAGGGAACATTTCTGGGTATCAATTTTCAACCGTTGTTGAACAATCTACATTATGCAAGCGCAGCCATTGTATCATTTGCAAGAGGATTGAATGATACACCGAAATTAGTGTCGCTTTTATTGATCACGCAATTATTTCACATACCTGTTTATTTCACTATTCTTGCAATTGCAATGGCTGTTGGCGGTCTGCTGAATGCCAGGAAAGTGGCCGCAACAATGAGTAATAAAATTTCTAAATTCAATCATGGGCAGGGCTTTACCGCTAATTTAATAACAGGAGGTTTAGTGATACTGGCTTCTAAATTTGGATTGCCTGTTTCTACTACACACGTATCTGTCGGAAGTATTTATGGCATTGGGTTAGTAAACAAAACCGCCAACAATAAAGAAATTTCAAAAATTATTTTATCATGGGTTTTAACGTTGCCGGTAGCTTCTTTGTTAAGCGCTTTACTTTATTTAATCATTCATTTAATTAATCAATCATAATTATGTCAATAGCTTATTTAGAAACAACCCGAAACGTTTACAGGGAAGCAGCGGAAAAACCCGATGTGGGATTATGCTGCACTACCACACCAATATGGCAACTGCCGGATTTGAATATTCCTTTAATCATGCAGCAAATGAATTATGGATGTGGCAGCACCGTAAATCCAAGAGACCTGGTGAACAATCCTAAAATTTTATATGTGGGTGTAGGAGGAGGAATGGAACTGTTGCAGTTTGCCTATTTCAGCAGGCAAAAGGACGGTGTCGTTGGAGTGGATGTGGTAGACGAAATGCTGGAAGCCAGCAAAAGAAATTTTGAAGAGGCAGAAAAATTAAATCCCTGGTTTCATAAAGAATTTGTTCATTTAAAAAAAGGCGATGCATTAAACTTACCTGTTGAAGACAGTAGCATTGATTGTGCTGCACAAAATTGCCTGTTCAATATTTTTAAACATGAAGAATTAAAACAGGCGTTAAAAGAAATGTACCGGGTATTAAAACCCCGGGGGCGTTTGGTAATGAGCGATCCGGTTTGTGAAACCGAAATGCCGGAATCATTGAAGGAAGATGAAAGGTTGAGGGCTTTATGCCTGAGTGGTTCTCTGCCTTTAAAAGAATACATAAAAATGATAACAGATGTTGGTTTTGGTACAGTGGAAATAAGGGCAAAAAGGCCTTACCGGATTTTAGATCCCCAAAACTATGCAACCGATAAATTGATTTTTATAGAAAGTGTGGAAGTATGCGCGATCAAAGATCCGATGCCTGCTGACGGGCCTTGTGTGTTCACCGGTAAGGCAGCAATTTATTACGGAACTGAAGAATTTTTCGATGATGATAACGGTCATGTGTTGGTCCCTAATCAACCCTTAGCGGTTTGTGATAAAACGGCAGGAGCTTTGGCAGCATTGGGCCATAATAATATCTTTATTTCAGAGAGCACTTATTTCTATGATGGAGGTGGATGTTGCTGATAATTAAACCAATTGGTTAATATGGAAGAATTACTGAAAGCGAAGAGCCATCTTGTTTCTATAGGTATTGAGAAGATAGAAATAGGTATTGTTTTAGGAACCGGTCATAACGATTTATTGAATTATGTGGAAATAAAACAAACCATCCCTTACACAGAAATTCCCGGTTTTTGTGCTTCTACTGTTGAGTTTCATAAAGGCAATCTTGTATATGGAACAATAGAAAATAAAAATGTACTGATCATGCAGGGTCGCTTTCATTCCTACGAAGGATATTCCATGCAGCAAATTGTTTTTCCGATAAGGGTAATGAAATTGCTGGGAGTAAAATATCTTTTCTTATCCAATGCGGCTGGTGGCATTAATCTTAATTTTAAAAAAGGCGATTTGGTTTTAATAGATGATCACATCAACCTGCAATCTGGTAATCCTCTGACGGGTAAAAACTTTGATGAATTAGGTTCCCGCTTCCCTGATATGAACGAGCCTTATCATCCGGATTTAAAAAATAAAATATTGCAAAAAGCCAATGAATTAAACATTGATTTAAAGAAAGGGATTTATGCTGCAGTCAATGGTCCTAATCTCGAAACCAAAGCAGAATACCGTTATTTAAAAATCATCGGCGCTGATATGGTAGGTATGTCCACAGTGCCGGAAGTAATTGCAGCGAATCATTTACAATTGCCTTGTGTAGCGGTTTCTGTTGTTACAGATGAATGTGATCCCGATAATTTAAAGCCTGTAAAATTTGAAGAAATAATTGCAGTGGCAACAAAAGCAGATAAGAAATTATCCTTATTATTTTCAGAAACTATAAAGGAATTATGACCGATAATGCACTTCTCATTTTTGTAAAAAATTTTATACCAGGCCATGTGAAGACCAGGCTTGCTGCTACGATTGGCAATGAAGCTGCTATGAATATTTACCTACAACTCCTACATCATACCAATATGGTTGCCAATAATATTGAAGCTGATAGAATTGTTTTTTATTCTGATTTTATAGAGGACGATATATGGCAAAACGGTGTTTATAAAAAGGAAATACAGGAAGGCAATAGCTTAGGAATGAAAATGGAAAATGCCTTTAAAAGTTCGTTTACTGCCGGATACCAAAAAATAATTATTATAGGAACGGATTGTCCCAGTATCACTGTAAATATTTTAAGAACTGCTTTTTTAAAATTAGAGAATCATGAAGTGGTGATTGGCCCTGCAACCGATGGCGGTTATTATTTGCTGGGATTGAAAAAAGTGTATCCTTATTTATTTCAAAATATGAAGTGGAGCACGGATGAAGTACTTCAGCAAACAATAGATCTTTGTAAAATTCATCAATTATCTTATTTTTTGCTTCCGGAGTTTTCAGATATTGATGAGGAAAAAGATTTGATACATTTTGAAAAACTTTTGATGTTAAAAAAAAGTTCATGATAAGCATCATTATTCCTACCTACAACGAAGAAGAAAATATTGCTGCTACAATTGCTGAAATAAAAAACAGGGATAAAGAAAATTGTAGTTCGGAAATCATTGTATCTGATGGACAGAGCACAGACAAGACTGTTGCAATTGCTTCAAATGCAGGTGCTACGGTAATTACCAATGAAAAAAAAGGAAGATCGGCACAAATGAATTATGGTGCATCCATTGCTAAGGGAGAGGTTCTTTATTTTCTTCATGCTGATAGCATCCCCCCGGAAAATTTTACAAGTTATATTTTAAATGCAATTGGAGAAAAATATGTAAGCGGATGTTTCAGACTCGCATTCGATTATCAACATTGGTTTTTAAAAGCCAATTGCTGGTTTACACGGTTCGATGTAAATGCGGTTCGTTTTGGTGATCAAAGTTTATTTGTACGAAAAGATGTCTTTGAAAAATGTGGTGGTTTTGATGAAAAACTTCTGATGATGGAAGACCAGGAAATCATTCATCGGATTAAAAAATATGGAAAGTTCATTGTGATGGATGATGAGATAATTACATCTGCAAGAAAGTATTTAGACAATGGAATTTATAGAATGCAATTTATTTTTTTTCGCATTTGGCTTTTGTATTACCTCGGCCATTCGCAACAGTATTTATTAAAATTGCACAAAAAACTGATTCGTAATACCAACCTTTGATCACGATATTGAAGTTTTCAGTTTTCTGGAAGCGTACCAGCCAACATTTCTTTTAACTTTTCCCCCAATCTGTTAATCACATCATCGTTATATTTTTTTGATTGATGCCATCCGGTTATCAATTTTCCAAACAGGACTAAAAAATGCAATGCGATCCCTGATATATTTACAGCAAGTGTTGTTTCCGCAAACTGTAAAAAAGGATATTGATAGATCAAACCTGGCAATGTACTATGGTTGGGGTCAATTATAAAAGAACGCTCTTTGGTAATTTTTAAATCCTTAACACTGAAACTATCGCTGGCTGTGGCTCTTAAGCCCATCGTATTCCAGTCTTTGAATATCTGAACTTCGTCTTTTGTAAATAAAAATGATTTATAAACAGGTTCGCCTTTTTTATTTAATAGTTCCTTTCCGTTTTTTTTAATCAGGCAATTGGCTGTAAAATGAGTACAATAAGGAGCGCCTGTCGCATATTTCCAAAATCCATTTATCGTATAACCATCTTCAGTTTCTATTGCTGTTCCTGTTACAGCTCCACTTCCGCCGAAGCAAACTTTTCCATTCCTGAATACTTTTTCTGATAATTCTGCAGGCAGGTATCCAATAAATTGGGTAGCGCCACTGCACAAGGTTATTGTCCAGCCAAGGCTGCCGTCAATGCGGGCCAATGCTTCTTCAATTTTTAATCCTTCCGGGAGGCTCAATTCCAGGCCGCCATTTTCTTTTGGTACAAAAAGTTTAAACCATTTTTCCCTGTAAATAATTTCTAATTGTTTTGTCGGGAAGATTCCTTGCTCATCAGCAGCTTTCGAAAATTCTGCTAATTTTTTTTAATTTCCGGTGTCATTTGTTTGTTTTAATATTTTTAGCCAATCAAAATATCCAAATACAGCAATTATAAATAAGAACGCAGTGAGTAAAGCGTAGAGCGGCAATTGTTTATAAAATAATAAGGGAATGGCAAAGACATTACTAATATTTAGTAAGATCCAGTTTTCAATTTTTTTTTTAGCCAATAACCACATGCCTGCCCACGCTGTAGCGCTTGCCCATGCATCGAAAAGAGGAACCGTGGAATTGGTAAAATGTTTTAAACATAAATAAAGTATCACAAATCCGGCAGCGACTATCAGTAAAGTAATAAGCCAATCTTTTTGTATCGCTCTTGAAATGGGTAAAGGAATGCTATTTCTTTTATACATCCAGAACCACCAGCCGTAAATACTCATTGCCAGATAATAAAGATTTAAAACACTTTCAGTATACAGGCCTCTGATAATAAATAAATAAGAACTGATGATCACTGAAATAATTCCTGCGGGGTAAAGCCAGATTTTATTGGCCTTGGCAAATAATACTTCCGCAACGCCAAATCCTACCCCTGTCCATTCCAGCTAACCTATATTTTTAAGTTCAACTATAAAAACATGAAACCAGTCTGACATTGAAACATTCCTTAATTAATAATCTTAAGGAGTTGTGTGTGGGACTACTTAATTCCTACGCCGGCATTACCCGGATCATGTTTCTGAAACCTTTTGGTTTCATTGGGTATAATCCTCAGCCTGTTTCAGCATTTTCAAATGCAAGGCACCTCGTATTGGAAGCGAAGTTATTATAAAAGCAGAACAATTTTTTAACGAGACATAAAAAACAATCAGTAATCGAAGACTTTTTACGAAAACGGTCGTTTAATTAAAATCTCTGGTATTGTCAGATACTATAATACATATTATGGCATCTTTTCACTTATTTCTAAATTGTATAATAATTGCCATTTAACGGCAGCCCATAAAAGTGACGGGCTATAAGTTAATATAAAAGATTTATTACAAGAGTAGAATTACATGGTGCATCTGGTGAAGATTACCAAATATTGCATGCAGCTATGGAGAAAGAAAATTTTTCTGGAAAAATTTTAGGTAATAATGGTTTTTGGTACCAATTATCTACTGCGGAATATTACAAAATTTGTAATGATACATTGCAACAGGTTCTAGATTCAGCAAAAAGAGCAGCAACAACAACCACTAAATTGTACTCTATTATTAGTAGCGAGAGTTCTCAAAGCCAATGGATAGGGTTTTCAACGGTTTAATTGCTGAATATCATTTAACAATAAAAGGTTTCAAATGGGCGGAAACCTTTTTTTATATATAGTCTTTGTGAAATTCTCTTAGCTCTAAGAGCGGTTTTACAAACACGGCTCTTTCACGATTGGGGTTGAAAGAATTAGCTAAACAGAATAAAATATTGTTACTTCCGGCGGTGAAAGAAGAGTTATGATAGGAGGGAGTGATAAAAAATCTAATTTTCACTCCCTTTCATCTTGATCTTAATGTCAATGTTGATTGGAATATCTCTTCCAACCACCTGTGTCGTCCCTTCAATATTAGCAGAAATGTTGCAATTTTCTAACATCCCAGATTTAATGTTTATTTCGTACTCACCTTTTTGAAAACCTTTCAGACTGGAGTTCAGTTTGTAACCCATTATTAACGAAGCGGAACTGTCGCTGGAAATATTGAAGGCTTCTGATTTTTTTCAAAAAAGATGAAAAAGGTTTAAATTCTGAATCCATAGTTGAGTTTTAATTCACTTAATTTTTAAAACTATATTTGTAAGAATATTTTTCTGACATAAAAAGTTTAAAATTGAAGCTATGTTGAATATGCAAGAGTTCGGGAACAGGGTGCAATTGATAAGAGAGAATGTCCTGTGGATGACACAAGCTCAATTAGCGGAAAAATTAGGCATTACACAAGTTTTACTTTCAAGGTTGGAAAGAGGAATTGGAGGCAACATTAACACAGTCTTTGATATAGTTAATTATTTATACTCTCAAGATATTGCGGCGATGTATATTTTTAGTGATCACTTTTCCATTGATATGGTTTCAGAAAAATCTAATAATCCTGTTGCTGTAGGTAGCCAGATTGAGGAGTTAATAAAAGAAATGCAAAAGACTATTAATAATGATATGGATAAATTATTAATGAAGTTGTCTTTACAGAATCCCAAAAACTCCTGATGCAGTTATATTTTTATACAAAAGAGTTATTCACTTTACGTAGGCGTTCATGTTGCCTTTGCTTTTCGTTTAATGCATAGTGTTCAATTGTAATTACAGGAGTCGTATGGCCTGCCATTACTGAGGCATCTTTTATATCTAATGCGTCAGCAGTTTCATCAATATTCAAATGTTTCAGACTATAAAAATCTGCTGAGATATTCAGCTTTTTCTTTACATGAACATTCCATCGTCTTGTAATTTGTTCTCTAATAATTTTCCTTGGTCCGGGTTTTAATCCAATGCTAAACAAATAATCTTCGGGCTTTGCATCTTTTAGAATTTCGATCCATAATGGCAGAGCGATATCCTTAATTGTCCGATGAACTTCTCTCATTTGACTTCCTTTTTTTATTAAAATTTTAAACCTGTGTTTTTCCAAATCAACTTCTTTTACTTGCAAATTCAACATCTCGTTTTCTCTTGCCCCGGAATGAAAAAAAATAATCATGAATCTCCAGAAAGTGTAAAAATTTAATTTCAAATATTTATCTATTTTTTCCCTTTCTTTATCGGATAATACTTCTCTTATTTTCTTGACTGTTTTTCTTTTCGAAATGTCTCTTATTGGATTGCTTTCAACTGTTTCCAATTCCATCAGTTCTTTGAAAAAAATCATTAAATAGCATCTGTATTTATTATACCGGTGAGCAGATAGATTATCATTAATCTCCAAATATTCAAAAATGATTTTTATATGCTTTCGGCTTATTTCTGATACAGGCATTGTTGAAAATTTTAAAGCATCGGAAGCTATTTTTAATTTTGACAGACAACTTTTCATATCTGCCAAAGTAGATTTTTCAAGTATCAATCTGTTTTTTGCTTTTTCGATTGCAGTAAGCCAATGTGTAGTGGGTGGAATCTCATAATTATTTTCAAAAGGCGGAATTTTAATTTTAGTAATAGGATTATATCCTTCATCTTTTAGTAAATAAATTAATTCGCTTAAAATAATTTTTACCGCTTCCCTTCTTTCTGACAAGGTTTTTAAACGATTGATGCCTCCTTTTACGATAAATAGTTTACCATTTTTATACCTTTCCTTAAAAACCGGATCGTAAAAATAATACTGGATGTACCAGGCATGTTTGAGTGAGGCGCCTGTGTTTTCCCAATTTGAGGGATAAACTGTGGGATCGCTGCAAGAGCAGCCGTTAGGAAGTAGCATTATTAACTGTTTTATTAACTGTTTGATAATACTACAGAGCAAGAGAGATTTTAAAAAAAGAGAAACCCTTGTTGAACAAGGGTTTCAGCTTGTTGCGAAGGGAGGGTTCGAACCTCCGACCTTCGGGTTATGAGCCCGACGAGCTACCGCTGCTCTACTTCGCGATTTTGGATTGCAAATGTAAGGGCTTCGTCTCTTGATACCAAATTAAATAC
>DATKQQ010000290.1:0-11174 GCA_035532615.1 Hanamia sp.
TTCCCCATCTGCCAAACAGATAACAAATGGTGTCGCCGGTGATATCTCCAAGCACTATGATAGTATACACAATAAATAGGTTTAAATAACCTTCTGTGCACAAAAATCCGGCAATCACAGCTAATATTGGTCCTTCCACAACAGCTAACGGGAATAATATTACATATCTGAATTTGAGGAGAAGATAGAAGATGGTTTCCAATTATAAATATTTTTATCCATAATAATTTCAATTTGCTGGTAAAATACTGGTTGTTGACCAATATGAGAAATAATAAAATAAAAAAATAAAAAAATGCCTCTCAAATCAAAGAAAGAGAGAGAGGCATTAACAACCATTAATTCAAAACTAATTTTTGTGTTCATGAATTTCATATTTTCAAACCTTATACTTGCAAAAGAATTTAAAACCAGATAATCAATTGGTTGGGTTTCATAAAAAATAAAAAGCAACTCTAAAAAGCATCATAAAATAAGCCGTCTATTTTATAACTTTAATTTTAAACCCAAAGAAACTCCCAATGAATTAGGGAAAGATTTTACTGGCACCTCATCATTTATGGGGTTTAAGGCAAACCTAATGGTGGGAGAAAAATCAGCCGATAGATTTTTATAAAAATTATAATCCAAACCAATGCCTGCCATTCCACTAAGGTAAAATTTCTTTAGCCCAATTATTTTAACTGCTGTTTCCATTTCATTATCATTTCCTTTTTCCACCTCTGTAGTAATTTTACCCTGTGTCAAAAAGTTAGGCGATATACCCGTCATTGCATTTAAAGTAAATTTTCCTTTATTGATAGAATATTTAACAGATAATGGAATTCCTAAATATTGCAGCGTATTAGTTGTTGACTTTGAGAAAATACTGTCTCCTACATTTGGATTATTACTAAACGAAGGCAAAATGTAGCCGTATCCTGAAGATGTGTTTATTTGGTATTTAATGGTGCCGGTATTATCAGGTTTTGCATAAATGGTACAGGGATCTATATCCCTATTTCTAGTTGAAAGTGTAAATCCCGATTGCAAACTCCAATGTCGGCCTGTCTTATATTCAATTAATGTGCCAAAGATATATGAAAAAGTTTCTGTTTCGTTATTTTCGGCATCTGTTGTATTTCCATTCTGATTACCGGAATGATTATCATGCATACGAGAGAATGATATTTCAGGCGAAAAGAATCCTGTAACGTAAAATTGAGATTTCTTTTGTGATTTTATTGTTTGCTTTTGAAAAATATTTTTGGAGTTATTTATTTTAAAATTAGGTTTAGACAGAGCAGTAGTCGGAAGTATTTTTTTTGTTTCAATCAATTCTGTGGTACTTTTCATTTTTGTAACCGACAAAGAATTAAATTGTATTAAGGATAATAATCTTTTGATTGAATCACTATTAATATGATTTACAACAACATCATGCTCATTTTCAATTTGAGCAGGTGTTTTTATACCGAATATATTTTCTTTGGTCTTTCTTTGTTTTGTAATTGAAGATTTTAAGTTCTTATTTGTGGAAGCCAGAATCGTTTTTTCAGATTTCTTACCTGGTTTTGAAACGGAAGAATTTGTATCATTAACTCTGCTAAATGATGAAATTGATTCTTCAGACTTTTTATGGGGTTGTTTCAGAATATTGTCGGCAATATTCGATTTACCAATTTTTGTTATCAACCTCTGATTATTATCGGCATTTGCATTTTTGTTGATTGCAGATGATAAATCAGCGTTATTGTTTTTTGTCTTTTCCCCATTATTTAAAATGGCACTATTTATCTTATCAGGATTATTCTTATTCCTGTTGTTCCAATCATAAATACTCAACCCTGCTAATAAAAACATCAAAAGAAAAACTATCCGTTTTAAGCGCGCGTATTTTTTATTTATACTTATTATTTTATCCTTGTCCAGTATTTTATCAATACGGTTCCACGTATTTTCAGGAGGTATTTCCTCATTATCTTCAAGCCCTTTTCTAAATAAATCTTCAATATCATGTAGATTTTTATCCATTTGAAAAATTTTGATTGGCAATTTTCAAACTGTTCACAACGGCTCTTTGCAATATCACCTTTGCATCAAATAAATTTGATTTTGAGGTACCTTCTGAAATGCCTAACTCTTTAGCTATTTCACGATGTTTGAGCCCTTCAAAAACATAAAGGTTAAAAACCATTCTATACATCGGAGGCAAGGATTGCACCATATTAAGCAATTCCTTTTTGCCCAGTTGAGCAATTATATCTTCATTATTTATCATCGCTATATTTTCCATTTCCGCAATATTCATTACCACATGCATTTTCGATTTTGCCCTATAATTTGCCACTGCAGTATAAACCATTGTTTTGCGTATCCATCCTTCAAAAGAACCGGCAAATTTAAAATTGTGTAAAGATTTAAAAACCTGCACAAACCCATCCTGAAGATTATCTTCAGCTTCTTCCTTATTTTTTGAATACCTCATACAAACTGCAAACATTTTGGGAGCATAGTGTTCATACAATTTGTTTTGGGAATACCTATCTCCATTAATACAGTTTTGTATAAGTTCTTTAGTTTGCTCCACTACACCAGGTGAGTTTATATTCATAGTGAGATGTTCATATTAAAAAGGTTGGGCGACAGTAAAAAAAATTTTCACGAAAGGAACACTTTCGCATTTTACAAAACTAAGTCTGAAATCTGGAGAAATTCTTTATTACATATTGAGAAATATTTTATTGGATATTGACCCAACTATCCTATTAAAATCTGCAACTATGATATTGCAAAACCTCATTGGCGAATCGTTTATCGTTTAATTTTCTTCTACAAAACCATGCCTCAGTAAATTTTGCCTTTAAATAATGATATGTATAAACTCTCTATTAGAATTTGTTTGGCAATCATCTTTATTTGTTTGGCAATCATAACGTTTGCACAAAATGGTTATTTAATTACTGGTAAGGTAACTGAGGCAAATAGCGGCAAGCCTATGCAAAATGCAACTGTGCATTTAAAAGGAAGTGGCTACAGTACTTTGTCAAAGATGGATGGCTCGTTCAGGATAATCACCGCCAGATGGTATGATAGTCTGGAAGTTTCAAACGTTGGCTTTGAAACTTTCTCAATTAGGTTAAAGAAAAGCCAAACCATTAACCTTGCTGTAGACATGAAAAATAAATCGGATGTTTTGAAAGGAGTGGTGATCGGAGGATTTAAAAAACCCGGGAAATCATTTATGCAAAAAGTGATAGACTTTAAACAGAATAATAACCCCTCCCGGTTCCGCAGCTACAGTTACCAGAATTATACTCGAAACGAATTGGATATTGATAAAATAGATTATCAAAAAGCGAAAGGTAGTGGGTTAAAAAATTTGATGTTGAAAACTTATGCCGGCTTAGATAGCAACGCAATAGAAGATAAAGAGCTTCCGATTTATTTTGCAGAAAGGCTTGCCAATATTTATCATTCTGTTTCACCCAATATTGACAGAGAAAATATTATTGCTAAAAAGAAACTGGGGCTTAAAACGGATGAACTTGTTGCCAGGCTTGATAAATTTTATTTCCAATTTAATATCTATGACGATTGGATACCTGTTTTTGACCAGACTTATGTAAGCCCTCTGAATTCAAACGCTTTCAATTATTATAAATTTTTTGAAGGCGATTCTACCGTTGAGAATGGCGATACCATTAAGGAAGTACGTTTTGTGCCAATGCGCAATTATGAGAGAGCCTTTAGCGGTATTTTGTGGATCAATAAAAGTAATCTTGCTGTGGAGTCTGTAGAAATGCATTTGAATAAAACCGCCAATATTAATTTTGTAAAAGACATCAGCTATAGTGAAAATTATAGGCAGGTGTATGACAGCGCTTCAGATAATTTGGTATATATGCCTTATAAATTTATATCAGCGGTAAAGTTTGAAAGCGGCGTTGCCCTGTTAGGCCTTCCTGTTCCAGAAACCAAAACCAGCCTGCAATTCATTATCAGGAACACCACAGTTACAGATAAAATAAAACTGAATACAGGAGAGCCGGATGTAGTAGTGGCCCATCTTATTAAAAAAGAACAAACCACCAATTGGGATAAACCAGATTCCTATTGGGAGCAAAACCGCCCGGATCCGCTTACGCTGCATGAAAAAAATATTTATAAAATGGTGGATTCTTTGAAGGGAAACAGGCGCTTTCAGCGGGATATAAAATTGGTTGCGTTTGCAGGTACAGGGTATTGGGATTTCGGAAGCGAGCTTCGAATAGGTCCTTATTCTTCCTTTTTGAGTAGCAATTCACTAGAGGGGTGGCGATTCAGGCTTGGATTCTGGACAATGCCCGGCATTAGCAAAAAAATAGACCTTTTTGGTTATGGAGCTTATGGAACCAAAGATCAGAAAATAAAAGGGATGTTGGGAATAAAATATGTATGGAATGAAGCAAAGTGGACCAAAACAACTATCAGCTATGGCAGCGATTATGATTTTATTATAGACCACGAAGATGAACTGGATAATGACAATATCATCAGTTCATTTTTACGAAAAAAGATTCCCTACTCCCGAATGTATATTAAACAGGGGATGTTGAAGCATGAACAATATATTTCTCAAAATTTTTCCGCAAAAGCCATTTTAAGTTATAAGGAAATTGACCCGGTTTTTGATTTTCAATACCGGCCCATTAATCCGGCAATTGACAAACCATTCGATAGTGTATTTGCAAAAATTTTACCGGTTACTTCGGCAACTATTGGAATACGATATGCACACAAGGAAAGAACAAAAATCCTAAATTACGACAACATCCGGCTAGGGTCTTTCTATCCTATAATTACTGCCAATTACACTTATAGTTTTGAATATGGAAAAGCGTTGTTTGATTTCAATAAAATAGATATGAGTATAGAGCAAAGGTTGCGTTTACCACCAAAGAGTTTTCTTTATTATAAAATCGCAGCGGGAAAAACTTTTGGCACCTTGCCTTACCTGTTGCTGGACATACCAGCCGGGAACGAATATTATGTTGCCAGTAAATACCTGTTCAATACTATGACACCTTACGAATTCGCTTCTGATCACTATATAAGTCTGCATACAAGGTTTTACCTTGGTGGTGTATTATTTGATAAAATACCTTTAGTACGAAAGTGGGGTTGGCGTGAACGGTTTTCTTTCAATGCATATTGGGGCGGAATGAGCAAAGCAAATGGGGAGTACAATAAAAATTCCAATTTTAATTTAACAAATAAAGGGCCTTTTATGGAAGCAAGTGCAGGAATAGAAAATATTTTTCACATACTATCTGTAGAATATTACAGAAGGTTGAATTATTTGAATGATCCTTATGCCAGGAAGGATGGAATTTACCTGGGCGTTACACTATCTTTCTAAACATATCAGGTTATAATAAAAATATTTTTCTTTCATTTCTCACTATGACGAATGTATCAAATGCATTTTCTCAAATCAATGACCAATGAATGAAAGATGCGACAGCAAAAACCCCGCTGTATCACTCAGAACAAATAAAATTATTGGGCTTGAAGTAATGCATGGCCTAGTGTGTGATACTGATGATAATGAATGGGAAGATGGCAGGATATATGATTCCAGCACGGGTAAAGACTCGAATGCCAAAGCGTGGTTAACAACCGAAGAGATTTTAAAAGTAAGAGGGTTTTGGCATTTTGAATTTCTTGTAAAAAATATATCATTTGAAAGAGTTTCATAAATCAAATTATTCCTTATGAATTATTTCCATCATTTAATTATGAGTCATGGGACGCAGGTGCAGATAATTTTATTTGCGGGATTATTTTTAATTAGCTGGAATATAGAAAATATTTCAGGAGTAATATTTAATTATAAAAAATGGAAACATGCTTTGGTCAATACTCCTTTTATTTTCACCAATATTCCAGGCCAATTATTGCTGGGCGTGGCTTTTGCTAAAATAATTGAATGGACTACCCTGCATCATTTTGGTTTTCTTTATCTTCTGCCTCTAAGTAAAAGTCCATTCCTCCTTTTCATTGCTACTTTTGTTTTCCTTGATTTTGGAGAATATATTTATCATGTTATCATGCACAAGGTAAAAGGATTATGGATGTTTCATTCGGTGCATCACAGCGATAATGTAGTGGATGTTTCCACTACATTCAGAGAGCATCCCGGAGAAAATATTATCAGACTTTCCATTACCTTGTTTTGGGTTTTTTTAAGTGGCGCAGTCTTTTGGGCATTGATTTTAAGACAGATTATCCAGGTGTTTACCACTTTATTTGCGCATATCAATTATGAGTTACCCAACAAGGTAGATTCTTTATTAGGCCTCGTATTCATTACTCCCAATTTGCATCATGTACATCATCATTATCAAAAACCCTATACCGACAGTAATTATGGAGATGTGTTGAGCATTTGGGACAGATTGTTTGGCACTTTCAAAAAAATAAATTCAAAAGAATTGGTTTATGGGTTAGATACCTGCATGGAGAAAAAAGACAATAGTAATTTTAAATCACTGTTTAAAATTCCATTTGTAAGGAGCGGAAGACTAAAAAAAGTATAGAATTTTGAACCTTTTCAAAAAAATAATTTTAAGGAAGGATGGCTAACACTCAAAACCATTGCTACTTTACTTGCCAGCAAAACCTCTTTTTATAATTCAGTAACTGAAGTGGGAAAACTTGAAAAAACCCCGATTGCACGCCTGCAAAGTCTTTTGCATGAATACCTGACAACAACAATAAGAGGTATTACGAAGAGGTTAGATTATTTATTTTTGAAAAACCAATTCATTATAAAGGATCTAAACAAATTGGCACAGGAAGAAATTTCGATTGAAGATAGATAAAGGGACAAGTATTTACAGATAAGAAACCTGGTTAGATGCATTTAATCTCCCCAACTCTTATCTGTTGTTTTCAAACTGTGAGGAAAATAGGTAGTTTCCATCTGCTTTCTGCATGCTTGCGTCCAATTATAAATTGCTAATCTTTGAGAATCTGTGAGTATAGCATTACGATGTATTAAAGTATAAGAGCTTATAGGCCTATCACCTCTTTTTACTTCACTGTTAATATGGTCAAATTCTTTGTATTGCTTATCCGCGTTATAGCTGGTAAAGATTGAAAAATTTAAAGCCCTTTTGACATCTTTTATATGGCCGTTCATAAACCATAGCGAATTGATATTATAAATGTTTGTTGCAAATATTTACATCAACATTTAATAATAAGCAACAAAAAAAATGTTTTTGAAATTTCAATTTTACCCATTATCAACCGGAGCGCTTAAATTTCCTCAGGAGTTATCTTATTATTTTTAAATTCAAGTTTTCCAAATTTCCAGGTAAAATTGATTCCAATAGAACGAAAAGGAATGCTTCTATATGCGTTAGTGATGAATTCGGGCCCAAAGACTTTTGTTTTTTGATCTAATGTTTTATGAAAAGGATTTGAGGCCGTAAATGCAAGGCTGCCTTTTTTATTCCAGAATTGTTTTCTGATGGCAACACTATAAGTTGTAAATGATGGATATGAGCCCTGCGCCTGGTGCCTTTCAGACCTAAAATTTCCGAAGAATTCTGCCAAAAGTGTTTTTGAAAACTGGTAATCAGCATTTAGATTTATGTGGTAATTAAAGCTGTTGTAATTATAACCTTTATCAATCACATTGATAGTGTGCCTTTCAAATAAGAAAAAGTTGGTTCTTATATCCAGCTTTGAAAATAATTTTATGGAACCAAATGCATTCAATCCTATATTATTCTCACGCCCTATATTTTGACTGGTACTTACCGCTACATCTGTGTAAGTAGTATCGCCAACCCGGAAGGATGGGTAATAAACAATAAATGGCTGAATATCTTGTAAATTGATTCTGTAAAAAAGGCTGATCATAAAAGATCCAACCTTTTCAATATTGGTGCTATAGCTCAATTCATACCTTTTCCCTAATTCAGGCTTTAAATGAATATTTCCTGCGGAAAGATTTTTTGGATCTGAAGTATTAATAAATGGGTCAAGACCCTGTAATCTGGGCGCTCAATTCTTTTTGAATAACTCAATTTCAAAAGTGAATTATCAGTTATTTTTTTTGAAAAAAAGAGGGAAGGAACGAAAGTATTGTAACCGGGAACTTTTTCCTGTTGTTGGGCATCTGAGTAATAGGAATTTATTTCAGTTCTTTCATACCGTTCTCCAACCTTTGCATCAAACCAACCAAAAACCGGAAATGTAAGTTCGCCATAAAGTGCATAAACTTTTTGGTGATAGGCTATATTTTCAGACAAATATGGGTCTTTGGAATAAAAATCTGAACCATTTAATTTTAATACAGTTGAATTGCCGGAAATATCATAAAGTCCGAGTTTACTTCCCACACCCAGAATAATATTCTTCTTTATCGATTGGGTATAATCTGCTTTTATTTCTGTTTCATTTTCTGTTCCGGGATTGTGGCCTTTGGTACTGTAATAAAGTGAATCCATCGGAAGTAAATAGAGGTAGCTGTTATCGGTAGCATTTCGGTTTCCAAAACTTGAGTTAACCGCAAGATCCAATTCCTGGTCTTTTTTTGAGAAAGTTTTTTTATAATTAAGGCTTGCATCAATATTATGAAAGTGAAAAATATGCTCGTTATTAATAGTGTTTTCATCATCTGAGAGAACATTTGAATAGGGATCTTTAGTTAATTGGGATTGAAGAGTAGTGCTGTTTTCCAGGTGGCTGAATTTTTCATAAGATACTGATCCGGAAAACGAATTATGATCGTTCAGGTCCCAGTCAAATCCAAGGCCCGATTGAAAGCCGCCTCTCGTGAACCTGCTATTGCCATTTTGATTTAAATAAACATTGGTATTGGCAGCAGTATCATTCGTAACTCTTTCGGAAGAAGAAAGCGTGTTTGTTTTTAATCTTGTATCTCCGCTGATGTAGGCGTTCATTCCAAAATTTTGTTTTCTTGCATTAAAATTGAATGATCCGTTTTCAGTCCTTGTTCCTGCAGTTAAGGATAAATTTCCGTTTACGCCTTGTGAAGTATTTTTCTTTAAAATAATATTTATAATTCCTCCAAGCCCTTGCGCATCATATTTTGCTCCAGGGCTTGTGATCACTTCAATGCTTTTTATCTGGCTGGCCGGAATAGATTGTAATACGTCCGTTATATTTGATCCGAAAGCTGCGGAAGGTTTTCCATCAATTAAAAAGCGAATACTTGAACTTCCCGCCAATTCAACATTTCCATCAACATCTACAGAAACCATTGGCACTTTTTTTAGGATATCTGTGGCCACTCCAACTTGTGAAGTAACATCCTGTTCAGCATTAAAAACCAATCTATCGATTTTGTTCTCAATAATTTTTGGTTGGCCGGAAATGGTAATATTTTGTAAAGTAGTTGCGGCTGATTGTAGTAGAATATCATTTACATCATTAACCGGCTTATCTTTCCCGACAATAATATTGAATAAAGAATGAGGTTTATATCCAATAAATTCGGCGACGAGTTTATAAGTGCCTGGAGCCACCTTATCTACCTCAAAATTTCCTTTCCTATCTGAAACCGCTCCATTTGTTGGTTTTTTTGAGCCTTTAGGAAATATAGAAATGGTTGCATATTCCAAGGGCTGATGTGATTTGGAATCCAGCAATCGGCCCTTAATCTTAAAAGTGGATGTAATAGGATTGGTCTGTGCGAAAATTGGAAAACTGATAAAGCAAAACAGGACAGGGGATAAAATTTTTTTCACGATTCAAAATTAAACAGGGAGGCAAAGGTATTTTTGAATTCTGGGGGAATTTTGTGGCTATCGGGCTTTTCTTCAAAATTTGCTCAAAATCATTTTGTATTTTTCAAAAAATTAAACTTTGAAGATTTTAATTATTGAAGATGAAAAAGATCTCAGCGAAAGTAGTTGCAACTGGTCTTCCCGCCTCTTATCTGTTGTTTTCAAACTGTCAGGAGAATAGGTCGTTTCCATCTGCTTTCTGCATGCTTGTGTCCAGTTATAAATTGCTAATTTTTGAGAATCTTTGAGTATAGCATTACGATGTATTAAAATATAAGAGCTTATTGGCATATCGTCTTTTTTTACTTCACTCTTAATATGGTCAAATTCTTTATATTGCTTACCCGCGTTATAGCTGGTAAAGATTGAAAAATTTAAAGCCTTTTTGGCATCTTTTATATGGCCGTTCATAAACCAGGCTACAGGCTGTATTTGCCAGTACCATGGGTATGCGGTATTATTGCTATGGCAATCGTAGCAAGAAATTTTCAGTATATTTTCAACATCGTTTGGAACAACAAAATGCGAGGTAATATCATAAGCCCCTTTATTTACACTTATGTTTTTTTGAGGTCTTATAAACTGAATTGTGATTAATGCAACTAATAGCAAAATCAATATCTTCCTAAATATTTTCATTTCATTAAATTAATGCAAATAAAAGAATAAAAATAACTTCAATAAAGATTATTCTCAAAAATAAAGAAAGGGCAGCATATGACAGGCTAACAGTAAAGAAAAAATTATTTAAACCTATAACCCAATATTATCTTTATAATTCCATTATCTGCGGCATTTGTAAATGCATAACCATACCCAAAGTTCAACTCCCAATTTGGCCATGCATTAATGTCTATTACTGCAAAAAGCTGTTGCTGCTGTTGCTGGAAGGGAAGAAAGTTAAATAAACCACCTACCGACCCATAATATTCCAGCCCTGGCGCCCAGATACTATTTACGTTATAACTGCCTTTTAAATTAGGAGAAAAAACATACCCTTTACCACTGTTTAAACCATGCAGGGATTTATCGAAAGTTGGATTGAATGCGACATACCACTTACCTAACGTCTTATCTATTATCGGTCTAATTTCCAGGGTCCAGTCATCTTCACTATATTGTAATTTTTGATAGCCCCCTTCTAATGATAAACTAACACCGACAGGCCAATGCCAACTGTCCGGCACTCTTACCCTGGGACGAATATGACTGCCTACATAATTAGTTCTTCCTTCATTACCTATTGCGTTAAAAAAATAAAATCCTACTTCAAACCAGTTTGTAAACCCATGTGTTATTTCTATCGTTTCATGTACTATGTGATGGGTGGGGAGTACGCCATTCTCTTCCGAGATACTACCATCAGTGGTATAATTACTGTGAAGTTCC
>DATKQQ010000291.1:0-4468 GCA_035532615.1 Hanamia sp.
GAGCCGAAGAAGTGAGTATATGATTATTCCATTGCGGAGATGCACCACCTCCCATACTTTCTTTCTTGAAGGAGGTCAGTTCAACACTGGTTTGGTGACTAACGCCTTCATCATCTGCCCAAACATGCCAATAGGATAATGACGGCTTATTTCCGTCGTCTTGATTCATATTTGCCATTGTTGTATTGTCGTAGAGCGACTTTTCTTAATGTTTAATTTTATAATTTCTCAAATGCGCTAAATAAATTATTCTTTTCGGTACTCTAATTATTTTGCTTTTTCGGGATTTACTATGTTTCTGATTTGCGTTGCAATCCATTCCGGCGCTTCCAGAGGACTTAAATGACCCACTCGACTTGTAGTTATTAATTTTGCCTGCTTCAAAACCGGCATCACTCTTTGGTTAATTACATCAGAAGTCATGACCGGATCATCTTCAGAAGCAAGCACGGTAATGGGCAGTTCAAGTAGTTCTGCTTTTTCAGCAATAGAGTGATTCATTCCTTGTAAAATCCACCATCTCCAGGCAACCTCATCACTCATGAGTTGTGTTTCGACAGCCAGTTTATATTGCTCCTCCGTCAAAGGCTGTTTTATGGCTCTATCCACTGACCTTTCCGCTTCTTTGAGATTTGGATGATTGAGCATGTGTGTTTTTTCATCATCCGAAAGAGGTTCTGTGGTCGGCGGTGATGGCGCAACTAAAATCAAATGCTTAACAAACTCTTTTGAATCATTAATGGCTATTTGCATGGCAATTTTACCGCCCATGGAATGACCTATTAAAGTATGGATTGTGATTCCAGCTGACTCTAATTCTTTCTGTACATATTCTGCAAAGCCCTGAATGGATGGATTAACCATGGAAGGTGAACCGCCAAAACCTGGAAGATTTAGCGTAATACATCTGTAATTATTCGATAGTTTGTCCGTCACCCATTCCCAGCTTTTACCTGAGCCTCCAAAATAATGCAAGAATACCAACACCTCTCCATCATTTCCATATTGTTGCTCTTTTACATTTTCTGCCATGGATTTTGTTGTTTTTGAAAAGTTCACTTTTGAAGTAAACGCCACTGATTAATACATTCAATTTTTCTGCAAAAAAACACAAATGAAAATAAATCATTTTATCCAAAAGCTGTTGCGACTGACCCTCCATCTACGCGATAGTTACTACCTGTTATGTAGCTCGCATGTTCAGAACATAAAAAAGCAATGACCACTGCCACTTCATTTGCTTTACCGCGTCTGTCCACTACGATGTGAGGACGCTCATTTTTCAGGAACCATTCGATCGCTTCGTCAAAAGAAGTCCCCCGTTTTTCTGCCAATTGTTTCATCATGGCATCTGTCATTGGTGTAGCTATATAAGCAGGGGATACGCAATTAATCATAACACCTTCAGGGGAATATGCTTTGGATATGCATTTTGTGAGGTTAATAATACCCGCTTTACAGGCATTATAAGGGCTTTCTTCTTCATAAGGCTGCAAAGCATTTTCAGAGGCAATGAGTACAATACGTCCCCAACCCTTTACCTGCATCTGCGGGATAAATGTTCTGCACACACGTACAGCACCCATAAGGTCTATATCAATAGATTTATACCAGTCTTCATCACTGAGCTTTAGAAAATCACCCGCCGCGCCTCGTATGCCTGCGCAATGTACCAGTATATCTGCGCCTCCAAATTTCTCCTTTACCTGTGTAGATAATTGAAGCACTTCCTCATTTTTGGTTAAATCTGCTGATATTGCGATGACCTGATTATTGTCCGTAGCATGCTTTCGTACCTCTTCAGCAGCTTTTTCTAATTCTTCATGTGTGATGTCATTTAAGACAATATTAGCTCCCTCGCCGGCTAAAATCTTAGCCGTGGCAAAACCCATTCCTGAATCTCCTCCAGTAACGACTGCGGTTTTGCCTTTAATTGATAAATTCATAATAACTGATTTTTATAATTAGGCACCTTTTATAAATGAATGTAGATTTCCGGTGTCTTATGGAAAACTTCTATAACAACAATTTCTTTAGCACTAAAGTTTTGGTTAGCTCGGTACGAAATTTTTAGACTTCCCGGTATTTTTATTTTCCCGTTCTATCGTTTGAGAAAGTCTGATAGCCCCAGTTTCAATCAAGCCCACAATCAAATCTTTTCGGGTGGCTGCGACAAAATCGCCAACATGATTAGTAAACCCATGATTATTTTTCACCTACATTGATTTTTATATTAAAAAGTTTTAGGCAATCGAAAGCGTTATTTCTTTTTAACTGAAATAGAGTGTTTAAAAAAAAAAGAGTTCTCAAAAAGTAATTCAAACATTTATTATTATATGGATTATTCCAAATTCTTTTCACACCTATCTTCTTAATTTTTTATAAATAAATAATTGAAGAATCTGCGACATTAATTTCATTCATAATGGTACTCCTCCTTTGTTTTCTTTATTGTGAAATGAATGTAATTCGCCCTGGCAAAAAGCGGTGATCGCTAATACTAAATCTCTTAATGCTATATCAAAATAACCTCCTGTTATTAAAACAATCGTTATACAAAGTAGCCATATCGCTACGATGAAAGCTCCGATACGTGGAATTGATAATACAATAATACCTGCAATAATTTCTATTACACCCACAATCATCATAAAAGTATGTGGTGCGAAAGGGATGTATTTTACCAGCGGACCCAGGTACTTGTCCCAATTAACAAGGATATCAGAAAACTTGTCCAGTCCAGTAATAATTGGAAGAATACCAAAAGTGTACCGTAAAATATGTTTAACCAGATTTACTTTTATTGGATTGCGAATAACTGTTTCCATGATTTTTTAAAATTTATAGATTGAAAATATTTTTACACTTTTTTTTAAGATTTAAGAGTATGACTATGAGGCTTGGCTTATGCTGATTTTCAATAAAATTGATTGCTGTTTTCTTTCATTTTATTTTTTTTATTTTATAAAGATTTTAAGCTATTGAAAATCATCTTAAATTTATTTTAGAAAATAGAGTGTGATAAAGAAAAAAAAGTATCAAAAAATTGGCCAGATATTTATCATTATATGTATTATTTTTAGGAAAATAAAACACTTTTCACTGCGACTTTTTTTCTCTTTATAGAATTGCATAATTTTATATACTCAACATGCGCCAGGCTAATGTCATTGCTGAAACCGAATGCTTTCCAAAAAACAAATCTTTTCCAGGAATGCATTTTGTATCCCCAATTTTTTTTAATTGCTCTTCTCTCTTTCAATTTTCAGCCACCTTTACCTCAACCTGCCCATTATGAACTCTTACATCAAACTTAGGTTGTGGTTCTGTTGCGGGGCCAGCCACTACACTTCCATTTTCAAGAGAAAAAACGGAACCATGCCATGGGCATTTTACGCTACAATCATCCAGCAGTTCCCCTTCTGAAAGAGGCCCTCCTAGGTGTGAACAAGTATTAGCAAGAGCGAAAATTTTTCCATCTTTCCGCACCAATAAAACTGGAATTTCTCCAGCTTTTACACAGTGCATTTTATTTTCTACTAATTCGTTTTCGGGAAGAACCGCAACAAAATCCTCAGGATATTCCGCCGCTGTTGCCGTATGGTCAACGCCGGTTTGTTCACTATAAACAAGTTGACCGCCCAGGTATGCAGCGACTGTTGTAACTCCATAACCTATCATGGCCAGTGTGATAGCTGCACCGCGTGAATTCTTGCGACGGCGCAGAATTAATGAAGTGACATAAAGACCGGTGGCTGTAAGATTTAATATTCCATGCATCAAGCCGACTTTAGCCCTTTTTTTTGTAGTTCCTGTCCAGTCGGTTAATCCTGTAACTGCTGATCCCAACGCACCTGCAATTCCGATGACAACGGCTGCATCAGCACCGGATTTATAGTCATCATTTCCTGCAAGTTCTATTCCATCTAACACCGCCGCAAAAGTCCATGAGCCAATAGGAATGTCTGTTAGTACAGGATGTAACGGATGGCCAAGCCACGTGCCATGTAGGAAATTTTTAATTTTCTGACCGGTTTCGCCACCGGCTTTGAAGGTGTTGATTATGACAGGTTGGATTGCATCTCCCGCTTTACCAAGCCAGTCCTGATTTTCAATAAAATTGATTGCGGTTTTCTGGTTCATTTGTCTATGTTTTATTTGTTTTCAATTTGATTCCTGCTTTGTAAACTTCTTTAAAATAATAGGTCAAAATGGAAGTAAAGATTTTCAGATCCCGGTCTCTTTTATTTTACTTCACACGTAAAGAGAACTGCTAATTTTCCCTGATGGCTTCCCAAAAGGTTTCCCCACTTCTTTTGGTTTTTATCAAGTGCAGAGTAGCCTTTAATTCCTGCATCGCGGGTAGTACCATGCTGAGAGAAAGAGCGGCAGAAGCGAGGCACAGTGTACACCAGGTCTGCAAAAAAACGGGCTGAACTATAATAAGTAAAATGCTTACGAATCCCAT
>DATKQQ010000292.1:0-4055 GCA_035532615.1 Hanamia sp.
GGTGCGGACTTTTGCCGCCGGCTTCCTTCAGATTCCACCTCACGGTGGACACCCTTGCTATTGGCTAACACTCCCTACTGTAAAGCGTGTTCGGGACTTGCACCCTATAGCTTATTTACATGCCTGACACACTAAAAAAAAGCCGCATAGAAATGCGGCGTTTGTTAAGAACCAATTAGGTTCTGTAACCCCCAAAGAAAACGAGTTCAAATATTTTTATTTATTTTAAAGCAAGCATTTTCACATCACTGTATTGAACCATTCCGTTGACGTCCATATGCTTTAATCGATAATAGGAATCTTTAGAATGAGAACTGACCATATCAAAACATCCATAACAATCACAATTCGTCTTAGCCGGATCCGGCCCCATTACTAAGGCAACTGTTTTGAAGTTTTTACCATCATTACTCTTTTCTACTTCAAAATAATTAGTGACATCCCCCTTTTCGGTTGACCAATTGATATTCACTCTATTTTGATTTTTTACAACATGAAAATCAATAATATTAATTTTACTTTGTTGAACATTTTGCGCATAACATCCAAATGATAAGGCTGTAATTAGTATTACGATAGCCATCCTGAATAACATAATTTTTTTCATTGTATAATTTTTTAAAAATTAATTTTTACAATGAATATTAGAATTCGGGTTTCAATAAAATTTGGACTCTTGAGTACAACAAAAATTGCACTTGATTTTTTGGGATAAATCCCTTTTATATATTAGAAATATAATATCTTTATTTATTTGCCATTACAAAACCAAACTTTAGACTTTCTGGGAACCTTTTCAAAGAAAACATATTTAGAATTTGAAAGTAGGTAAGCAGAGTTGCATGATATAAATTCCTGCAGTTAATATTTTGATTCATTTCTCTTGTTTGAAATTATAAAATCCGGTTTTCAAGGTTGGCCTGATTTTTCAGAGAAAGGAGGATTGGGAGGTAAAAATGAATGCAGAGGTAAAAGGCATTCACAATCATAGTGCAAACATAGAGTGCATTTTCGGAATTTGCAAGGCCGTAAAATTACTATTTCAGAATTAATAGATATTTTTTAAATAAACTAATAATTAATTAATTTTTTTTCAAGAATACAAATAATACCAATTAATATAAACTATAAATAATGGGCAAAAAATTGAACTATTATTAATTATTGTCGATTTATTAGAATTACCTCATCAGAAATTATCAAAAAAGAATAACTGCCATAATTACGCAACTACTTGTCTTAGCATCCAATTTTTAAAAAATATATAAATTGAAAATAGAGTAAATCCATTTTGGTATTAATTTTTATCTAAAATTATTTCTTATATAAAATAAAAATTAAGATAAAAATATTTAATAATTGATAATCAATAATATATATAAAATAAATATCAATTTAGCCTGATTTCAAAAATTGTTACTAATTATCTTTAATTCTTAATATTTCGGTTATAATATTTAGTATTAAAAATTAATGTAAGAATTATAAAATGTTTATAATAATGATTTTATAGTAATAAATCAATACTACAAGTATTAGGTAACAAATTTATTTAGTTAATTTTTAATTTACTAACCAGTTTAGCATGGAGAATCTTATCTTTGAGGGCGACTATATACTATTCAGTTCAAGATGAAAAAAAAAATTGGGGTTTTTGTTTTTGCAATAACAGCACTTTTGTCATGCTCCTCTCCTAAAGATTTGGAATATATAAATTATCAAAATTTTGCAATTCAGAATCTGGGCTTTAAAAATTCAACGATCACTCTGGACCTGGAATATTATAATCCCAATAATTTTAGAATGCAGTTGAAGAATACAGACCTGGATATTTTTATTAATGGAAATTTATTGGGACACAGTTCATCTGATAGCCTTATCCATATTCCAAGGAGGGATACATTTTATATTCCTATAAAATTTGATGTGGATATGCAAAGCCTTTTAAAAAATGCGTGGAACACTTTAATGGGCAAAGAAGTATTGGTGAAACTCACGGGCAAAGTGAGAGTTGGAAAAGCCAATATATTCAAAAGTTTTCCGGTTAATTATGAAACAAAAGAAACCTTTTCTTTATTTTAATGGGCAGGTATCATCTTTCGATTCGACTAAGAAAACCTCACGTTATAGAGAGTCATTGACTGCTTTGTTCAGTATAATACCAGGGGTTATTTTGAAACTGATTTAGTAGAATCCGGTTGCATTGGTTTTTGATACCTGCAGGGAGGGGGAAGCCTTTTCAGGGCATCAGGTTCTGCAGTTACATCGTCTGCATCGTACCCCATATTAGCTAAAGCCGCTTTAATATTTTCAATATTAGTTCTGGCTGTGTACCAAACCACAGTAACTGTATGTCTTCTATAATCGGCCCTTACAGAGGATAATCCGTATTCATGTATCAAAAAGTTTTCTATTCCGGTTTTACAGGCTTCTGCCCTTACTCCCGGTGTTTGTATCACCGCTCTCTCCATAGGTTTTTGCTGTGCAAATGAGGAATTAGGAAATGAAGCCAAAGCTAAAAACCCAAGTATTAATGCCTTCATAGATCTTATTTTTCACGAATTTACAAACTTCCTTTCCAATTAGAAGGATCCTGGCGCCAGTTTAACAACGCCTTTTCTTCTTTTTCAGATATTGAATGTTGTTCAATAGCCAATGAAATCAAAGAATCATAATCGGTTAATGACTTTACAATAAGATTATAATTCTCAAAAGTTTTTTTGGCTTCTTCAAATCCATAATTAAAGATAGAAACCATCCCTTCTACTTCTAATCCGGCAATTTTCAATACATCTACCACTTGAAGACTGCTTTTCCCGGTAGATACTAAATCTTCAACGACCACTACCTTTTTTCCCTTTTCATAAAACCCTTCAATCTGGTTTCCCAGGCCGTGTTCTTTAGGCTTTGGCCTCACGTAGATATAAGGAAGTTTTAATTGATCTGCGGCCATAGCTCCCCAGGGAATACCCGCTGTAGCCACGCCTGCAATCATTTCAGCGTTTTCGAAAGATTGAAATATAACATTGCACATTTCTGATTTTATAAAATCCCTTATAAATGGAAAAGAAAGTGATTTTCTATTATCACAATATATCGGGCTTTTCCAACCGCTTGCCCAGGTGAAGGGTTCATAAATATTTAATTTTATTGCATTAATTTGTAACAGTTTTTCTGCAATCGCTTTTTTATCAGTCATAATGCGAAGATAATAAAACACGTATGAGCTACCTTACAATTTACTTTGAAGATAAACCGGTTTTCCTTTGTGATGAGATTATACCCACAATCAAGGAATATCAAAATCATCCGGATACAATTTATATTGATCAGATTTCTACTACTTCTGTCCATTCATTACTGAATAAAATCAGTAAATCACAATTTCGTGCCGGTGTCGTATTTGGCAAAAATTTTTTAAAATTAAAGACCGATTTTTTTAAGCATTTTACTTTGATAAAAGCAGCCGGTGGAATAGTAAATAATGAAAAAGATGAAGTTTTGATGATCTTTAGGCGAGACAAATGGGATTTGCCTAAAGGGAAATTAGATGAAGGTGAATCTATTGAAGAATGTGCCATTAGAGAAGTAAGGGAAGAAACCGGACTAAAAGAGTTGCAAATAATAAAGCCAATTGAAATTACCTATCATACATACAAACTATTCGGAAAGCATATTTTAAAGGAGACTCATTGGTATGCCATGAAAGCAAACGGAAATGAAAAATTAATTCCTCAAACAGAAGAAGAAATCACAGGAATTATCTGGGTAAAAAAATCAGGTTTAGAAAAATATTTTTCAAACAGCTACCCAACAATTGTGGATATTTTGAAAAAAATAGAATGATATTTATTTAAGATTTCAATTCTTTACATAAGTACATAGAAGAAGAAATATTTCAGTTTGTAATCCTGATACCTAAGCCGGACAAGCCGGAACTAAACAGGAAAACATTTAACTTTCCAATATTATGGAATCACTTACTCAAAGATATTGCGAAAAAATCAGCGGCATACTTGGTTGTTACGACCGCATAGTTATCACTGGCACACTGC
>DATKQQ010000293.1:0-19037 GCA_035532615.1 Hanamia sp.
AAACAGATTTTTTAAAATGACCAAATAAATGTGTATAACTCTCAGAATATTCAAAAAAGAAATAAATATAAATATTTATAAATTATATATGAACGGGGTAGCGTATAATTGAATTATCATCTAATAGACTGAATAGTTACAAAAACCAGTCCCTGAGATATTGGTGAATTAAAAAGATATTTATCTTTACATCATGAAAACAGCAATCATACTTCAACAATCTATCTTAGTCCGATATGGCTATTTACTCCCGCGATGCTGTTAAGCGATCCTTTCGCATATCCAAAAGGATAAATACAAATTTACATTTACTTACAAGTTCTATTCTCAACATACATAATGAGCTCACTTCTGGAAATTAGTACTTCCTTATCCCCAAATACGGAAGACCTGTTAGTCTCTGACGACTTCAGCCTTTTTAAAAACTTTAATAAACAGCAGGCTTTACAACCTATGTTATTAACCGATTTATCCAGGTTGCCTGAAATTTATAATCTTCGTATAAAGGCTTGGGACCACTCTGGCAAAAGTGAATTTGTGAACCGGGAATTGTATCCAAATGGTTGGTACGATCATTTGGACGAATCTGCTTTTCATTGGGTTGTTATTAACGACCAGGATAAGATAATCGCCTCAGCGAGGTTACACCTATTTAACTTCCTGGAAGAATTCCCTTACCATCTATCCGTGAAAAACTTTTCGCTGCCTGATCTTATGCCTTTTGCATTTTTTAGTCGTCTTGTGGTACATCCGCATTACAGCAATAATGGATTAAGCAGGCAACTGTATAAGAGCCGTGCCCGTTTTTGTGAAGAAAGGGAAATCAGGTGGTCACAGGTTTTTATAAATAACCCGCTTATCATTAGCCAGTATGAAAAATCGGGTTACAAAAATATCGGGCAGTCAAATATAGCGTATCATCCTTCCTCTCATCCACATTCGGTGAATGTGTTTATTAAAGAGAATCATTATTTTTGAGTTCAATATAAATGAGAGCTTTGACGTTTATTCAATTAAGATGATGAAGGCACCGGATATTTTTAAAATGTGTTGTCGCGTTTTGTGGTACGAACCGCTTGTGCTATAATTAAAAATTAAGTTTGTATTTTCAAAAGCCGGAGTCTTGCGCCTGGAACCTTGCGACAATTGAGGAACTAAGATTGTCTGAACTAAGATTTATAAGATGAAAGGATTATAAGATTACAATCCTACTATCTTATAATCCAAAAAATCTTAGTTCAGACAGTAAAAGCTGCATTTTCTGCTTATAAATAAATGTACAAAATCTCTTCTTATTAATAACACAAAGCGGCGTTTCCGCTATGACAACCTCTTGCGCCAACATAGTGACGCCAAGAATAGGTTACGTTCATGGCTATACGTCAAAGCTTGCCAGGGGAGGGACAAAATCAAATTTTGACAAAAGATTCATTAACCAAAATATAGACTCTATATTATGTTTATTTTACTATATTCGCTATTGAAAAACTTATTGTTTAAACAGTATAAACTCCCTAAAATCTTATCAGCCTTGAAACGAATTGTTATTCTATTAATCTTCTTAATAGCTCAATTTTTGACTCCTTCTTTTGGGCAATCAAAACAGCTTTATGAAGTTCCCAATTTAAAATCTATCTTGAAAACTCACAAAATAGTAGCTATTTTACCAGTAAAAGTTTCAATTTCTTTTAAAAGATTTCCAAAGGGATATAATGCTGCTGACAATGAGGTACAGGAAAAAGAAGAAGGCATTAATATGCAAGAAGGCATGTACACTTTTCTTTTGCGAAAAGCAGATAAATACACTGTAACCTTTCAAGATGTTCAAAGAACAAATATACTTTTGAAGCAAGCAGGGATTTTTGGCAAACTGGATTCCTTAACTTCTGATTCTATTTGCAAAATATTGAAAGTGGATGCGGTTATACAAGCAAGCTATGCTTATGAAAAGACAGGTAGTGAAGCTGGTGCAATAGCAAAAACATTTGTTTTTGGGTTCGGCGGAAGTACAGCATCTGGTGCTTTAACTTTACAAATTAATAACGGCAGTGATGGCATGTTACTTTGGCGTTTTTATAAGGAAATGCAGGAAGGCGCTTTTTCAAGCGCAAATGAGTTAATGGAAAGAATGATGAAAAAAGTATCAAGAAATTTTCCTTACGAAAAATAACACTAAGTCTCAGTCGAGTCTCTCGCTGGGGCTCGGCGTATACAGCAAGTTTAAAAATATCTCATCCATCCACGGGTTGAAACCCATGGCAATTAAAATATCCTGGCCTTATATTTTAAACGGATAAATTTGTCAACTTTCAAAGTTAAATCATTCACGGTTTTGTCTCTTTCTGAATAAAAGCAAAAGAGTATGAATATAAAGCTATCCAAAGGCCGAGTCACCTTCGGGAGACTCGGCTGAGACAAAATTGTTCTGGGTTATAAGACCTCCCCACATGGTGCAAGATGTGGTTAATTTGTTAACGTGTCCGCTTGTGATATTGTTACGAAGAGAATTGTATATTTACTTTATGAGCCGCAAATATAAATTTCATGATAATGATAAGTTGTATTTTGGATGAAGGGGTTGATTGAATTGAAATTTAGTTAGTAATCAAATTGGCAGCGGACGCTAACATGGAAAAACCTTGTTACGAAGAAAAATTGCTGAAATAAGAATATTTTCTTATTTACATTCTAAGTCATAGAAATCACTCGAATCAAAAGTAATCACTTTTATTCCCTTACCAGAACTTCAGTAACTTTTCGTTCAAATTTTTTAATAATTTCTGATAAAGTATTCAATAGTTCATCAATTAAATGCTTCTTTATTTTATGACCTTGGGCATCACTCCGTAAATTTTGATTCCAGGTTTAAGAGCCAAAATGGTTTCGGTTACCGGGTCGGAATAGGAAATGGCATATCACCTAGCATTTTTATTATTCCTTTAGGTGTGAATTATTTAACCGGCAAAGGCCCCGGTCATTTCGAGGCTGAATTTACGGCATCTGTTTTAACCCAGAGTAGATGTTACGATCACAAAGTATATTCCACCCCGGTGTTAATTTATCCCCACATAGGATACCGGCACTCTAAAGCATCGAAAAGCTTTTTATGGAGGATTAACGCAGGCCCACTGTTTATACCTGATGGAAAGTTAACCCCTTATTTGGGCTTCTCATTAGGTTATACTTTGTAGCGAAGAGATATTGAAAAAAGAAGCAAGGGAAGTTTTGTGCTAATAAGATAATTCTCCAATTTAGCGCAGATAACCAGCATGCTTTTACGCAAGGCGTATCTGCCGGATAATTTTTTCTATTTGGAAACAATAAGAAGAAAATGAATAAAAGAATTTTTTATGAATTAGTTTTAAAATAATTAATGCAGAGGTTTTTCTTTTATGATTCCAATTTTATAAAGCTCAATTGATTTAACAATGAACATGCCCCAATGCTATATATATAAGAATGAAAACGAGAACGGTACTGATACACCCGCCTCCCAGTTTTTTAGCGCCATAAGCAGCTATCAGTCCTCTGAAAAGTTTATTCATGGTCGCGTATTTTATTTAAAATAAAAATGTAATTTAATAAAGAATTTTTGTACAGGTATAAATAAACAATTATATTTTCCAGTCAATAATTTCGTTAACCCATTCTTCTTTATGGGGAAGCGTAATTTTTATATAATTATCAGTGTAACCTTCCATCATACCGTTCTTGCTTTTTCCTTCAAACAATACTTTTCTTGTCTGCCCCGAATGTTCTTTTGTGAAATGCTGCATTTTTTTATAAGATAAAGAACGTAAAATTTTGGTACGCTCATTACGGATGTGTATTGGAACTATAGGTTCTATGTCCAGTGCGTGAGTATTAGCTCTTTCAGAATACGTAAACACATGAAAATAAGAAACAGGAAGCGAATTTAAAAAATCAACGGTGTCTTTAAAATCCCTGTCAGTTTCGCCCGGAAACCCGGTGATTACATCAACTCCTATGCAACAATCGGGAATTAGTTTTTTTATCATGGCCACTTTTTCAGCATACAATTCTCTCCGGTAACGACGGCGCATCATTCCCAAAATTTTATTGCTGCCGCTTTGTAAAGGGATATGAAAATGAGGCATTATTTTTTTACTATACGCAACAAAATGAATGATCACTTCTGTTAGTAAATTCGGTTCGATGGAAGAAATTCGGTAACGATCTACTCCTTCGTTTTCTTCGATGGCCTGTAATAATGAATAAAAATTTTCCCCTGTTTTTATGCCATGGCCATCTTTGCCAAAATCGCCGAGGTTGATTCCTGTAAACACTATTTCCCTGACACCCGCATCTTTGATCTTTTTTATTTCTGACAAAACGTTTTCAATGGTATTGCTCCTGCTTTTTCCCCGCGCCATCGGGATGGTACAAAATGAACAATTATAATCACAACCATCCTGTACTTTCAGAAAAGTCCTTGTCCTGCTATTAAGAGAAAAAGATGAATGGAAGCCTTCCATATCCTCTATCTCACAACTGCATATTTTAGCGCTGTCGCCATGCGTAAGTTCTTTTAAATGCGAAGTGATGTTAAATTTTTCTGAAGCGCCCAACACAAGGTTCACACCGGGGATTTCTGCTATTTCTTTTGGTTTTAATTGTGCATAGCAACCTATTATTACTACCATGGCTTCCGGAGCCTTTCGTTGAATCCTACGCACCAACTGGCGACATTCTTTATCAGCATTATCAGTTACCGAACACGTATTAATCACATATACATCGGCTTCTTCTTTAAAATCCTTTTTTACAAAACCATCATCTTCCATTAATCTTTCAATGGCAGAAGTTTCTGCATAATTTAATTTGCAGCCTAATGTATGAAGAGCGACAGTTTTACCTTGTGACATAAGTGAGCAAAAATAATCAATCTGATTTTTAATTCCGGATTCAACATTTCGTACGGAAATTTATACTTTAAAAAATTCCAATCAACACTTTTAAAGGTAAGTTTCCCCCCGAAAACATTCATTAATGGCAGTTTTTATTGTTATGAATTTTGTAAAAATCCAACTTGATGAATATCAAACCAGCTATTCCCCATAGATATTTACTTTGTTATGACTGCCAGAAAATTTAGTATGGATTTTAATGCTAGATTTGAAGAAAATTCTCTATGAAAAAATACTTTTTCTCAACGATATGTGTTTTGTTGGGCATCTTCGTTTTTGCCCAGGAGCCCACTTCAGAATGGGCAAAAAACAAAATAACAGTTGATGGTAATGCAAACGATTGGGGTTTGCCACTGAAAAATTTTGATAATGATACCCAACTTTTTTTTGAAATTAAAAATGACGATAAAAATCTGTATTTATGTTTTCAAAGTAAGGATCAGGAGAGCCAGGTTAAAATAATCAGGGCCGGAATGAAAATAACTTTGAGCAGTAAGATTAACGGGAAACATAAAGCAACTATTATACTTTGCAAGGGGTAAATTAGTGAGTTTTTTTAAGTTAAATAATTCGCTGTTTTGCCCTTGATTTCGTGTGTCAATTGCCACTAACTTTAGTTAGTGGAATTGTGGTCGGGTTTCCTGGCCTTAGCCAAAAGCTAAAAGGCCATAAATTGTAAAGAATCAATAGATTTTGGCCAACGCCCTTAAAGATATTTCATCCATCCACGGGTTGAAACCCGTGGCAATTAAAATACTCTCGTCTTATACTTCAAACGGATAAATTTGTCAACTTTCCGGGTTAAAATCATTCACGGTTTTGTCCCTTTCTGAGTATAAACAAAAGAGTATGAACATAAAGCTATCCCAACGCCGAGCCCCCTTCGGGAGACTCGGCTGAGACAAAGTTACAAAGGCGACTTCGCTATAACTAGATCTGAATTCCCATACCAATTGATTTTCCTGCTGGCATACATGGCTATCGCAAGAATTATAAACAAGCCAATACTACCCACAATCAACGCCGTATCTTCAAGACTTATCAACACAAAAATAAATCCGTACAATCCACTTAAAAGCCCAAAGAAAATACCAGCAGTTTTCCAGCTCCTGAAATGTCCTTTTGCATAAAAAGTAATTAGCAGGATGGTGGCTAATGCTGATATTAGATAAGCATAATCAAACAGAATATATTCGCTGATAGAAAGCAGCAACGTGTAAAAAATAATCAGTGCCAGCCCGACTAATAGGTATTGTACGGGGTGAAATGGTTTGCGTTGCATTAACTCGATGATAAAAAAGAATGCGAATGTAAGCCCGATAAAGAGAAGGGCATATTTTACACTCCTGGAAGTCTTGTCATACTGACTGGCAGGCTGCACCAGGCTCACACCAAATGCGAGTTGGGTGCCTTTATCTTTAATTGTGTTTTCTTCAATAACGGTTCCGAAAGGCAGGTTGGCCTGGTTGAAATTCCATTCTGCTTCGAAACCCTTATCAGAAACGCTTCTGCTGGCTGGTAATAGGTTGCCATCAAAAGAAGGACTCGGCCACGGGGACTGAATTTTAAATAAAGCGTTCGCACTTAATGGCATAAAATGCAATTGTTCGCTCCCTTTTAATTTAATATTAAAATGAAAAGGAATGTTCTTTTGCAAATCGTCCGCGCTAAATTTTATGGGAACGGAAAGGCCTACGTCACCAAAATCTGTTACTGGTAATCCGGGGTTTAATAAAAGATTTTCGTCATTAAAATTTACATTGACCTCTTCTTCAATCCCCATGAAATCGCTGAGGGCAACGCATAATTTTGCGTTCGCAAAATCCAGGTTTCCTACAATGATATCCGTTGGAAGTTTTACGTTAAAAGCACCGGCGAAATCAGTATTGCTTTTGTAAAGCAGCACATTGTAAATAGACCGCGTTCTTTTTTCTGGTGTCATTTCACTTTGCACTTTCAGATTTTGCGGCAGCAGGATTACATTGGTTTTCTCGGGTATTATTTTCCCATTTTCACCGGGAACAAATTGGGTATAGGGTACGGTTAAAAACGGGCCTGATAAATTTTGAGCGGAAGCCCACTTGCTGCTCACTTCCTTAACAACTTCTTTATGACGTTGTTGCCTTTCGGAGATTAGATTCTGGATAAAGATGGTAGGAATCAGCATCAGGAGGATGAGTCCGCCGGTGATGAATCCTTTCACTAAAATTCTGTTCGAGTGATTCGAAGGCGGGTTGTTTGGTTCTAATGTTTCCATTGTTTTGTTGGTTTTATTTTGTTGATGAAAAAGATGCAGCGCTTGTTGAAAAGAAATATCGCTTGATGTGGTTGGAGCAAAATATGGTGATAGTCTTCGTATAGATATGATGGTCGAGCAAAAAGTACATGCAAATAAGGCCATGGAGATGCCGGCAAACGCATAAAAAGAATTATCAGGGCCACCAAAATTGAACCCAAGAAAGACAGTGCTTCCAGCCAGTCCGTATAAAACGGCAATAATGAATTGAAAGAATAAAAACCGTAGCAATTTCTTAAGAAGATTGCTTCCCGTATTTCGTAAGATTGACAAGCAAATTAATAAAACACCAAAGCCGGGAATGCTGCCCACAAGGGCGACCACAAGAGCTACGGGGAAAGTAACAAACGAAATACTTTGCTCATCGAAACATAAATAGACAAACAATCCTGATGCGAAAATTACCGCAGTCATCAGCCAAATTCGCAGTATGATTTTAATGGTTTTCATTATTTAATTCATTTTAAAAGTACTTTGTAATTCAAAGTATATTGATAAAAAAAATTATTTAGTTGACTGTATCATTTTTTCCAAAGCGTCGATATGTGCCTTAAACATTTTTTCACCGGTTTTAGTTATTTTATAGGTGGTATTGGTTTTGCGGCCGATAAATCCTTTCTCTACTTTTATCACTTTATTTTCTTCCAGGGCTTTCATATGGCTGGCAAGATTGCCATCGGTAATTTCCAGCAACTCTTTTAATTCATTAAAGTTTACAGAATCATTTACCATCAGCGCACTTAAGATACCCAACCGCACACGGCTGTCAAAAAGCTTATTTAAATTATTTATAGGGTTCAACATTAAACTAAAATTATAAAATTAGGCCTTCCGTGGCCGTTATCTTCACAGGCCATACGCCAACATTCGTTTATAGGCAAAAGGAACATTCAACTTTTTAAGTCATCATTACCCACGGTATTTCTTTCATACTTCCACCACATAAATGAACCATAAACTATATGAAGAATTCCAAAACCAATCGCCAAAAAATAAAGGCCATCACCAACAAACCATAAATTGATAATGCCCAGCAGCAATTCACAATATCCCAGCCATTTAATTTCATCCAGCGTGTATTTGGAGGCATTCACCAATGCAAGTCCATAAAAGATAAGACAT
This sequence comes from Hanamia sp., assembly GCA_035532615.1. GTDB lineage: Bacteria > Bacteroidota > Bacteroidia > Chitinophagales > Chitinophagaceae > Ginsengibacter. Next base: position 8,347 of record DATKQQ010000293.1, read on the forward strand.
CCCGGAGCTATTAATCCAAACGTCTCGAAATGAATCAATCGCAAAAGAAAAATACCTCCGGCTACAATGGGAATTGCAACCTGCACCATTAAACGTTTGGCGCTAAGTCCCCAAATTGGAATTCCCTGGCGTTTACTTTTTATCGAAGTAAAAATAAAAGCACTGATTAAGGAAGCAACGAAGGTAGCGGCGGCTATCCAGAAAAGCCATGTATTAAAAATAGCAGAGTAGCTTGCGTTCCCATTATTGTATAACGGCACACCCGGATGAATGAACAGATTTTTGAAGCCATATACATAAGGCCATGAAATCCAGGCGCCCAAAAGAGCAAAAACCCCGGCGCTAATACCGCTTAATCCACTTAAGCTGATAAAACGGCTGCTGCGTTCCATCATTCGCTTGATGTCTTTCAAGGTTTCCAATGACTGTTGTTCTTCCATAAAAAGTACTTTGAGATACAAAGTAAATGTAAATATTTTTAAAAGAGAAATTTTTTTGGATAAATTTTTACCCTCAAAATAATTTGGATAGGTGTTTCAAGGTATTCTTATATATTTGATTAAGCAGAAATTAAACGAAACTGATACCTACAAAATTTTCTTATTGATAATTGAAAAAAATAGAAATTACCAAATCAAAATGAAAGATGATAAAATTGAATTTATCCTGGTTTTTACAAAAAATACAGGATTACGAAAGGCTAAAACAATTTTAGATAAAATTGGGGTTACATACAGGGAAGGCATGGATTCGAGCAGAGGAAAAATTTATTTTTATAATACAGGTCCGAAATTTATTTTGACTTTTGAAACTGAAGAGGAAAAAAGCGAATTTGAAAGCAAATATCAAGACGTAAAAGAAATACATGAAATTTATACTCCCGATTGGACGATTCAAAAAGATTAAACGAGCAGCAGGTGATATTCTTTAAATTTATGCTGAAAGAAATAAGTCTCAGCCGAGTCTCCCGCAGGGGACACGGCGTGTTCAGAATTTATACTACTAATTCCATTGAAAATCTCTCAACAGGGGATCAGAAAATATACAAAAACTAAAACCCAATTTACTAATGAAAATGCAGCAACAAAATCAGTTTTTTTATCCATCCGGAATATTGAAAAAAGCTGGACAGGTGGAATTCAAAACTGGGGAATTATACTTCACCAGTTTTTAACTATCTTTCGAAACAGATGCAGAATCTAAAATAGTGGTTACACAATTTACTTTATAGTCTCGTTTTATTCAAACACCTACAAATTTCCCGGGAACACTTATTTTGTAGTCAAATCATGAAATATAACCTTGCGTTAAGAGGGGTTGATTTAAGTAAGAGACTATCAACATAAAGCTATCCCAACGCCGAGTCTCCTTCGGGAGACTCGGCTGAGACAAAATTGAGTTTGCAAATGATCAATCATATCAACTTTATTATGTTCTAAATAGAACATATAATTTATTATCTGAGGATTTCTTTTTAGCTTTAAGGTGGCGTCTTAGAGGAATCCTATCTCCTGAAAGTTTAATGCTTTTAGAAAAAATGGCCGATAAACAAAGAGATGTAAAATTTTTTTACGAACAATTAAAGAAGATAAAACAATTATTAGAAGATATAAGTAAACTAAAAAAATAGAAATGGATTTTCAGGATGTTGAGGCTAAATTCGATATTTGGAAATATAATTTATCTACCGATGAAAAAAAATACATTCATTATAATTCTATGAAAATTTTTTTATACCATTATAATAATATTAATGATCGTAAGAAAAAGATAGTATTAAGTTTATTTGAAAACTATATTCTGGAAGTTGAAGATGCAAATTTTTCTTTTAGTAAAGATGAATCTTTAGGATTAGCGAATAAGTATATCAATAAATTAGCTGACATTTATACAGGATTGGGATTTAAGTTAAATATAAAATTGAGTTTTGTATTCTGGTGGGGAATTCTTGCTGATATTTTATTATTGATTATAGGAATTTTACCTAAAATAAGATATATCCCAATTATCACAATTAGTTTACTTCTTTATTATCTTTATTTGCAAATATTCAAAAAGCCCTCGAAACTTGTTTACGGTATTTTTTATTAAACAACTCCTAAAGACTGTCATTTATAAATCTATTGAAGGCTTGAGAGGATAAGTTTATAGTAAGAGATAACAGAGAAAGAAAAATTGATCCTGCAGAGGCCCAGAAGACGGAAAATCATCATTATCCATTCGGACTTAAAATTGCAGCTATCAGCAGTGTGAAGCTGAGCAACCCGAATGAAGGTTCTTAAGTCTCAGCCGAGTCTCCCGCAGGGGACTCGGCGTGTTCAGAAGATGCATTTTTCTTTGTACTTTCATCTTATGTCTGTAAACTTAAAAATTGTCGAACCTGATGGAATTTATTTTATCACCATCACCTGCATTAAGTGGCTTCTTCTTTTTAGAATTGCCGACTCTTACGATGCGGTGTACAAATGGTTTCATTATTTAAAACTAAACAGTCACTATATTACAGGCTATATCATGCCCCCACTGTGCTATTGCTAAAAAAGAGAATTGTACATTTACTTTATGAGCCGCAAATATAAATTTCACGATGAGGATAAACCCGATGGCTATCGGGAATATTTTATTTCCTTTGCTAAAAGAATTAATTAAGTTGAACTTTAGTTAGCTAATGATAAAAAAGAAAAACATTTTTGTAATTATTGGAAGTGCAAGTAGAAATTCTGCAAACGAAAAACTTATTGACAATTTTGCCAACTTAACAAAAGACTTTTTTAATTTGACAATTTTTAAGGACTTGAAGTCGCTCCCTCATTTTGACCCTGAACTTTCCACTGACAATCCACCAAAAGAAATTATTGATCTTAGAAACCACATTGAAAAAGCAGACGGGATAATCATTAGTACACCTGAATATGTTTTTAGCATTCCAAGTGGACTGAAAAATGCAATTGAATGGTGCATTTCAACAACAGTTTTTTCTGACAAGCCAACAGGCCTTATTACGGCTTCGGCAAGTGGGCAAAAGGGACACGAAGAATTACAACTTATAATGAAAACTGTTATGGCAAAGTTTACAGATGAAACAACGTTACTGATACAAGGTGTAAAAGGAAAAATTAACGGGGAGGGGCAAATATCTGATTATAAAACGAAAGACGCATTCCTGAAATTTATTGACGCTTTTAAAACGATGATAATGAACAAACCGTCGAAAAAAAAATATGGAGATGTTGCCAAACTAATAAAAGACAGGGAACGAACTCGCATGCATAGAACAGAAGTGTATCTAGAAATCCTATAAACAAGGAGGCGGGATAAACCAGGTTTCACAGGCATTGTAGATAAAATTGAAGACGTTGATTTTTTAAAACTTCTAAAATGACAGAAGAAGAAGTTCGAAATTTTTTCCAAAGGATTGATGAATTAACATCAGAAAATAAACCATTGTTTGGAAAAATGAATGTCAATCAAATGATATGTCATTGCACAGATCAACTCAGATTAGCGATGGGCGCAAAGAATGCATTAGAATATGGAAAAGTTAATGCAACTGAAATGCTTTCATTAGCGAAATCTGGCAAACCTGTTCCTACTCCAAAAGGATTTGGACAAACAGAAGGCGAGGGAACGAATCCAACCAATTTTGAAAACGATATTAATCTTTTAAAGGAACATATTTTAATGTTTTCAAAACTTGGTGATGATTTTAGTTTTAGTATTCATCCTTATTTTGGGCAGCTCGATAAAAACTTATGGAATGGTATGGTTGCGTATCATCTTAATCATCATCTGAAACAGTTTAGTGTTTGATAATTTAGAAATGAATATTTTATTTCCTTTGCTAAAAGAATTAATTAAGTTGAACTTTAGTTGATAATAATTAGTGTAACGAATAGACAGCCACATAATGCCACATCAATTCACATAACCGTCGCTGCGGTTGACAAATAAAAAAGAATATAAAACATAAACGCATATTTGATATGTTATCAGACAAAAAATTAAAAGCATTTATTCCTACTGTGAAACCAGAGGAAGCTAAATCATTTTATAAAGACATTTTGGGATTGACACTATTATCCGAAGATAAATATGCGTTGGAGTTTAACGCCAATGGAACATTATTACGTGTTACAATTGTGCAGGACTTTAAACCAGATCCATTTACAATTTTGGGTTGGAATGTTGATGATATAGTTTCTGTAATAAAGCAGCTTAATAGCAAAAACGTTTTCTGTGAACATTATGGCTTTATGAAACAGGACGATTTAGGAATATGGATATCACCAAACGGTTCAAAAGTCGCCTGGTTTAAAGATCCGGACGGAAATGTTCTTTCCTTAACTCAGTAATATAAGAAGTCTCAGCCGAGTCTCCGAAGGGGACTCGGTGTTTTCAGAAGATGCTATTATAAAAAATCATCCTGTCAACATTTTTCCTGCCTGCAATTCAAAATAATTTTGTAGCTTGAATTTAATCATAACATACATCCATTATGTCAAACTTTCAATTATCGAGGCAACAAATAGAAAGCTATAAAAAAGATGGCTTTGTAATCGTCAGAAATTTTTTACAGGAAAGAGAAATCAACAAATTATATGCTATCGCTACAGGCGATGATACTTTGCATAAGCATGCTTTTGATCTCAATGACCAATCCGGGAAAAAAACGAAACTCACTTTGTGGTACACACCGGGAAATGATGCATACGGTTTACTTACACAAAGCGAAAGGGTAGTAAATTCTGTTGATAAATTAATGGATGGTAACAGTGCAGTTTGTCATTTTCACAGCAAGTTGATGCAGAAAGAGCCCCGTGTAGGAGGTGCCTGGGAGTGGCACCAGGACTATGGTTATTGGTATAAAAATGAATTTTTATTTCCCAATAAGATGATGTCTGTAATGATTGCCATTACTAAAGCCAACAAAGAAAATGGTTGCCTGCAGGTAATAAAAGGCTCACATAAAATGGGACGAATAGAACATGGATTTGCCGGCGAGCAGGTAGGCGCTTCACAACATTATGTTGACCTTGCTTTGAAAACAATGGAATTGGTTTACGTGGAAATTATGCCAGGTGATGCTTTATTTTTTCACAGCAATTTATTGCATCGTTCCGAAGCCAATCTTTCAGAAGCGCCGCGTTGGTCTTTAATTTCTGTTTATAACAGAAGTGAAAATATTCCTTACAACGAACCTTCCCAATCTTCAACTGTTCCTTTGCAGGCAGTACCTGATGAGGCTTTGATGGAATGGAAAAATGAAAATATTGGAGAGGCTGCTCATTTTTTGGAGAAAGAAAAAGATGAAGCATTAAAATAAAAGTTGCTTTTGTGGAAGCCATTTTAAAATTTTCTTTTAATTTTCTTCCATTCAATTAAAATAGAAAATAGTAAAAAGTAAATCATCATTTAGAAAAATCGAATTTAATATTATGAAATTAGCGATTCTTGGTTCAGGGTTTATTGCCCGATTTTATGCAGACGCATTAGTAGGCCAGCGCCGAAAAGATGTGATCACCAATGTTTATAGCCGCACATTATCCAATGCAAAAAAATTTGCAGACGATTATAAAGTGCCTAATTATACTGATAGTATAAAAGAATGTATATCTCACAAAGAGGTAGATGTGGTGATTATCGCTTTGTCAAATGATATGCATCTCGAATCAGTGATAGCTTGTGCTGCAGCAGGAAAACATGTTCTTTGTACGAAACCTCTTGGGAGGAATGCGCTGGAAGCTTTACAAATGCTCCAGGCAGTTGAGAAAGCAAATATTGTTGGCGGCTATTTGGAAGATCTTGTCTATTCACCTAAATCCATAAAATCTCTGGCAATGATAAAGAATGGAAGTATCGGTGAAGTGATTTGGGCTAAAAGCAGGGAAACACATCCCGGTCCGCACAGCGATTGGTTTTGGGATAAAGAAAAATCAGGTGGTGGCGCCATCATTGATCTGGGATGCCATTGTGCGGAATTATGCAGAAATTATATTGGCAAAAATATCAGGCCAGCAGAAGTAATGTGCTGGGCAGACACGCGCGTTCATCCAATAGAAGCGGAGGACAATGCAGTGGCTTTGGTAAAATATGAAAACGGCGCCATCGGCCAATTTGAAGTGAGCTGGTCATTTCGCGGAGGAATGGATCTAAGAGAAGAAGTGATGGGAACAGAAGGAACCATTTGGACGAATAATTTTTTACGCACCGGTTTTGAAATGTTTACTTCCGGCAACGGAGGCGATTACATTGCTGAAAAAGCTGAAAGTAATTCGGGCTGGCTTTTTCCTGTGGGCGATGAAGTGAATGAACTCGGGTATAACGACATGTTTACAGATATGTTTGAAGCGATAGATAACAAACGACAGCCAATGGAAAATTTTTATGACGGATATATTGTGAATGCCATTTTAGACGCGGCTTTCCTATCTGCCAAAACTAAAAAATGGGAACCCGTTCAAATTGAAGATTGGCGCGGGGTTACAGAAAAGAAAAAAGAGAAACAAATGGCAAGTTATGATGACAATTATTATTTAATTAAAGAAGAAACACTTCCCTCAGGAGAAAAAAAGTTTATTGTAAAAAATAAAAAAACAGGTTCAATAGAAAAGAGATAATGATTCTTATCAAGCGGTGGCACCTTTTAAAAAGATGCCACCTATGTTTCCTGTAAATTCTCGTGTATTCCTTACTGTTATTGTATAAAAATTATATTTCTTTCACATTTGCGGAAAGTAATCATGTAAAAAAAAGCCGGAAATAAAAAGAAGGTTTTACTAATTCTTTTTTCAAATCAATGTCGTTGAGCATCGAGCTCAGCAGCATCTGTACCGATTTATTATTATTTGCTTTTTTTGCCACAAAATTAATCATGGAAGGATACTGAAATAATTTTTGCAAAGTGTGGCCAAACCTGAATTCTTTCCACATTTTATTATAAATTTCTTTGTCATAAAGATTGTTATATCCTGCATCAAATTTATTTTGTTCAAAAGCTTTTTTTACATGATCTGCTGCTATCCGGCCACTTCTGATAGCATTGGCAATCCCTTCGCCGGTAAAAGGGTCTATCAATCCTGCGGCATCACCCAGCAAAAGAAAGCGGTTCCCGGATAGTGTTCTTTTTTTTGAGCCAAGAGGGAGCCCATAACCGTGGATATCACTTAATGGAATTGCCTCTTTAAAACGGTCTTTAAGTGCAGGTTGAGTATTGAGCAACCTCACCAATTCCTTTTTAAGATTTAATTGTTTTTTACTTACAATACTTGAAAGAATTCCCAGTCCTACGTTTGCCTGGTTTCCCGCAAGCGGAAAAACCCAAAGGTATCCGGGAAGAATTTCTTTATAAAAATGAAGTTCGATATAGTTCTCAGGATGAAAGTTTTTTACATTGGAATAATATTGCCTTACCCCGGCACAATAATGATTTTTTTCTACCAGGTTGTCAGTTAATTTCTTATTCAGGATAGACTGTGCGCCATCTGCACCTAATGCGAAAGAAGCCTCAAACCGTTTCGTTGCTGATTCTAAAATAATAGCATCAGGTCCATTAATTACTGAAGATATTTTTTGGTTTTGAAAGATGTCAATGTCTGGTAAATTAGCAGTTTCAGCAAAAAAGAAATTATCAAAATCTAATCTTTTAGATACAAATCCTCCGCCGAAAGTGCCGTCGGGTTTCTTAAATTGTATATCTAATTGTTGATGCTTTGGTGTATAAAACCGAACACCGTTAGAAGGGATTTTGTATTTAAACCCTGAAAATTTTTCAGAAAGCGATTCGCTTATCCTATGGAATTGTTTGGCGACATCTGCGCCCAGGGCATCTCCGCAAATCTTATCCCGGGGAAACGTTTCTTTATCAAACAGCGCTATTTTCAAACCATTTCCGGAAAGCATATATGCCGCTGCACATCCCGCCGGGCCTGCTCCCACGATCACTACATCATATTTTTGTGTTTCCATATTCCGGAAGGAAAGCTACAACTTTATTGAGAATATAAAAGTAGAAGAATTCCGAAAAGATTTATTAATGTCTGAAATTAATAATGATTATTTCTCTGCCTTATATTTTGCAACCACATCATCCAGCATGTTTTTGAATTTTTCCACATCCGGATTATAGCCGTATCCTTCAGGTTCGAGGCGGTTTTCGTTGGCGTCTAAAAAGAAATAGTAAGGCTGCACATTAGCATTGTATTGTGTTATTTGCAGGTCAGCATTCTTATCACCGAGGGTGGTAATTTCTTTTTTTAATGTTTTAGAATAATATTGATCCGCCGGTTGCAGATCTACATTTTGTGCATCTACGTATAAAGATGCAATCACAAAATTATTTTTTAATCGTTTCATCACTTCCGGATCGCTCCACACTTCTCCTTCCATTTTGCGGCAGTTTACGCAATTAATTCCTGTAAAATCCAGCATCAGCGGCCTATGCACCTTCCGGGCAACCGCTAATGCCTCATTATAGTCGAAATAAGTAACCATACCATATTGGACCACTACAGGAGGCTCATATATTTTCATTTTGTCGTAATATTTAACTGGATGCGGAAGCGCTGTAGCTGAGGTGATATTTTTTGTGTTAGAAGAGTTGCCCGATTCAGGAGCTAAGACAAAATCCTGGGTACCCATAGGAGGTAAAAAAGCGCTAATACCTTTTAAAGGCGCGCCCCACAACCCCGGTATCATATACACAGCAAATGAAAAAGAAGCGATGGCAAAAAACAACCTGGTAACACTTAAATAAGGAATATCAAAATCATTTTTTGGTAATTCATCATCATGGTGAAATTTTATTTTTCCCAAAAGATAAACGCCAAGCAACATGAAAATTACAATCCACAAACTGAGAAATACTTCGCGATCAAGCAATCGCCATCTCTTGGAAAGATCGGCATTAGATAAAAATTTTAAGGCTAAAGCCAGTTCCAGAAAACCTAAAGTAACTTTTACCGCATTGAGCCAACCGCCAGCCTTCCCTAATATGTTTAATTTACCGGGGAAGAATGCGAAGAACGCAAATGGCAGTGCCAAAGCCAGCGAAAAAGCAAGCATGCCTATTAGCGGCCCCCGATAATCCCCTCGTGCTGTTATCACCAATAAATTACCAATGATAGGGCCTGTACACGAAAATGAAACGACTACCAAAGTAAGCGCCATAAAAAATATTCCAAGGAAACTTCCTGTGCTGGCTTTACTATCTGCTTTATTGCTCCACGAACTGGGTAATTCAATATTAAATGCTCCCAAAAAAGAAATTCCGAATATTAAAAATACCGCGAAAAAAATAAGATTGGCAATCCAGTTAGTAGCCAGGTTATTAAGCGCTGTAGGTCCAAAGATTAAAGTGATCAGAAATCCTAATAAAGTAAAAATAGCTATGATGGAAATAGAATATGAAATTGCATTTTTGATTCCCTCTGCTTTAGTTTTACTGCGCTTGATAAAAAAACTTACCGTAACAGGAATCATCGAAAAAACACAAGGCGTTATCAAGGCTAATAATCCCCCTGCAAAACCTGCTATAAATATCCACCACAAGGATTTGGTGGCAACGCTTCCACCGGTGTTTGCCTGTTTCAATGAAGGAATGTTGTTCTTTTGAGGCAAAACAAAAATTTTAAATTCTTTCTCTCCGGGTATATAATCATCGCCTTTCTGAACCATATAACTCACTTTTCCTTTTACCAAAAAACTATCAGTTAAAGAAGCTGAAATTTTTTGTTGCCAGTCAATAGAATCTTTAAAAAAATAAACTTCGCTATGCAGGGATGGAACCATTGCTTTTTGTTCAAGGCCTTTGGCTGTAATTGAATCTTTCAATAATTTTTGTTCCGAAGAATCAAATTGAATGGTAGAGTACAAGGCATCTTCAGGAGATTTTTGCAGTGCAAATAATTTAATTCCGGTATTTATTTTTCCTTTGATGGAAATAACAACTACGCTGTCATTTAGCCTGTTTGAATTAAAAGAAAATTTTACTCCGGTTGAATCCTGTGAATAACCTTTCGCTGCAAAAAACAGTAATAAAAAAAGAGTAAAAAGCCAGTTAAACTTTATCATTAAAAACTTTTTTTAACACCCAATCATTTAAGCGCTACTGTGAATTTCCTGGTAGATGGAGGAAGACATTGCTTATCATTACAAACCATAAATTCTACGGCAACATTTACTGATGTTTTTACCGGTGCCTTTAATTTTACCAACTGCACAAAGTCAACTTTATTTGAGAATTGTTTTACATCTACACCAAAAAGAGGTTCGTAATGCTTTTCTAACTTGCCTATTTCTTTTGTCTTACCATCCAGGATAAGAAGAGGATTTTTTGTAAAAGTGATACTGGTGGCAACGGGGCCGCCATCAGGAGTGGTTTGAGAATAAGTATGCCAGCCGTTATCAATATTTGCTGTTAAATGAATTTCATAAGTTTTATCGTTTATCTTTTTGGAGGTGGCTATCCATGAAACGGGATTTTGTATTTGGGCAAAAAGGATATTTGAAAATAAGAGTAAAAAACCTGTCGTAGCTATTTTTTTCATGATGTTTATATTTATGGATACTGAATATTCAAATAATAGTTGCAAAATTAATCAAAACCTTGCAGGTATGAAAGAGTTGTCGCTTCCTTTAAACGAATTGAATAGTCGAATTTGATAATGACTTTGATGTTTAACTTTTTATTTAAC
>DATKQQ010000294.1:0-7072 GCA_035532615.1 Hanamia sp.
GGTGAAAGGCTACAAGGATATTTAGATGAATACCATTTTCGCTATAACAGAAGAAATAGGTTAGATACAATTTTTGATGTGATTATTAGAAAAATGGTAAACACCAATACGGCCAGGTTAGGAAGGAAAAGAAAACGTGCGGCCTAAGCGATTATACCTGAAGTAATAATAGGAGAAAATTTATTTTCTCCTATTATATGGTATGCAATTTTTTTTGTAAATTTAGATACAATGGTATCTATTATTAAACTATTCCTTTAAATTGAACTTCATCAAAATTAAATCTTCTTTCTATAGAATCTTTTGTGATTAGCTGACCCGATTCGGAGACTCCTATTATTTTTGTTTCAAAAACCATATTCTCCTTTTCTAATTTTACATACTTGTTTCTGGCAAATAAATTTTCATTATATGTTTCCAACAAATTTAAAAAACCAGCTGATTTTAAATCTTCAATCCTTTTTAAAATAAATGAATAAAGCTCTTCAGAAAGTTGTAAAACATTATATGTTTTTTTTGTACATATTTTAAGCGAAGTAGCTTTTAAATTAAAGTCGTCAAATTTTTCCTGGTTTATATTTAATCCGATTCCTAGTACAGACCACTGCCATAAAGTTCCTTTTATGATATTCTCAATCAGAATTCCTCCTGCCTTAGTGTCATTAATAAATATATCATTAGGCCATTTAATCGATACATTTTCTCGTGTATATTTTGTTATCAGATCGTGACATCCCAAAGCCACGGCCGTACTTAGTTGAAATTGTTGAGAAACAGGCAGCCATTGCATTTGAACCGGAACTGATAAAATAATATTTTCTCCTTTATTACTTTTCCAATGTTTCCCGCGCCTGCCTTTCCCATGAGTTTGTTCCATAGCAAATATTGCTTTTACATCACTTGGTTTCCCATTTTGAATCAACCCCATGGCATAGTTGTTGGTACTATCCACACTATTAAGGATCAACATATTTTTGGCATTGGGAAACATCAAATAAGATTAATAAAGAATTAGTATTTTTGATAAAATAGATACAAAATTTAAGTGTGCATCTGCAAAGTAAAAGAATAAATTTATTTTTGCAGATTGCTGAAATTAGAATACGATAAAAATGAATGCATTTGAATAATTTAACATTACTTGAAAAAAGAAAAAAGCGAACCCTTACCAGGATTACGAGAAATAGCAAACTATTTAAAACTATTATCCATGCATTAGAGGAAAAAAAAGGTGAAAAAATCGTAAGTCTCGATCTTAAAAAAATTCCCGAAGCAGTTACAGATTTTTTTATTATATGTGAAGCAAATAATCCCATACAATTAAAGGCAATTGCTGATTTTGCAGAAGAAGAAGTGAAAAAAAAATGTGGAGAAAATCCTTATAAACACGAAGGACGGCAAGGCGAACAATGGATTTTGATTGATTACGTTAATGTTGTAATCCATATAATGCTACCTGAACCAAGAAGATTTTATAAACTGGAAGAAATGTGGAACGACGCATCAATAGTAGAACATGAATTCAAAAGAACAACCTCATCTGAAACAAAAAAATTAAATAAAAAAATCTGATTCATAAGAAAGAATTTAGATAAAAAAATTGCTGAAGCAAGAAGATATGACAACTGAAGAACAGAAAAGAAAATCAATACAAAAAAGATTAAATCAAAACCTGACACCGGGTGGTCCGCCGGAACAAGACCCTAAAAAAGGCCCCAAACTGAGTATTTACTGGGTTTATGGGATCATATTTGCGCTCATAATTGGTTATAATCTTTACCGATCTACTTCAGGTAGTAATGGGGTGGAAATCAAAGACACAGATTTTTTTACTATGCTGCACCAGGGCGATGTGGATCAGATAAAAACTGTTGGTAATAAAAAATTAGTAAGAGTATTTATCAATCAACAGAAATTAGATAGCGATGCCGCTTATTTTCAAAAAGTTCTGGGACCTAATTATGACGCCGTAAAAAAAATTAAAGATGCTCCTCAGGCTTTTTTTCCTATAATTACGGCTGAGGTTTTTGCTAACAGAATGGCACAATTTTATAAAGATAATCCCACTTTAAAACAGGTTCCTGATGTGCCCGGCGATGAAGGTGAGTTATTTGGACAGATAGTCAGCACCCTTTTACCTATATTATTAATTGCTTTGGTCTTTATAATGATGATGCGAAAAGTTGGCGGTGGCGCAGGAGCTGGTGGGCCCGGGGGTATTTTTAATATTGGAAAATCTAAAGCAACGCTCTTTGAGAAGGGAGCGCGGGTAAATATCAATTTTACAGATGTTGCTGGTCTTGACGAAGCCAAAGTGGAGGTGATGGAAATAGTAGACTTTCTAAAAAATCCCAAAAAATATACCAACCTTGGTGGTAAAATTCCCAAAGGAGCCTTATTGATTGGCCCCCCTGGTACTGGCAAAACCTTATTGGCCAAAGCTGTAGCCGGTGAGGCGCAGGTACCTTTCTTCAGCCTAAGCGGAAGCGATTTTGTAGAAATGTTTGTAGGTGTGGGAGCGAGCCGTGTGCGTGATCTTTTTAAGCAGGCGAGAGAAAAAGCGCCTTGTATTATTTTCATTGATGAAATAGACGCCATAGGTCGTGCACGTGGAAAAAATATGATGATGAGTAATGATGAAAGAGAGAATACTTTGAATCAGTTACTGGTGGAAATGGATGGCTTTGGAACAGATATCGGTATTATTATTCTTGCCGCAACCAACAGGCCCGATGTATTGGACAGTGCATTATTACGTCCGGGAAGGTTCGACAGGCAAATAACAATTGATCGCCCAGACTTAGTGGGCCGTGAAGCCATTTTTAAAGTGCATCTTTTACCAATCAAAGTTTCTCAAACGCTGGATATTCATAAATTGGCAGAGCAAACTCCCGGTTTTGCTGGAGCGGATATTGCCAATGTTTGTAACGAAGCGGCTTTGATAGCTGCCCGAAATGGAAAAGAAGCAGTTGATATGAATGATTTTCAGGATGCAATTGACAGGGTTATCGGTGGCCTTGAGAAGAAAAATAAAATTATTCTCCCCGAAGAAAAACAGATCATTGCTTATCACGAAGCGGGTCACGCCATTTGTGGCTGGTTTCTCGAACACGCTTACCCGTTATTAAAAGTTACTATTGTACCGAGAGGCACTGCTGCCCTTGGTTATGCGCAATATACTCCAAAAGAACAATACCTTTATAATACCGATCAATTGCTCGACCAGATATGTATGACTCTTGGCGGGCGGGCTTCAGAATCTATTTTTTTTGGTAAAGTATCTACTGGTGCCAGTAATGATTTACAGCAGGTAACTAAAATGGCGTACTCTATGGTAACCGTGTATGGCATGAACGATAAAGTGGGTAACGTAAGCTATTATGACCCTCAACAGGAAAATACATTTCAAAAACCTTTTAGCGAAGAAACGGGAAAAATGATAGATGAAGAGGTCCGTAAATTAATAGAAATAGCATTTATAAGAACCAAAGAATTATTAACTGAAAAGAAAAAAGAAGTAGAAATTGTTGCACAGGAATTATTGAAAAGAGAAGTCTTGTTTCAAAGTGATGTAGAAGCCCTGATTGGTAAAAGGCCATTTCAGGAAAAAAAGGCGCTGGATTTTGTAGATAATCCAAAAGAAGCAGTAGTGGATTCGCCAATTCATGTAGTGGATACGAATACAAATAATTAAAATGAAAGTTTCTTCTTCCAAAGAAAAAATTTTAAAAAAAATAAGAGAGGCGCTGAGTAACCCGGCGCCTTTGCCTTTTCCCAAAAGTGAAGGTTCCAACTCTGTTTTTCAGCCACACACAGAAGAACTGGAAATATTATTTGCAGAAGAATTTACCAGACTATTGGGCAAGTTTGCTTTTTGTGTAAATGAAAAAGATGCAAAAAACCAAATTCAAAAATTGATAACTCAAAAAAAATGGAAACACATTTATTGTATAGAAAATGAGCTAAAAAAATATTTGACAGGAGATGGGTTTTCTGAATTAAATAATACATCGTTAGCCAATTGTGAGGCCGCTATTACATCATGTCATTATCTGATAGCAAGAACTGGCGCTATAGTAATGAGCAGCGCACAGCAGAGTGGCCGCACTGTAAGCGCTTATGCCCCGGTGCATATTTGTATAGCTTATATAGATCAATTGGTTTTTGACACACGAGATGCACTCAAAGGAATAAAAGAAAAATATAGTGATACTATTCCTTCATTTATAACTTTTGCCGCAGGCCCCAGTCGCACTGCAGACATAGAAAAAACCTTAGTAGTGGGTGTGCATGGCCCCAAAGAAGTTTATTTATTTTTGATTGATGAGCATTCAGTATAAGCAAATCTATTATCAGTAATTACCGAAATTTGAATTAAGTCTTATACACTTGTCTATTTGCAAATCTTTTCAGGAGGGGTTTACAAAGCGCAACTGTTATATTCATTCATCATTGTTTTTATTGTTTGTATTGGATCTTGCTTTTTTTTAAGGCACCTGTTATACTTCTTCATATTCCTGAGTTCTGATAATTCCGCTTGTAATCCAAATCAGGCCGGCGGCCTGTAATATGGCACAAAAAAATAAAATAATATTAGCACTTTTTATTGGCTCTACATCCATCGCTTCAAGTCCTTGTAGCATTAACATGACTTCCTGTACTATGAAACCGGTTACAAAAATAATGGCGCCTATGCCACTAACATTTCCACGAAAACGGTGGATAAATTCATTAATGTATCCCAATATAAAAAGGCTTATAATTCCTATAAATGAAAGGTGCAGGTAACCAATCACAACGGGTCTAAAGCCAAAAGCATAATGACTAAGGAATGGGATTGTCGAAAGCATTTGTAGAATTATTTTCAAAATAAATGCTACAGATGAAAATCTCCATAACCATCTTGTGGACCAACTGAATTTTATATTTTTATTATCTTTAATTGCAGAAATAACCCGGATAAAATAAAACAATACTAATAGCTGCAATATGCCGGAAATGATGGCAATCCAATGAAGAGCAGATGGTAGCTTTAACCATAAAATGGATAAAAAATAAGTAGGAACCACCGTAATTGCCATGATTGTAAATAAACGCTTACTCAAAAAAGCAATTCGATAAAGCCCCAGCCGGTGCATGTAGGAAAAGAATATTCCGAAGCATACAAATAAAAACCATCCGTTGTATTGAAAATGCATAAAAAAATAAACGGAAGCAAAATAAAGATCCTGTATCATAATATGGTTTGCCATAAGATAAGCAAGCATTAAAGCGCCTAAAGATGAAAACGCCCAAAGTATTAAGGCCGCCTTAAGCCAACTGCGTGAAAAGCCGCCATCTGCCGCTTTATTAATATCTCTCCAATAAAAAAAAATGAAGAAGTAGGAAATTAATATCGTAATGATAGAAAAAGTGATAGACCAAAAAGCATATCCCTGTATAATAAAAGATATGAACATGGCGTAACATGTAACTACTTCGGCAAAAAAAATAAGATTGTATTTTTTATAATTGGTTTGTACATTATTGCGTATCAGGTTGCGAACCATCAAAATCATAAGCGCTAACGCAACCCATCCTACAAATGCAAAATTAGAATGTCCATGCAACAAATTTTGTTGATTTACGACAGGCAGGGCAAAATTAATTTTATATCGCATAGTAACACCAGCCAGTGCTACCACACAAAAATTGATCAAAGCAATTTCAATCCATCGTTTGGTGTTAAAGGCAGGAGAACTCATGAAGTAAATTATTTATCTTTATTAATATAAATATTGTAAAAGCATCAAAACTATAACATCTTTAGATTAAATTTTCTTACTTTTATGCGGATTGGGACAAATACGTTTTAAATATGATCTCAATCATTTAATTTTTTTGCGTTTGATGAGGAGGCTCATAAAATGAGATTGTTCTCTATTATAATATTGCAAAATAAAATTTAAATATTTACCAGTTATGAAAAAAATGATCATTTTCTTTTGTTTGGTTTTCTCAATGTCATTATTTGTTATTTCGTGCGGCGGCTCAGGCGAAAAGAATAATTCGGAAAACCCAGAGCCTACAACCACTACAGAAGCCAACCCCGATACTACTACTCAAAACGGGAATCCTTCTTATGATCCCAATCGGGGTGAGGGCAAATTCCATGATGTGAAAGTTAGTGATAAGTTGGATGTAGCCATGGCAGATAAAGGAGAAAAAATTTATGAACTAAAATGTTCTTCATGTCATAAACTAACCAGCGAGAGATTGGTTGGACCAGGATGGAAAGGCGTTACTAAAAGGCAAACACCTACATGGATCATGAACTTTGTGACTAACACAGATGCCATGCTAGACAAAGATCCCAACGCACAAGCCATGCTGGAAATTTGTATGGTGCGTATGCCTAATCAAGGTTTAAGTGATGATCAAGCCAGGGAGATCCTTGAATTTATGCGAAAAAATGATGGCGTGAAATAACTTTTTCATTGTTTCAATTATAACACCGGGTGTAAATTAGATATACCCGGTTTTTTTATTATTGTTAGGAATTATTTGTTTGATGCAGACCGGGATTATAGAAAGAATCAAAAATGTAGAACGCAAATAATTCTTATAAGAATTCGGTTTGTTTCTAATTTTTGGAAAAAATAGAATGCATTTAGATGGACTTTATTTTTTTAATTAAGCTGCTTCTTATATGTTTTACAGATGTTTTAATAAGGGAAACCTCGAGATTGATATTTGAATTATCTAATACTAATTGAAAATAATCTATTTTAGGAAAATGTACTTCTACCGGTTTCAAAAATAAAATTTGCAAATGCTTCTTTGGTTTTTGTATCTGTACCCTTTCCATAGCCATTTCTATAGGGGACACAAAATTGCTGTTTACAGGTGGCGCTATTATCCATCTCCCCAAAATATTCAAGAATCAGTTTAGAACGGATTTTCCTTTTTAAAATATAGTTAAAATCGGCTGTAATACATTACTGTATTGAGTATTAGGGGGTTTTTGGCATTAAATTTGTGTGTGCGACTTTATTAAAAATAAATTTGTATATTATAATTAATGCAGTATATT
>DATKQQ010000295.1:0-35238 GCA_035532615.1 Hanamia sp.
AAAATGAAAATCGTATCTAATAACATCATACAAATAAGAAAATCTTGATTTTTCCCATACATATTTTATATCTCCGGCTTCTTTTGAAAAATCCGCAATCTGAGTCCAGTGTTTGTTGATATCATATTTGAATCCTGTATCGGGATTTGTCAGCCAGTCATAGTCCTTGCCAATATTAAATTCGATACTATTGAAAAAGATAAATTTTCCTTCTTTTATTTTCTGAAATCTTTCTTTGATTTCAGAAGTTGGATTTTTTGGAAATGATAATGATTCCCTGTTTTTGAAAAAGAAATTTACGTTTTGATTTTCCCATTGTTTTAAACTGATATACTTTTTGAATGCAGGGTTAACCGGAAATTTTTTCTTTAAGATTCCTGTTCTTCTCAACAATTCATGCTTTATACGAAATGTGGTGTAATGCCAACCCATATTCTTGAGAAGATTCAACCCGTTTTTTATTCTTCCAATCATTTATAAAAACTCTTTTTAAACCAAACCTCAGAAATGATTCGTGTCCACGAACCATATTGTAGCATTTTCATACTTTCACATCATTCATATCGTTCAGACCGGGGAACAGAGCGTCCTGACCGGATGAACCATAAACCTTCCAACTTCAAACTATGAACTATGGACTATAAAACTTCCATCTCACTTCTTCCCTTTCACTATCTGATCAATCAAATTATCCATTTCTGTTACGAAATTCTTATCACTAGCCACATTCAGCAACCTTTGGTTTCCTGCAACAGTATTTTTTAAATAACTTTTGAATTCGTTCACTTGAGAGGTATCCACAACTTTGGAATTATATAGGTTAAAAAATCCTTCTGAAATTTTAAATCCTTTTGAAAAAAAATCAATTCTTTTTTTCTCATCATCTGTTGCTCCCTTTGTTTCTGCTGCCTCATCTAAAAATTGTCTTGCTCGCTTAACCATCGACATTCTTTCGTCATCTAAAGATAACTGACCCATGTAATTAAATAGGTGGGTGGGTAAGTCAGTATGATTGTTGAGCCATGTACTTATTTGTTCAACAGTATTAAAGTAGTCATGCATTTCTGAAGAAGCATTTCCAAACATATCCTTACAAAATTGAGCGCGCAAAGAATCTATATTTATATCGGGGTTCCAATAAATTTCCCCCATCTCATATAATTTTGGACCATCTAACGCCCAATTAGGATACGCTTCAATGTGAGCATATTTAAAATTTAATTTTTCAGATTTTATCTTTTTTAAATATTTAGATAGAATTGTAGTATAAATTCTCGGATAAATAAAACCTTTGCCTTCTGCCCAATCATCATTTCCTATATTTGAAGTTACTTTTGCCCATTTACTTAAGGCTCCATGGGGTAAGTAAAAACTATTCGCCAGTCCATTACTCAAATGCCATACTGTAATGGGTAATATAGAAGGCACTAATTTAAAATTGGGGATATTTCTCACCTGGCTGTAAACGATATAAGCTATTGTCTTCTTGCCCTTAATCCCATTTTTTACTAATTCACCTGGTAATCTTGCAGCTAAGTTGTTCAAGAATTTTGCATTTGCATCGGTATATCCTTGTACTTGCCCAGCCGGTGTTTGAGGATAATTAGCAAGAAACTTCCCCATCTTCCCTTCTTTGGGGTATCCGCCTCCATCCATTACTGAGAAAGCCATATAATCAATACCCGGATTGGCTTTAAAGTATTTTACGACAGCATAAATCGAGGCATCTACTAAATGCGGTTCGGCAAAATCTGGTTCAAATCTCTGGTCATTTGCAGACTTTGGGAAATAACGTTTACCATTGATCAACGGATAAATTTCCGGGTAATTTTTCATGATCGTGCTATCATAGAATATTTCACTCATGGTATGTTGAAATGATCCCCAATTAGTTCTGACTAATCCATTCATCTGAGCCCAATAGTAATCCCATTGAAGAATATCGTGTGGATGATTAGGATCACCAGTTCCGGAGAAGCCGGTGCTGGTTATATTCTCTGTAAACGGGCTTCTCTCAACGTCAATAGTTGTGGGTAATGTAATGGTATGTTCCCTGGGCATGGTTGTAAATAGATCTCCGGGCAGGTAAAATCTCACACCGCAATAATGATCTAAAAAATAGGAAACTCCCAGGTTCGTACCTATATCATCAGTTCCCCTTATAATAATAAGGTTGCCTTTCTTTTTAATAATAAATGAATAGGGGGGTAAGTTTTTTACATCTTCATTATTACTAAAATGAGTATCACCAACCGAAATAACTATTTTTCCTGCGGTATCCTTATCGCTTCTTAATTCACTGTATTCTCTCAATACTGAAAAGTTTTTATTAGAAGTTGCTTCCGTATTGTATATTTTATTAAGCCACGTATATAAATACCTCACGCCAATTGGATAATTTTTTACGCCTACAATTATGGTGCTTGAAGGAGACAAAATAATCTTTTCATTTTTTTTAAATGACGATAAAAAAAAAATGACTATAAAAGCGATAATGGATAATCTAAAGTTAGTTTTCATTTTTAGTTGAAGTTGCATTTACTAATTCTGATTTAGGTATTTTAAAATTATTAACTAATTGGAATTTTATAAAACCGGGAATCATTTTTTTGAAATCGAAAAAATTAAACAGAAAATTATTGAGGATGGCAATTAAAAAGAATTGCTATAATCTTTCAAAAAGAGACCACCCTTTGGGTGGTCTCACTAATCTTAAATTATTTTTTTTATTGCTATTCTTTAACAATCTTGATAGTTTGAATATTAGCCCCCTGCATTACCTGAACAACGTATATACCCGGCTTAAGGCTGCTACCAAGTTTATATTGCTGGTTAGCATTTCCATGCACCTGTAAATGCCTCCTGCCTAAAACATCCGTTACAATTATCGAAACCTTATCTGTACTATTTCCCTCAACATTCAAAGTGAAATCAGATGAAGAAGCGGACGGGTTAGGATAAACCTGTACCCTTAAAGAAGAATTGAATAATGATTTAGTATTCACATTCATTGTTCCTATTTGGCTTTCACTATTATTATTATCATTATCTCCCTTTTTACAAACCGGTCCCTTATCTATCTTTACTGCAAGTATCCCTGTACATCCTTTTGAATCTTTTACGGTAACCGTATATTTCCCTTTAGATAGGCCACTGAATATGCCGCTCGTTTGATAAGGTCTGGTTTTATGACCATCTAATTTAAATTGAATTGGATTGATTCCATCATCTACACCACCAATTCTGTAAACACTTATAGAACCATCCTTTTTCCCTCTACAAGTCGGTGTGGTAATCTGAAGTATGCCTACACCAAGTGGATCTGCCATTCCGATATTAATGTCGGTAATCGAGGTACTACAT
Source organism: Hanamia sp. (assembly GCA_035532615.1). Taxonomy (GTDB): domain Bacteria; phylum Bacteroidota; class Bacteroidia; order Chitinophagales; family Chitinophagaceae; genus Ginsengibacter. The sequence continues at coordinate 3,364 of DATKQQ010000295.1, forward strand.
AGACTATTATCAGTAACAACCACATTATAATCGCCTAAAACCAGGTTACTAATGGAAGCAGTGTTTGCAGTAAACCCATTTACACCTGTCCAGCTATAAGTATAGGGAGAATTTCCTCCACTGGCCGTAACAGTAATTGAACCATCATTACCTCCATGACACGTACTGGCAGGTACCTCTGAATAATTTACTGTAGGATACGCAATGGTAAAAGGCGCTATATTAGTGCCTGAATTTGCAGCAATAAAGGGAACATTTGCACCAATTGAAACCTTATATAGTGTACTGGGAGGTAATGCAGCAGCTGAGGGAGCAGTTAAATTACTAAATGTTATCGTTACTGAACCTTTATCAACTGAGGGTGGTACAGTAGGTGAAGAAGAGGCATAAAGACCTCCAAAATTATTGCCGGAGGCATTAGTTATATAAATCTCATACTGCGTTGAACTTGTAAAATAATTGGAACTCCCAATTCCATTAGTTACGGTAAAAGAAATTGAAACTTTCGATCCCGGGCAAAAAGAGGTAGGTGATACTGCAACATTAGTAATGGTTTGTGCCTGCAAAATGCAGGTAAACATTAAAACCGGGAATAATAGAATAAATTCCCTTATCCTGCTTTTTCGGATTTGTAAAGAATTCATCATGATTATAAATTTAGAATGTTAAAAACTAAAAAAAATAACGGGCATGGATGAATGAAACCAGGAATTAGAAAGGATATGGACAGTGATTTACTTTTGTCATAATGTATAAAACCCAAAAAATCAAGTCATAAAAATAAGCATAAACGTAGTTCAATCGTAAATATATGGTAATTATTTTTAATTATTTTCAAAATACTTTTTTAGAATTAAGCGTTCAGTTCGCAATGTCAATTCCGAATTGTTTTTCGGAAGTTTTCTAATTGTGCCATTAGGCACCTCTGGTGGGCAGAAACATAAAATAAATAATGCACCAAGCCTTCCTATTCCTACGGAATGTTTCATGCTTTTTCTTCTGACATGCTCTACCCACCAAAAATTTCTATGGAATTGAGCAATATAAATAATACCCACTTCTATATTTGCTTGCGAACAAGCTTACCCAATTCTAATTCTTTTTTATTTCAAAAACCCGAACAGTAAACAAACCCTGCCTCACTATGTCTTCTTCTGACCAGACCATCGCAGTCCGAACGAACAAGAGCAATCGGGCAATGTCATTAAGTTAAAGATGATTTTGGGGCGGAATACATCTTTACAAAAGGAGACGGGTCTATAGCTCTATCTTAAATTATTATTTTTATTGCTATTCTTTAACAATCTTGATAGTTTGAATATTAGACCCCTGTGTTACCTGCACTATATAAAATCCATTCTTAAGGTTACTTCCTAATTTATATTGTTGATTGGCACTACCTTCTTCCTGGTACATTCTTCTTCCTAACACATCAGTTACAGTTATCAATATTTTATCCTGGTTATTTCCTTTTACATCTAAAGTAAATCCTGAAGCAAAAGGATTAGGATAAGAATTTATAATTAATGAAGAATTCAACATGGATTTAGTAAGATTGTCGCTTTCACCACTAATATTTCCAATATCTTCAGATTTACTATTGGTTATATTACCAATTCTTCCGCCTGACGTGCAACTTCCGGTTCCATCAGCTATAGTTACCGGAACCTGGGCACTGGTACAACCCTTCGAATCTTTGACCATTATATTATATTTTCCCGCAAACAAATTTAAAAACCTGTAACTACTTTGCCAGGTGGTCCCATCATTATCACTGTAGTTGTAGCCCGGTACCCCACCTGTGTGTCCCACAGTGATAAAGCCCTGATTTCCCCCCATGCAGGTTGCATTCCCCAGGTAACTGGCAATTGCAGTTGGCGCAGGTTCCTGTATTAGTGTAACACTTTTAGAGATACTGCATCCTTTACTATCTGTTACGGTTACTGTATATGCTGTATTTGGTAGAAGTCCGGTAAATCCAAAGGTTTGTAATGAAGAAACTCCTTGTTGAACACCCCCCCCACTCAATGTATAAGTATATGCGGTCACACCCCCAGAAACAGTTGCTACAATTGCTCCATCACTTCCCCCACCGCAGGCGCTTACATTTATATTATAACCATTAGATGTAAATATAAGTGGGGCTGCCTGAGTTAAAGTTACTGCTACACTTCCTGTACAACCTCTTGAATCTTTTACGGTTACAGTGTGAGTTCCGGCAGATAAACCACTAAATAAAGATAAAGGACTAGTTGCATCCACCGTTTGATATGCACCACCATCAATATTTAATTGGATGGGATGTATTCCATCGTAAACCCCTCCAACCCTATATGCCGTAATTGTCCCGTCATTATCTGCACATCCTGGTTCGGTAATTTGGTATCCAACCGAGGGTGCTGGCCGTGTATCTGCAGGCAGATTAACAGAAACTGATCCAATACATCCTTTTGAATCCTTCGCAGTTACAGTATAATTACCTGCAGTTAACCCATTAAATATACCAGATGTTTGATATGTCCCACCATTAATATTATATTGTATTGCATTAATTCCATCATAAACTCCGCCAATTCTAAAAGCGCTTATAGAACCATCATTCCCAGCACAAGTGGGGATATTTTCACTTATCCCTACAGAAACTGGTGGTGCCTGCCTAATGGCAATACCCAAAACAGTAGCAGTGCATGCATTATTATCTTTAACAACTATAGTATAATCACCAACTGGTAAATTTGTAATTGCCGGAGTACTTCCTGAATAACTACTAGCTGTCGGGTAACCTGTCCATGTATAAGTATATGGTGAAGCTCCACCACTGGCTGTTACATTAATTGACCCATTATTTCCCTGGCAACTGGCAAATACCTTGGAATAGCTTATTGTTGGAATTGCATTTACTGTAAAAGGTGCAGATACGTTAGTGCCTGAATTTACAGGAATACTGGGAGCATCAGAACTAATCGAAATTCTATATGCATTACTGGCAGGTATTGCAGAAGCTGTAGGAGCAGTTAAATTGCTAAATGTCATGACTGCTGTACCACCATCAGCCGCAGGGGGTGGTGCCGAAGGTGATCGCGACGTAAACAGAGCTCCAAAATTTGTGCCCAAGGCATTAGTTAGATAAATCGTATACTGCGTTGAACTGGTAAAATAATTGGAAATCCCACTTCCATTAGTTACCGTAAAGGAAATGGAAACTTTTGAACCCGGGCAAAAAACAGTAGGTGATATAGCAACATTAGTAATCGTTTGAGCATTACTATTCAAGCTAACAAGTGAAATGAGTAAAGCCATTAAGGCTATTAGCCAACTCTTAAATTTCACATTAAAAGAAATTTCACCGGATTTTAAAGAAAGCTTTTGTGAGTAAAATTGTTTTTTCATAAAGGGGGTTTTATTTACTATGGAAATAAAGATGATTAAAAAATAAAGATTTATTTTAGTTAAGAGCTTAAACTACTAAACACCTATCTGAGAAATAAAATTTATGTTTAAAAAATAATTAACAAATTTATAATTAAAAACCTGCTTTGCAAAAATACTTTCTGTATAAATAAAATTTCAGCTTAATTCATTAAATTTTGAAATTCAATAAATGCTTTACTATCCTCTCCGCAGTATATCCATCCCATAATTCTGGAATACTTCCATGCTTCCATTCTCCTGAAAATAATTTTTCCATAGCGGGCTTTATAGAACGGGGATTAGTTCCTAATAATTCATTAGTACCCATTGTGATGGTCTCAGGGCGTTCGGTATTATCCCTTAACGTCATACAGGGAATGCCCATTACTGTAGTTTCTTCGGTAATGCCACCGGAATCGGTAACTACTGCTTTGGCATGTTCTACGAGATAATTAAACTCGAGATAACCTAAAGGTTCTATGGTGTGCAATTTTGGATGAACCATTCCCAAATGTTCAAGAATTTTAGCAGTTCTTGGATGAACAGGAAATACCAATGGCAAATCATGGCTATTATTAATAATTTCCCGGATCAAATTTTTTAATTTCCCTTCTTCATCTACATTGGCCGGGCGATGTAAAGTCATTACAATATATTTTCCATTTTCTAATTTTAAATCTTCCCAAACAGGTGGTTCTAAAAATTTAGATCGGTTTTTTAGTAAAGTATCAATCATGGTATTGCCAACAAAAAAAATCCTCTCATTTGCTATTCCGGCTTTGCGCAAATTTTCATTTGCCGTTTCGGAAGTGGTAAAAAAATAATCAGTGATGGCATCAGTTACCATACGGTTTATTTCTTCAGGCATTGTAAGGTCTCCTGATCGGATTCCACCTTCCACATGCGCTACTTTTATATTATTTAGTTTTTTAGCTGTAATGGAGCATGCCATTGTAGAGGTTACATCACCAACAACCAAAACCAGGTCGGGCCTTTCTTCCATTAATACTTTTTCATAGCGTGTCATAATGGTAGCAGTCTGTTCAGCCTGAGTGCCGCTCCCCGACTCCAGGTTGATATCCGGTTCGGGAATGCCCAGTTCTTCAAAAAAACTTCCACTCATTTTTTTATCATAATGCTGTCCGGTATGAACCAGGCGATAGCTGATATTTTTCCCTTCTTTTGAAACTTTCTCAATCGCTTCAATGATAGGAGCAATCTTCATAAAATTGGGCCTTGCACCAGCTATTAAATCTATTTTCATACTTACTTTTTTTATCGTCATTGCGAGACGCTCATACAATTATTATAAACATCGCGCGTCGAAGCCTGTCCGAATAGCACAGCAGGCGGGCAAACTCATCTATTGGAAGAAGAAGCCTTTTTATTATCCGTCATTGCGAGGCGCATAAACAAACTTCAAATTATAATTAACTCCATACGCCGAAGCCTGTCCGAATAGCGCAGCAGGCGGGCAATCTCATCTATTGGAAGGAGAAGCCTTTTTATTAACCGTCATTGCAAGGCGCATAAACAAACTTCAAATTATAATTAACTCACGCGCCGAAGCAATCTCATCTATTGGAAGAAAGTATTCCTACCTTAATGTTTACATTTTCAACTCAAAAGATTACCGCGTCGCCATACCATCTTAGTAATGAATAAAAATTAATGAGGTTCCTCGCAATGACGGAAGGGACGTGCTGACGTTTCCATCTACAAATCCTGTATCTCTTCCCATAAATCTTTCCAATCGGGATTCTTCTCAATTATTAAATTCTCTTTCTTCTTCTTACTTCCGCCTTTTAGTTGTTTTTCCCTATCAATAGCTTCCTCAATACTTGAGAAACATTCATACCAAATTATTTTATCACAGTTATATTTCGCCGCAAAACTCTTAGGATAAAATTTCGATTTATGTTCCCATATTCTTGCTCTCAAAAGTGAAGTAACACCTACATAAATAACTGTATTGTTTTTATTGGTTAACATATAAGTACATCCTCCATGCCTCATACTCACGTATTTTTAAATCTACAAATCCACCCATCTCCTCTCCTTCAAACTCTCAATCGCTGCAAAACTAGCCTTTGTTGTATTTACCAATTCATCAAAGGGAATTAATGATGGGCCCCCGCTTGTAATACTTTTGGTAAGCAAAGCGAATTGCTCATTGTGCCCCTTATCCAATTTGGTTTTCAACTTAGTGAAACCTCTAAAACCGTATCCTGTGGTAACCCTGTAATTATCCATCACCAAAGTTCTGTCTTGGGAATAAACTTCTACCCTTTCTTTCGAATATGATTTGGAACCATTGGAGAAATAATTGATCACTCCTGTGCTGCCGTTTTCATATTTCAAAAGTATAGAAGCATTATCCGTATTTTCTGCAGGATTATTTCCCATCGCATTCATACAAACCGATTTTACTTTACTGCCTGTTAAAAATCCAATCAAATCTATAAAATGGCAAGCTTCACCAATAATCCTGCCTCCTCCCACCTTCATATCATGCACCCACACATTAGGTGGAATATTACCTGCATTCATGGTAGCTACCACATTCATTGGTGAAGTACCCAGCAATTGTTTCATTTTTTGAATATGTGGAGAAAAACGGCGGTTAAAACCTACAGTCAAGGTAACGCTGCCAACATAAGCGCTTATGATTTCATTTAATTCTTCTTCATTCAGAGCCAAAGGTTTTTCTACAAATACATGCTTTTTATTTTGCAAACATTCCACTACCATTTTTGCATGAAGGTTATGACGAGTGGTTATGATTACAAGAGCTACATCAGGATCGGCAATCACCTGTTTATAATCCGTAGTGCTTTTTGCAATTGAATATTTTTTTGCCAATGACGTTCCTGAAACTCCTTTGGCGCTTGCAATAGAGATTAAGGGTGCTTTTGCTTTTTTCAAAGCTGGCAACATGGTCATCGCAGTAAAATTTCCGGCACCAATAATTCCAAATCCACCATTACTATTCTTAAAAGATGCTGATGAAACCTGAATTACAGAGCTGTTATCTGACTCTTCCGGATAGACCAATAAAGAAGCAATGGAAACTTTATTACTGATGTTATCATAAATTTTTTTATAATCAGATAAAGGAACTCTTTCAGTGATTAAAGATTTTACTTCTAATTTTCCCGTTGAAATGGATTGTAAAATCGTTTCAAAATTTCTTTTCTCTGTCCAGCGAACAAAAGGTAACGGATAATCCTGCCCTCTCTGCTCATAATTTTCATCATAACGGCCAGGGCCATACGAACAGGAAACCTGGAAACTCAGTTCCTTTTCATAAAATTCGGCACGGCTGATATTTAATCCAATTACACCTACTAAAATAATTCTTCCCCGTTTACGACTCATTTGCGCAGCCTGTGAAATAATAGTATCTCCTTTTGCAGATGCCGTAATGATAACGCCATCCGCCCCTACTCCACCTGTAAGATCGTTCACTAACTTTACTGCATCAGTACCATCTTTAGGATTGATACCAATGATTCCTTTATTTGCCGCTATTTCTATTTTGTGTGCATCAATATCTATCCCTATTACGCGACAACCATTTGCCACCAATAATTCTGCAGTTAGTAAGCCAATCAATCCTAAACCTGTTACAACAATAGTTTCACCAAGAGTAGGATTACAAAGCCTGATTCCCTGCAAACCAATGGATCCGATTACAGTAAACACAGCTTCTTCATCAGAAACATTATCGGGAATATGCGCTATTAAATTCTGTGGTATGTTTACATACTCTGCATGCTGGCCATTGGAAGCCACCCTGTCGCCGGTTTTAAAGTCAGTAACACCATCACCAACGCCTATTACGTTTCCTACATTGCAATAACCTAACGGTAATGGTTGTCCCAATTTATTAAAGACTGCCTCCAGCGTTGGCATTAAGCCATCAGTTTTTATTTTATCCAGGACCTGCTTTAACCTGTCAGGCTGCTGACGCGCTTTTTGGATTAAATTACTTCTTCCAAACTCTACCAGCATCCGCTCAGTACCCAAAGAGACAAGGCTTCGCGTGGTTTGTATTAACACACATCCCCTGCTCACCTGCGGCGCAGGAATATCTTCTAAGATTGTTTCACCCGTTTTAAAGGATTGGATTATTTGTTTCAATAGATAAATTGTATTTTTAAATATTTTTTAGCTACAAATAGCGGACTCAATGATTCATTGGCTACCCCCTTGCATTGGCTATCTTAATTATAAATGCAATAACAATCATTTTCATTAATTTGTGCAGTTCCAATACCTGAATACATTAACACTTTCTAAAAATTTGTATGGTACTCGTTTTTTAGGGTGGTAATTGTGCAAAGCACCTGTAAAATTCGTTCCGGATTTTATTTTAATACATAAATCCAAACAACCATAAAGGAATTTTATTTTTAAAGCCATATTCAATATCATCAGCCGCAATAAAAGCATTTTTTAAATCTTTTATTTGGCTTGTATTTTTATCTTTCCCACCAATTTCAAAAACATACTTTTCGTTCACCAAAAAATCAGTTTGTTCTATAAAAGTTATTTTATTATGATACCTTACCTGGTTAGCAAAAAACGTTTCTCTTACATTACCTGTATTCGCGTGTTCCGGTGCCAAGGCATAAATTAAGTTAGTATTTTCTAAAAATATCTTAGAAGGTTTTTGTAATTTACTAATCCCGCCGGCGTTCTTAAACAAATTATTGGTTAATCCAATTTCTTCCAAATAATGGAGGTATAAAAGTAAGGTTCCCCTGTTAATTACCATTTTATCGCTCAGTTTACTCACATTTGGAACAAACGGAACTGATTCAGAAATGACCAATAGCAATTGCTTTATTTTAGTAACATAAGCTATATCTACACCCCTGAGGAGAGGCAATTCAATTTCAAGCATCATATTAATAACTTCTTCCAAACGCATAAAGTACAACTCAGGTAGTTCTTTATAAAAAGGATAATAACCATGCTTCAAATAAGCGGAGAAATATTGTAGGGGTTTTACTTTTATACTAATTTCAGTTGTTAAAGAAATATGGTTTTCTAAAATATCGGTTAAAGAAAGAGGGTCGAAATATATTTTTGATTCTATACTCAGATATTCCCTGTATGACAATCCCTGCATGTGGTAGATTATCGCCCTTCGGCTTAGATCTGCCCCTGCATTTAATATCTCTAATAAAGAAGACCCTGTAAATACCACTTTGAGTTCGGAGAAATCATCATAGATATTTTTAAGTTCCTGCGACCAATTCCTGTACTTATGAACCTCATCCAAAAAAAGATATTTACCACCTCTCTTTACAAAAGTATCTACCAAATCATATAAGGTGTGCTTGCTAAACCATATATTATCCAAACTGGCATATAGTATGGAACTTTCCGGTTCAGCATTAAGGCTTATTTTTATGTATTGTAATAAAAGAGTTGTTTTTCCTACGCCTCTGGCACCTTTAATTCCTATTAGTCTTGCACTCCAATTTATCGTATTCATTATACTTCTTATAAAATCAGTTGAAGTATAGTCTAATTTTTGCAGATATTTTTCAAATAATTCTTCCATTTTGCTTATTATACACTACAAAAATAACAAATATTGGTTACCATAACAAACGATATTAACATATTTTAGCTTATCCCGTTTAGAGGAAGTCTGGTGTGTTACAAAAACTGAGCATACCTTCTGAACTGTGATAGTCCAATATTACACCCACTTATTCTAAAGTACCGGATTATCGGCTACAATATCCACAGAATCTAAATCAGCAATAATTTTCCGCTTTTTTATACTTGCATTAAAAGTTTCTTTATTCCAGAACTTTGTTTTTGCATTCAGTAATAGCATAAATGTAAACCAGGGAAAGAAAAGGAATTGGCCACCGGTTAAATCACTTTCAAAAAAAGGAATGATCATTAAAGGCGCTATCAAAAGAGTATATCTAGAGTAATATTTTATATACCTGATGATAGGTTTAAAAACCATAAAACTGAGAAATAAAAGGAACAGTGGAATACCTGCACCAAACAAAATATCATAGTATGAATTGTGAAAGTTAGCCAGGTTTGATTTATTTTTTAATATTGGTTCAAAATTAAACATTCCTACCCCTGTTAACCATAAGGTTGGTTCTTTATTAAAGTAATCTCTCCCTATTCCGGCAACTATAAATCTTGCTTCACCAACTTGTTCCTGTTTATCTGATTTGCTTTTTGCATAATTTAATGATGAATTGGGGTCAGCCAGCAGGACACTTATAAAGCCTAACATAATCAACGCAATGGAAATTTTGTATTTCAAATGCATTGCTTTATAGCTAAAAAAAAATGGAATCATAGCAAAAGCCATAGAAAGCCAGGATGTCCTGTTTGCCGAAGTAAAAAAAAGCACAATTGCAACAGGCAGGAAGACTCCAAAAAAAATCTTGCTTATTTTTGTTAATTTAACATCTTTCCATACAAATAAAATTGCCAGCATATAAAGGGTGGCCGACCATCCATATCCGTTCGAGGAAAACATTTGGCTTTCCCCACCAGGCCCATAGATATTGGCATCCGTAATTTTTCCTCCAGAAAGAATATAGGTAATCAGTGGAATACAATAAATAATTAATACACCATAATGAAACCCTTTTAAGAAAAGCTGGATTCCAAAATTGGCGATGAGATAAGTAAGCGAAAGATAAACATAAATGAATGGTACAAAAAAAGTCAGTGACCGGCCAAAAGAAACAAGAACATCTCCAGTACCAATAGAAACATAAAAAATAAGAACCCCAAATACTACCGGCACAAAACCCGAGTCAAAAATACGTCCCGGGTTTATTATCCTATTAGTTACAATTAAATATGCAAGAGAAATAAATAAAAAAATATTTTTAAAAATTCTTACGGCACCAGTTGCAGCTCCACCTGTTAGATTGTAGGCAGCATACGCAAAAATTACAAAGAAGCCATTTAAAAATAATAAACGGGCAACAGGATCTTTGATCAATGCATGGAGTCTGGTTTCTGTTTTTTCTATAAACATTCTTCAAGTATTTCTTTAAACTTCGAAACAACTTTTGTTGATGAGAAACCATCCAGATGCTTTCCAATATCATTCATTCTATTCTCAATAGAAGTGCCAAATGCTTCTGTTAATGCCGCTCTCAGTTCAATTGGATTATCCCGAGCAACCAACCATGCAAAACTATTCTCGCCTACTGCCTCAGGAATACCACCAATATTGGTACTTACTATTTTGCACCCCATTGCCATGGCTTCTATATTAGCCACTCCAAAAGCTTCCCTCTTTGAGGGAACACAAAATATTTCTGACTGCTGCATCTTTTCATATATTTTTTCAGATGGCATGTAATCAAATAATTCATACGAAATATGAGCTTTCTCCAGGATTCCCTTCAGCATTTCGTGATGTTGGAGCGCCGGCCCTATAATGGTGAGTGAAACCTCCCGTTCAATATCTTTCAACGATTCTATTAAAGTATATAACCCACCCAGAGCAAAATCCGTTTTTACAAAAAGTATGGAACCGGGCACTTTTTTTTGTAGAGTATCTTTCCTGATGAATTTTATCAATTCATTCTCTATCCCTTTATGTAGAACCTTAAATAATTGTTCTTTACAATGATATTTTTTTTGCAATTCTTTTTTTAAAAATTCAGAATTTACAATAATGCACTTCGATAAATAACATGTTATGTACTCTATATAATAGAAAATAACCCGTTTATTTAATTTTGCTTTTCTTTTAAAAACAGCAATTATTGAATTAGTTGCATTTGTGTAATCATTGATCATACCCACTGTTCTTTTAAACAATACAGAACTCAATAATCCAATCATGGCATTATTATAAACAAGAACATCAAATTGAAATTCTTTCCTGACATTCATCGCCTCCCGATGGTATTTCCACATCCTGATAAACTGTCCAAAGAATTTGAATGGTTTAGAAATATGAAGTTCAAGTTTATAAACGGATGGCGTTCCAAAAGTAATATCCTCGGTAAGTATCCTGGTTTCAAAACCTGCATTTTCCGCTTCTTTTAAAAGAAGATGTGCAAATTTTGCCGGCCCGTTACTTACTTTTTCAAACGCATTAGTACAGAATAAAACTTTCAATTTTATTATTAACTATCTTGTTTTTTATGGAGAAGGTTGTTCTTTGTACATCATTGTGAGGCGCTTTTGCAAACTTAAAATTATGATAGACTTCCGCGCCGGAGCAATCTCATGAATTGAAAATAGAATCGCCATTCTTAACGTCATTGCGAGGCGCTTTTACAAACTTCAAATTATAATAATTACCGCGCGCCGTGGCAATCTCATGAATTGAAAGTAGAATTAACATCCTATTTCATCAACTAACAGATTGCCACGTAGCCAGAAACTTTAATCAAAATAAAAAGATTAAGGCGGCTTCTCGCAATGACGGACATGAAAAACAGATTGCCGCGTCGCGAGAAACATCAACCTAAATAAAAAAGAATTAAATCGGCTCCTCGCAATGACGAAGCGAAATGGCTTCCAGTTCAATCAAATTGATGCGCTTTTAAAAGATTCCCCTCCACTCTTTCCCAGGTATAAGTATCTCTTAATTCACTATTAATACTAAACGTGTTTTTTGCGGCCTGAAGATTGTTGTATAAACCGGGGTAATCCGCAACATTATATTGAGGAAGTATAAAACCAATTCCTTTTTGTTTTACCCAATCGCTGATCTTTATTTCAGCATTTATGATCAGCGGCGTTTCAGTTTGTATAGCATCATATACTTTGTTGGGAGAAGCGTTAATATTATTTTCATTAATGGGCGCGTAAACACAAAGTATATAATCCGATTTTGTTTGTGCCAATTCCAATGATAGCTTTTGAGGTATCACTCCCATGTATTCTACTTTTTCCGGATATTCCCTAACGAGGTTTTTCGTATATTCTTCACTGAACCACCCGGCCATATACACTTTTAGGGGAAAATTAGTCTTCAATAAGCCTTCTATTATTTCTGTCCCCCTGTTTAGCCCCATCCATCCATTATAAAGAATACGAAGATCGCTGGATTTTTCTTTATCCTTTTTAAATTCAAAATATTCAGGATAATTAGGTAATACCAGGCATTTAGGCTGAATAGACTTTGGCATTAATTGATAACGGTTTTCATCTGTAACTAAAATTGTATTTGCAGGCCAATATAATAATCGCTTTACCCATTTCATTTTTTCTCCACTCTTGTTCTCTCTTAAAAAAATCGAATCAAAAAGATCTAATACCGTATGTTTAAAAAACAGGAAAGGATAAAAAAAAATATAGAGTTGCTCATTGATGATATGAATAGTTTTAATTTTTTTTGTGAACAAAAGTTTTATAAATATTAAAACCTGTTTACTCAATACCGGAACTGAATTTCTTTTACCTTTTACTAAAATCACCTCTTTGCAAAATGAAGCTACATAGCATTTCGAATCGTCGCCTACACCAAAAAAAATCACCTCATAGTTCTTCCTTAAGGTTTTAACTTCTTTATTGATACGCATATCGGAACCATCATTTGAACTTATAAATAGTAAAACCATTATTTATTTAGAGAACCCTCCTTCAAAAATTTTAAACCATACATTACAGAAATAATGGAATATACTATCAAAATAAAACTACCGTACATGTAGGCAGGAATTGGAGGATAATAAGGTGTAAAAGAGATTGCAGAAAACGATATAGCGATTAGAAGTGGCCATTTTTTAAACTTTACTAAAAACAATATAAGTATTAACCCGCTTAAAGAAATAAGAATATTTACAAAAAAAGATGTTTTGGTTTTATATCCTACTGAAAAAGATTGCAGAAAATTTAATAATCCATTCCTGATTATTAAAAGTGGCGATTTCTTTACTATTTTCAGATATTCATTTTCAATAACTCTGGAATAATTATTTCTTATTGAATCCTCATGAAAATTTCCATTAATTGAATTACTTACTTGTAAACCTGTAATTGAGTCATAACGGTCGAATCCCTCGTTATCGCTCAATTTTTGTAAATATGGGTAGCTATTGGGATAAGCTCCCACACCAACAAACATAGTATGCCATGGGGTATAGTTTTTTGTAAAATTCAGATAATGATTCCACCCAAAGAATAATATTATATACACCGGGAATGCTATTAATGGTTTTAAATTCCTTGTTTTAAAATAATTGTAAGCAGGGATCAATAATAATAATGGCAACACCGTAGGTCTTATTGTGTAACCGATAAAACATAAAATTGCTGTAAAGGTATATCCCGTTAAATTAGTAGTCTTCGGATTTATATAATAATACAGAAAGATTACAGAAGGAATAATCGTCCAGAAGTAATACATCGGAAAAATAACAAAGTAAACTACGACAGGATTAATAAAATAAAATAGGAGAAACAGTATTTTTTCAACGGGTCTTTTTAATTTAAAATAGATTATAAAGCAACAAATAAGATGTATAATTATTTGCAATAAAACTAAAGCTCCAATGGGGCCAAGAAAAGGGAAAATATGCTCAGCAAAAATAATTACGTATAATAATCCGCTACTATTTTCATTATAAGTACTAATAGCTCTTCGTGGATTATCAAACTGATAGGTATAAATATTATACCCTTTCAGACTTTTCATTTTTTCGGCTTCATTCTTATCAAAACGCCAACCCTTATCAATATTAAATAATTTGGCTCCCGAGAAATATTGTACGGTAAAAACAGGGCTTTGGCCTATTTTGGGCCCATAAAGAATAACCTGGATAATAAATATTAAAATAAATATTACACTTATTTTCTTATAATATTTATTGATAAAATTCGTCGTTTTCCTAATCACCCTATTCATTTTCTCACTATTTCTTTAGTATGAATAATTTTAAAGTATCAATAACCATTTCTACATCTTCCTTTTTCATAGGAATATAAAGAGGCAAAATGATACTATTATCACATGCCCTTTCAGATTGGGGCAACGACAAACCCGAATAGCCTTCCCTATAGGCAATTTCCCGGTGTGATGTCATAATTCCACGTCTTGTAGCAATACCCGCATCCAGCATTTTCTGCATCAGATCGTTTCTTTTTATCGGGCAATTATCTTTTAAATAAATACTGTATGATTGATAATTGCTAAAATAGCCTTCTCTTTCAACGGGAAGCCTTATGCAATCAATATTCTTAAATGCTTCATAATACATTCCGGCGATTTTTCTTCTCTCTTCAAGGATCCAATCTAATTTTTCCAATTGCTTTATTCCTACCGAGGCTTGTATGTCTGTCATTCGGTAATTATATCCAATCTCCACATGTTCCTCAAAAATCACAGATTTAGAATCATGCCTTACCCTATCATTCACAGACATTCCATGTTGTCGAAGAAGTTTAAGATGGTTATAATAGTTTTCATTATCTGTAGTAATCATTCCACCATCACCGGTGGAAATCACTTTACGTGGATGAAACGAAAAACAAACCAACGAGGAATGGCTCCCAATTTTTTTCCCTTTATACTCTGAACCAATGGCACACGCCGCGTCTTCAATCAATTTTAAATTATATTTTTCGGCCAATGCTTTAAAGGCATCAATATCAGCAGGCATCCCGATCTGGTGTACCAATAGAATAGCTTTTGTTTTAGCAGTAATCTTTTTTTCTGTATCAACAGGATCCAGGTTATAGGTTTCAGGAACTATTTCTGCAAAGACAGTAGTGGCTCCAACATAAGTAATTGAATTTGGCGTAGCAATATAACTCATCGAAGGGCATATCACTTCATCACCTGGTTTAATTCCTGCAACTATCATAGAAAGGTGTAATGCTGTAGTACAATTCGAAGTAGCAACCGCATATTTTGCACCGGTATAACTTGCGAATTTTCCTTCAAATTCTGCGACTTTCGGGCCTTGTGTTATCCAGCCGGAAAGAATAGTATCATAAGCGGCTTGTGCTTCATCTTTGGTAAGGTAAGGTTTAGCTATTGGGATCATTTCTATTATTTATTTTTTATGGAAGGTTGTGCATAAATTACCAATCTAAATCCATTAAAACCAGTCAAATTCCCTATTTTCTCAATGATACTAACCCCAATTTTAGCTATTAAAGATACTTTTTGGCCAGGTCGGGAAATATCATAATTAAAATGATGGACTTCTATGATCGTATATCCTGTTTCTTCTATAATTTTTTTAAGGGTTGCAGTTGTAAAAAAACAAGTATGGGTGCAGGCAAATATGTTTTCAATTGGAGACTTAATACCCAGGCGATACAATACATTTGATATCTTAACAATGAAAGAATTATGATTTGGGGTATATATAATTAATTCACCTCCCGCTTTTAATTTGTCTTTGAGATTTTGCAATATATCCCTGGGATCAACAAGATGTTCAATAATATCCATCATGGTTATTGTGTCATATTTAATGGAAGAATCAATTTCAGAAACATTTTTATTAATTACGTTAAACCCTTTTTTCTCTGCTATTGCAGCTAATTTCTCCGAAAGTTCAACTCCCGTTACTTCATAGCCAACTTCCTTTGCGGTTTCAAGCATTATTCCAATCCCTGAGCCAACATCTAACAAAGTGGGTTTGGGATTATTTTTGATAATCCGATTATAAGTAGCTTGTAAAATCTTTTTAAAGAAATCAATGGCATGAGTACCCGAATAATCTTTTATCTGCAAAAAAGTTTTTGCATAGTCATCATCATAAATGTTCTCAGGCCATTTTTGAAAAGTTTTAAAGATCAAGCCACAACTTTTACACTCTTTTACAATCCCGGGGAGCCCGATATCTGCATGAACTTTCGGCTTTAAAAGATCATACAAAATGGTATTATTCGCCGACCCGCAAAGCGGACAATTTTCGTTGATCATGCTATCACCTTTTGCTTTTTAAAATACCAATCGCTAAGTTCTTTCATACCTTGCTCTAATGAGATTGTCGGCATGAAATTGAGTAATTCTTTGGCCTTTCTGATATCTGCCAATCTGCGGCTAACCGGATTGATTGAATTTGCTTCCCTGAATTCCGGTTCAAGAATTGAATGGTTTACTTTCAATAATATTTCAAGTAATTGTTTCAAAGTAGTTTCTTCACAATTACCAATATTAAATGCTTCATCTGTAACATCTGCAACCAATGCTGCAACGTTTGCTTTTGCAATATCCTTTACATAAACGAAATCCATCGAAGTAGCACCATCACCATAAATAAGAGGATTTTTGTTATCGCGGATACAATCAAGCCATTTTATCATTACTTCCGTATATTTCCCATCAGTGTCCATCCTGGGGCCGTAGGCATTGAAATAACGAAGGGCTACATAATCCAGCCCATACATAAATTTGAAACTTCTGAATAATTGTTCACCCCACATTTTGGCCGCGCCGTAAAATGTCTGATTATTATAGGGATTGTCCGATTCAGGAGTTGGAAAATGCTGTGCTAAGCCGTAAACTGAAGCACTTGAACTGTAAACAATTTTTTTGATTTTGTATTTCAAACTTAGATTCGCTACATCAAAAGTGCTTTTAAGCATTACCTCAAAACCTTCAGATGGATTAGCAGCACAGGAATTTATTCGCAAAGCTGCCATATGAAAAACATAATCTGTGCCTGCAAAACATTTTTCCAGTATTTCTATATTTCTGATATCTGCTTCAATAAATTCAATAATGGGATTATAAATGAAATTCTCCATATTCTCTAAACTGCCGCGGATTAAATTATCTATGATAATAATCTTTTTAGGTTTTAGTGGAATTAATTCTTCCACTACATAGGATCCTATAAATCCTGCACCTCCTGTAACAAGGATGGCACTCCCTTCTATTTTATTATACATGTTTTATATTGTTTAAACTTAAAATAATTATTCCGGAAAGTATCAATGTGAACCCAATAAATGATAGCAGGTTTACCTGATCTTTAAAAACAAAATAGCCTGCTATTATTGTCAGCGCAAAATTGATTCCTGTGGCTACAGGAACAATGAATGAAAACTGCCCCGTGGAAAGCGCTTTAAATAAAACGAGAGCAGAAATAAAGATCAATGCAAAAGCAGTTAAAACCTGGTAATCTAAAAGAAAATTAAACCAACTTTTAAAATCAATTAATGAAAGTCCTTTTAATTTCCATTTTATAATAGCAGCACCTGCAACATTTAAAAATGCATATAAAGAACAGAAAGCAATAGTACGGATCATATTTTATTCAATTCGATAATTTCATCAATAATAAAAACGGGTCTTTTTCTGCTGGCGTCTAAAGTGCGCCATAAATATTCCGCGATAATTCCCAACGAAATATTTGTTAAACCAAAACCAATCATCAGGACTGAAATAAGTGCAGGCCAACCATTTGCAAGATCATTAAATAACAGTTTTCTTATAATAATATAAAATGACCAACCAAAGCCAATTACAAAAAAGAGTATTCCAATTAAAGAAACAAATCTAATAGGAACATAAGAAAAGGCTACAAAAGAATCAATCAATAATTTAATCTTTTTTGACAAGGTCCACTTTGACTTTCCTGCTTTACGCGGCACTTTTTGATATTCTACAAAATCTTGTTTGAAACCAAGATTCAGAATTTGAAGAAAAACACTCGAATTGCCTTCAACATTCTTATTAATTGCTTCTGCAACCTTTTTATTAAACATCACAACGTCGAATCCCTTATCCGGGTAATGTTTATTGACATATTTCTGCATCAGCCGGGAATAAAATTTTGAGAACTGGCGTTCAAAAAAAGAATTTTGAGTAGCGATTCTTGTTGCCCATACTATATCATAGCCTTGTAATTCTCTTTCATACATTATAGAAATATTCTCAATGGGATCTTGCAAATCGGCATATAAAAATGTTATATAATCCCCTTTTGCATGTAAAATACCTGCTCTTAAAGCGGCATGAGAGCCAAAATTCTGTGAAAAACTTATGAGCTTCGTCCTTTCCGGAAAACCTGATTCTTTAATAACATTCACAGAGTTATCAGTAGAACCATCATTTACCAAAATAATCTCAAAATTTAATGACGCATTTTTATTGATAAATTCTTGTAGCTCATTTCTCAAACGTACAATATTATCTTCCTCATTGAGAAAAGGAATGATGATTGTTATATCAGTTACTCTATCCACTGCCTTATGATCAAAATTTATTTAGTCTCTTAGCCGGGTTTCCGGCAACTATTGATTGTGATGAAATACTTTTTATGACATTACTTCCCAAACCAATCAATGAGAAATCCCCGATAACTATCCCATTCATAATATTTGTTCCACTTCCTATATAGCAATTGAATCCAATATTAGTCCCTCCGGCAATAGCAACATTTGATCCAATAAGTGTGTAATCATTTATTACTACATCATGGTGAATGACAGTATTAGGAAGAATACATACATGATTCCCGATTTGGGCATTACTTGTTAATACTACTCCTGCCATTATCAAACAATTAGTTCCTATAGTTACATTTCTACCAACACTTGAACCCGGATGAATAACAGAAACAAATCGTTCATCGTTTATATTAAGAGATGAAATATACTCTTGTCTTTTTTTGAATGATGTCGCGCTACCGGGAACGGCTAAAACTTTTGCATTTTTGTATTTTTCCAAAGCTGCCCGATTAAAAACAGGAACACCCCATTTTGTCATTCCTTGTTTTTCTATAGTATCATCAACAAATCCAATAAGTTCAAATTGCTGATCAATGCAATCTATTGCTTCCAAAGCGTTTCCATTGTATGGGAATATAAGTAGTTTTTCCATGACAATCAATATTTATTAACTACTCTAATTACTGTATCCACATCCTCATCTGTTAATTCAGCATACATAGGTAATGATACACAATGTGCCGCCAAATATTCTGAATTAATAAAATCACCTTTCTTATATTTTAAATGTGAATATGCTTTTTGCAAATGACATGGCACAGGGTAATGATATGCTGGAATAATATTATTATCCCTCAGATGATTTACCAGGGCTTCTTTATTCTCTGTGGTAACAACAAAAAGATGATAAATTCCATCAGCCCATTCAGGTTTCATCTGCATTTTTATTTTTGAGTTGTCTATTTCCTTTCTATACCTTTCGGCTATTTCTCTTCTTCGGTAATTCCATCCTTCCAAATATTTCAACTTAACGGATAAGGAAGCACCTTCCAGGCCGCCCATACGGTAATTATACCCTATTTCATCGTGGTAATACCTTTCAGTGCAACCATGATTTCGTAATGCACGTAAATGCTTATTATACGATTCATTATTGGTGGTGAGTCCACCGGCTTCACCACAAGCTCCTAAATTCTTCCCGGGATAAAAACTAAAACAAGCCATTTCTCCAAAACCACCTACTGTCTTTCCTTTGTAACGTGCACCCTGGGCCTGAGCCGCATCCTCCACCAAAAACAACTTATGTTTATCGCAAATTGCTTTTACAGCGTCAATGTCAAATGGTTGACCGTACAAATGAACACCAATTACCGCTTTTGTTTTAGAAGTGATAGCAGCTTCAATTTCCCGGGGATCAATATTCCAGGTATCGTCACAATCCACAAACACGGGTGTAGCACCAGCATGGGATACACCCCAGGCAGTAGCAATGAAAGTATTGGCAGGAACAATTACCTCATCGTCATTCCCAATTCCAAGAGCAAGCATAGCCAAATGCAAAGATGTAGTGCCATTGGATACTCCTACACAAAACCGTGTACTGGTCCAAGTAGCAAATGATTTTTCAAATTCTTCCACAAAAGGGCCTCCTGAAAATGCGGTCTTTTCATAAACTTTTTCAAAAGCCTCAAATATTTCCTTCTTTACTTGTAGATGCTGCCCCGATAGATCCAGGCAATGTATTTGTTTATCCATTGATATTATATAATTAAATTGTTTTCAGGATTTTAGCGGGGTTTCCAGCAACCACCACATTAGCAGGTACACTTTTCGTCACTACCGATCCCGCACCTACCAAAGCATTTTCGCCAATGGTGATTCCGCAAAGAATCGTAGCATTACTGCCAATAGATGCCCCTTTTTTTACAATTGTTTCCACTACTGCCCAATCAGCCTCTGTTTGCGGGCTACCATCTGCATTCGAAGCCTTTGGGAACAAATCATTCGTAAACATTACCCCGTGGCCTATGAATACGCAGTCTTCGATGTGAACTCCTTCACAAATAAAACTATGGCTGGATATCTTGCAATTTTTACCAATTGTAGCTCCCTTCTGTATTTCTACAAAAGCGCCTATCTTACTATTATCATCAATGCTACACCCATATGCGTTTACAAAATTAAATAACTTTACTCCCTCTCCTACCTGCACATTGTTCAGGCTCTGATATTCATTATTTATTGTGATGGTTTCCATTAATTGATTTTTATTTCTTTACCATTATTTTTTATTGATTTTTGAGACGCCTCAAGAATCCTGACTACTTTTATTCCAAGTTGCGCATTTGACAATGGAGTTCTTTTCTCAATAATTGACCCAATAAAATCTGAAGCAACTTCTTTCAAAGCTTCATGAGCTGATAACTTAGGTATATATACATCCCCGGTTCTATAATCCACCATAATGGTGTTTTTATCTTCTTCAGTTTTGTGTTCGAATCCTGTATCATAGATCCTTACTTTTTCAGAAGGTTCCAGGTCATTAAAGACTACCATTTTTTTATCTCCACCAATCAAAGTTTGCCTTACTTTAACGGGTGATGTCCATGAACAACTAAAATGGGCAATAAAATCAGATTGATAGTTTACAGTCATGTAAGCGATATTCTCAATATGGTTTTGGGTATGCGAAATGCCTGTCGCATTGATACTACAAGGTTCTCTATCTATGAGGTACATAAGAATTGAAATATCATGAGGCGCAAGATCCCAAAGCACATTTACATCAGGTTGAAAAAGTCCAAGGTTTATACGCGAAGAATCAAAATACCGGGTAGTACCAATTGTATTATTATCTATTAACTCTTTAATTTTTTGAACCGCTCCTGTATAAAGGAAAGTATGATCTACCATTAAAATAACACCATTTTTATCGGCAATATTCATCAATTCTTCAGCTTCCGCAACTGATGAGGTCATGGGCTTTTCTAATAAAACATGCTTACCGGCCAACAACGCTTTTTTAGCAAGTTCAAAATGAGTAAAAACGGGAGTTGCAATCACAACTGCGTCAATTAACGGATCCGAAATCAGTTCATTTGCATTAGCGCAGGTTTTTATGGAAGGATAAGTTTTATTAAGTAAAGCAAGTCTGCCTTCGCGCCCATCTGCAACCATCAGTACTTTGCCTTGTGCCTGGGCCATGAAGTTTCTTACCAGGTTTGGCCCCCAATATCCATAGCCAATGATACCAATATTAATGTTTTTCATATTTATTTTTTGTGTAACAATTTATCTATAATCCTTTCCACTGCCTTCCCATCTCCATAAGGATTATGCGCTCTTGCCATCCGGTTATATTCCTCTTCATCAGTCAAAAGGCTTTCAATCCCCTGAGTAATTTTATCAAAATCGGCACCTACTAATTTTGCTGTTCCCGCATCAATCGCTTCCGGGCGCTCCGTAGTATCACGCATTACCAATACCGGTTTACCGAGGCCAGGCGCTTCTTCCTGTATGCCGCCTGAATCTGTTAGCAGAAAAAAGGATTGTTTCATCGCATACACAAAATCCGGATAACTTAATGGTTTTATTAAATGAACATTAGAAATCCCGTTTAAAACTTTGTTAACCGGTTTCTGTACTTCAGGGTTCAGATGAACCGGATACACTATTTCTACTTCAGGATGTTTTTCTGCAATCTCCTTCAATGCTCTGCAAATATTAAGGAATCCATCACCAAAGTTTTCTCTCCGGTGCCCTGTTACAAGAATGATATGTTGATGATGATTTTCAAAAATGTTTCTAACCAATGAATCCGTTACTTCTTCGCTAAAAGAATTCATTTTATCCTTTGCAAACAACAAAGAATCAATTACGGTATTTCCGGTTACAATAATTTTTTCTGGCTTGATTCCTTCATTCAACAAATTCTGTTTATTGGCTTCGGTTGCAGAAAAATTAAGATCGGCCAGCTTACTTACCAATTCCCTGTTGGCTTCTTCAGGAAAAGGAGATTGCAAATTTCCTGTTCTTAATCCTGCCTCTACATGTCCCACTTTTATTCCGGCGTAAAAAGCAGCCAGGCTTGCAGCCATACAGGTAGTAGTGTCTCCATGCACCAAAATCATATCCGGGTGGTAGGATTTAAAAAGTTCCTTTAACCCTTTTAAAACTTCGCAGGTGATATCCGTAAGATCCTGCCCGGCTTTCATAATATCGAGATCAAAATCAGGTTTTATTTCAAAGAAATCCAAAACCTGGTCGAGCATCTGCCGATGTTGCGCTGTTACGCAAACTTTATGTTTGATCCCTTCAGTTTCGGATAATTTTCGGCATAACATCGCCATTTTAATCGCCTCGGGACGGGTACCAAATATTGATAATATTTTCATTAAAAATTAAAAGAAGTTTTCTCGCAGCGCACGAAAAGAAAATGAATGCAAAGATCGCTTCGTGTTTCTTTCACGTTGCGCACGCCGCGTAATCGTTGCACTCTCCCGCGCGAACCTTCTTTGATATTTCTCTCAGCGCCTGCAAAGAAAATACAGTCAAAGAACGCTGAGAGTTTCTTTCACGTTGCGCTCGCCGCGTAATCGTTGCGCCCGCCACGTGAACCTGCCTTAAAATGCCTTTGCAAAATCACACCATTTATATTTTGCTAATTCACTGAAATTATTTTCTCCTATCTCAAGTAATTTAGTTGAAGTCATTCCTTTTAAAACTGTAAATGATTCTTCCATTGATTCTTCATATAATAATTCAGTCTGATTTCTTAATCTTTCTGTTAGTACGCCCATTTTAGGGGCAATAACTGCTTTTTTAAAACCCATGGCGAGAATAGCAGAGCCTGAATTTTCAATTTGCTTAAAGGGAAGAGTTACGACATCAGCAGCGTTAAAATAAATTTGTAATTCGTCCTTTTCTATAAACCGGTCTATCAAAATTAGATTTTCTTCATTTGCCAATTCCTTAATGATGACTCCATAATCAGCATCCATAACTTTTCCGGCTATAATTAAAATAGCATTTCCCGAGAATGAGCTTTTAAAACAAGTGATAAGTTCGGCCACACCTTTATAAGGCTTAATTAAACCGATATAGAGCAATACAAGTTTATCTTTCTCTATTCCCAATAACTTCCGGGCCTCACAACTATTCATTTGATTCGTATAATAATCAACATAAGAACCTTCAGGAATTATTTTGAATTTGCTGTTTTCACACTTTAGTTCCCGGGAAGCCCCTTCCAGGCTTGCTTCTGAAAAAAGACGGATCCATTTCATATTATGTGCAAAAAAATTTCTGCAAAACTTATGAATTCTCAAATATTTAGAATCATGTGGAATGATATTATGAGGCGTCCATACTAACTTACAATTAAAAATATAACGGGCAATATACACCTGGATGATAAAGAACGGCACATTAATTAATGTCATCCATAAACTCCTTCTGTAATAATAAGAAGTTTCCCAATCGAAATGAATATAATCAGGTTTCTGCTTTATTGCTGTTTTTAAAATTCCAAAAAAACGATCATTAATTCCATTTCTTACAAGTAGCCGCTTATCAGTTTGTAATCCCTGCATCATTAAAAACTGATAAGGATTTTCAATTCCCGCAACGGGAAGGCAAGAGATATGGATCTTATTTTTCAAAAACTAATTAAACTGAGTTTATCATAACTATTAACTAATCAATAACCGCCAAAATTAATAACCCATCTGAAAAAATAAGTATTTAATACGTAAACGGTATTTAAAAGCAATTTCAAATATATTTTCTATCCTTAGAGTCTTTAAAATTATCAATAAAAGCATTGTAAATGTTCGTAATTCCTAATTTATTCATTCCGGCTAATATCCCGAAGAAAGCCGATTTAGAAAATACATTCCCCATACTGACCCTCGACATAAAAAGGTCACTATTTTTAAAACCTTTCTCTGTGTTTAAAAAAGCATACTTATACCCTGCTTTATCCACTAAGTGCATTACCCTTGCATTAACTTCTGCTGATGTTCCATAAGGATAAACCAAAGTATTGCATTGCCCCAATTCATTAATAAAATAATTTCTTGAAATAGTTAATTCCTTTTCCAATTCTGAGTCTGATAACAAAAATAATTTGCGATGAGTATTAGTATGAGAAACAATAAAATGGCCTTCACTCCTGAGGTATTTTATATCAGCAAGTGGCATCGGAGAATACCTTAATTGTGAAAATGAATCCCTGTTCAATGTTAAATTGTTCGATAATAAAATTTCATCAAGGTATTCATATACATGGTCCATCTTATTATTTTTTTCAATATGCGCTGTGAGAGCAGCAGCGGTTCTATTCAAAAATTTTTCGTTGATAACCTCACCGGATAAAGATGGCATATCTGAAACAATCAGTTTCTTATTCACCAGGCATTTCAGCATTAAGAAAATTGTATCCCTCCATATAAACTCAATATTTTTTTGCACTAACCCGTTACATATTGCAAACATTGCAGTGATACCATACTTTTTGAGAATAGGGGCTATAATTTCAATATTATTAAGCATTCCGTCATCAAAACTCAGGTATATTCCTTTTTTATCAGGGTCAATTATTTCTATACCGGGTTGAATGCCGAATTTTTCCAAAAGTGATCTGATTTGGAATTCAAATATTTCCGCGGAAACATCTACATTATTAGTAAAAAACCGGGAAAGCTCTGAGAAGGGCAATACATTGTGGTAGGTAATGATTAGTTTATGGATATGTTGTTTGTGGTTGACCAGCAAATTACTAAACCCACTATCGTAAGACAAATTATAAAGTATTTTTTTAAAGTTCTGCATATTTTGGGAACTCAATTCAATTTACAATGCAAATTTAATTTAGTTACCCACGAAATTGGGAAAGAACTAAAAATATTTAATAAAATCTTCATTTAAACCAGGGCCTATATTTTAAAGTATAATTCAATCCACTTCTTGGTTCTTCAATTATTTTTGCAGGTACCCTCCGAAAATACGATTGCCTGAGCATCTTTAGTTTCCATGCTATTTTTGACCAGAGGGAAAACACCAAAAATTATTTACATAATCAGTAGTTTTTATGCTTTCATAATTCTGATGCTTTAACACATTAAAGTCCTTAATACTAAAAAACTTTAAATCCGAAACAGAATAGAATTTAATTTCATAACCAAGCTCTTTTATAAAGTTGAATATAATATTTATTGGCATATCATGATGCCTCTGCTCTATTTCAATCAAAATAATTGGTTTGTATTCTCTTAACGTTTTAATAGCTCCTTTTACAACATTAAATTCATGCCCCTCCACATCAATTTTAATTAATTTAATCTTTGGAATTGACTTCTGAGTTACATATTCATCTATTGTCTTACATTGAACATCAATAAGCTCAAAGTTTGTTTCGCCAGGTTCTTTAATTTCAATATCCAATTTGCCCCGTGTAGCATAAACAACATCATTAATAACAGGTATTTTAAATTGGCTCAAACCTGATTTATTTGAAAAAGCAAGCAATTCTATATTCACATTTCTAAAAATTTTCTTCAGATTTTTGTAGAGTTTAGGAATTGGTTCAAAAGAATAGACATTTCTTGAGCCTGCAAATTGCTCAAATTTAAAGGTATATTCACCCGCATTTGCCCCTATATCAAAAACAATATCTCCTTTGCCGATATAATCGCCAACGAGTAGTAATTCAGGCTCCATGATTCTATTATTTTTTAAACTATTTAAATCAATTGTATTTATTTTTCTAAAGGCCCATCTTTTATAAAGAGGGTTGAAAATATATTTGATCATGTTTTTCATAAGTATTTTTTAACTCAAAATAAATATTTTAATCATTCTGTCTCAAGATTTCATTTGTTTGGTTTCAAATTCTCAGGTGAACCGATTGACTGTGAGCGGTGGGCACTTTCTACGGCGTGCTGCTCCGGTTGGTGTCTCCACCAACCGGAATTTGAAATGCATCTAATTGCCCTGTTCCAAAGTTTTATTTGTTTAATTTTAATAAAAGCACTAATCATCTATTAATACTGTGCTGAATTCCTGAAATGAAGTGAGATGGAATTGTTTTTTTACCATTTGGTTTAAATTATGATAAGAGGGATCATTTGAGTTTTGCAGAAAGTGAATAAAATCATCAATAGTTTTTAAGGTGTTCGTTGAAGATGCATTTACCAGGTATTTTTCATTTTGAGTTTGATGCACAAAAGAATACATACTCAAAAGCTCCTTTCCTCTGCAACTAAAATCAATAATAAAACTCGGCGTATCAAAAAAACAAGCTTCTAATCCCATGGTAGTACCCAGATGTAAAAAAGCAATGGAATGATGAATCTTTTCAAATTTCTCAAAAATATGATCTGCTTTAATTGAAAGATCTTTTTGCCGAAAACCATCATCAATTACTACATTATGGACTTTTCTGATTTCATCATACATCATCCAATTTTCTAATTGAGGATAAAGGCGAACTACAAATTTCAAATCGGGCCTTATTTTTAAAGTTATTTCTGCAAGTTGTTTTACAATAGTTAGTTCTGAAGGAACAAGTTCACGAATGCCTAAAGCGCATCCAAAATAAACATATTCAAAAGGAAAAGTTCTTTGCACCAAACCCTCCGATAATTTTTTATTAAACTCATACACATAACCAAATTGACTTGCGCCAATTACGGTTATTTGTGATGTTGGAATGCCCTGCATTTTGATAAGATCTTCCTTCATTCCCTGTGACCAGCATAGATATTTGGGATAAGAAGGAAAACGTGTATGCTTAAAAGGGTGATCCCAACTATAAACATAAATCTTAATTTTTTTCTTTTCTTTTATTAAACGAGACATGAAATAATCGTCAACCATTTCTGAAAATAATATAAATTGGCGTATATCACTTATTTCCGTTCTGGCAGCAGGCTTTAATATTCTCAGCAACTGATCATAACTCATTAACCTGGGCAAAACTCTTTGCATATATAAAACAAATTTGCCCCTTCGGATTGCTTTATTATTTTTCAGATTGGAAATCTTAAACAATTCCATCAAAAAATAATTATTCCTGCTTTGGGGCAATATCTTAAAATAAAGGAATAATTGTTCTCTGATCATGTTCGGCAATGTCCGGTTACGATCAAGTATTGGACGATATTCTACATTATCTATTTTGTGACTTAATATCTTTTCTTCATCAGCAGGTTTATAAAACACAACTACCTTATGATTCAAAGAAATTATTTCAATTACTTTCCTTACATCATTTCGCAAGTCAAAAAAGGATACTACAAAAGCGATTTTCAATTATTCAAATATTATCATTTCTATTCAAAATCAAGTTCTTTAAATATCAGAATTATTTTTTAAAATATTTTTTTTAAACCTTTGTTTACAATTTTAGAAAATGAAAAGAGTTTTCGATTTATTGTAGATGGGTTTTTTAGAAATTTGATTCTTCTTTTAATTACAAAAATTGTGAGCCATATATCTTTTTGAAATCTTTTGTCTGAAACTTCATTAAAAATTAATAAATTAGCTATTTTATCCTTTAACCCTCTGATAAGCCCTTCTATTGAAACCTGGCTAATACCTTGTGGAAGAATGCGGTAAACACTCATTACATCATCCATCCTAAAAATTAATCCAGTTAGGGAAATTAATTGAATTAACATTTGATCTCCGGAGTTTCTTCCTTTCGAAAATTGTTCATTTAAAAAATCTGGTAATTTTCTAAATAATATAGAAGCAGTAGGACAAAGATGAACATTGAATGTATCATTTGTTGAAAAGGTATGCTTCTTATTATTAGAATTATAAAATAATCTTGAAAAATTATCAATTTGATTCAAGATAAGCGCATCATGACAAACCATAGAATATTCTTTATTCCGTTCTAAAAAATCTACCTGCTTTTGTAGCTTTAAAGGATCCGTCCAATAATCATCACCTTCACAAAGAGCAATGTATTTCCCGCGAGCTATAGGGAATGTTATCTCTGTCCATATATTTACCTCCTTAAGGGAAAATTGATTGACTGTTTGATATATATTGACGAATAATTCGGGAAATTTTTCCTCGTATTCTTTTACAATGCTTGCTGTATTATCTGTAGAAGCATCATCATGTACAATAATCTCAAAAGAGAAATTTGTTTGTTGCATTACAAACCCTTCCAGCGCATCTTTAATATAAGACTGGTGATTATAAGTGGTGCAAACAATACTAACTAACGGTGTTTGAATCATGATTTATCTACCTTTGGAACAGCTATTATTTTTTCTTTATAGCGATAAAATACAACAGAATTATTTTCCACATTTTTATCAATCAACATGCTTGCCTGAATGATATTTCTGTTTCCAATTGTTATTTGAGGAATTACGGTAGATCTGATTCCAAAGAAATTATTATCACCTATGGTAACATGCCCCGCAATTCCTGTAGTTGAAAAAAAGTTCCCATTCCCAATCATACAATCATGACTTATGAAGCTATAAGAAGTAATCATATTAAAACAACCGATTTTTACATTTGAGCCAATAATACAGAAAGGATATATGATATTACCTTCTCCAATTTCCATAACCGGAGGCATTATTACGGAATGATGTATGAATGAACCGATCCTTATCTTTTTTTTCTTAAACTCTTCTATTAAAAAATTTCTAAAATTTATATCTGATACTCCTATTATTACTTCCTCGCCGGGTAAAGGAATGTAGGATTCAATGTCGGCAATAACAGGGGCCTTGAATTGATAGCTTTTCCAATATTTTTCAATGTTGTATTCATAGTCAATATATCCGCGGATTTGAATTATTTCGGTTTCTTTAACATGTTTATTATGATCCTCTATATATGAAGTCAATTCCGAGGCTACTGCCCCTGATCCTGCAATAACGATACTCTTCATGCTAATTGATTTAGATTTGATTCTTCCAAAATGAATTCTTCATTATGGCCAGGAAATATTTTATCAAACTTATGTTTAAGGGAATAGATCAATTTTATGCTCTCATTTAACTGATCTTTATTTCCACCGGGTAATTTGGCAATCGTTTTATCATTTTTTAAAAGTGTATCTCCCGTAAAAAGACATCGTTCTAACAGGATACAAATACTCCCTTTTGAGTGGCCTGGCGTTTTATATAACTCAATAATCAAATCATGCCACAACACGGTACGTAGCTCTTCAGTAAAGACTATGTCTGCCTTTGAACAATAAAAACCAACCTGGTCATAAAATAGCGAAAGATTTTTTTTCGAATCAACAATGGCATCCGAACATTCGTTGGATGCTACTAACTTACAACCATAATTACTTCTTAATTGCTCTACACCCCAAATGTGATCAAAATGTTCATGCGTCAGAATTATTAATTGCGGAATGAGACAATTGTCTTTAATATAGTTTTCAATCCGGGCAAGTTCATAGGATCCTGGATCTATAATGATTGCATATTTCTCTCCGGTAATATGAATAATATAACAATTTGATTTTATCGGATTATTTTCAATGCGTTTTACAACAATCATAAATTCGCATTTAACCAGTTATGTTTATGGTTCTGCCACCATCTACTGTGATCTGTTGACCGGTTACCCATCTGGATTGCTCAGAAAGTAAAAAGCTGACCGCATTAGCAATGTCTGAAGTTTCACCCAGTCCAAGAGGATATTGTGCCTTCATTCTTTCAATAACCTGCAGGTTTTCGTATATAGCTTCTGTCATTGCAGTTCTAACTCCACCTGGCAATACAGAGTTTACCCTTACATTTGGCGCCAATTCGACCGCGAGACAACGCATAAATCCATCAAGAGCACTTTTAGACGCAGCATAGGCACTAAATGCTTTTGATCCAAAATTGCTGATGTTACTGGATATGAATACTATTCCCGATAAATCCGACCCATTTACGACCTTGTTTGCAAGAACTTTAGATATCAGTATCGCAGAATACAAATTGATGTTCATTGTCTCGTTAAGTATTTTCAGATTCGTCGCTTTTATTGTTAGCATCTTCATGTATCCTGCCGAATGCACAAAAGCGGACACAGATATCTTGCTGGCTTTAATAAATTCTTTTAAAGAAATTTCAATATTTTCAACATCATTGAAATCATTTTGCCAAATCATTACCACCGATTGTTGATTACAGTCTTGCTTTACAGATTCAAGTTTCTGCCTGTCTCTCCCGTGAATAATGAGATTATATTGTTGAGAAATTTGCACCGAAATTTCCCTTCCTATTCCTGAAGACGCCCCGGTTATTAAAACATATTTTTCCATATTGCTCATTGTGCTGTAAAACCACCATCTACACTCATGATGGATCCTGTAATCCATTTTGCTGCATCAGAAAGTAAAAACGCAATGGAATACGAAATATCTTCTGGTTGCCCCAATCCTAATGGATGTAGTTTAGAAATATTGTTTTTATATTCTTCATTAAATAAAGAGCTACTTTTCTCCAACATATTTGTTTCGACAAAACCGGGAGCAATACAATTCACCCGAATTTTTTTAGGAGCAAGTTCAATTGCCAACGATTTTGTAACACCATGCAAAGCCGCCTTACTTGCTGCATAAGCAACATTAGCAGCAGAGCCAACCAGGCCATAAACAGAAGAGATAAAAACAATTGATCCTGATTCTCCTGAAAATATTGTTCGGTTAGAAAATATTTTTGACAATTCAATAGCAGAATAGGTATTGATATTAAAGATATGAATGCACGACTTTTGAGTAATCGCCTTCAATGGAACCATAGACGGTTTACCAGCAATATGCGCTAATCCATTCAATGGACCTAATTCTTTTACTGCAATTGAAATCTTTTCTTTAAGGGTCGTTGCGTCAGTTAAATCAACAACAATTCCTATTGCTTTAGTAGCGCATTTTGAAATGGTTTCATTAAGTCCGGTTTCGTTTAAATCTATTAATAATAGATCTGCGCCTAATTTTGAAAGTACCCAACTAGTTGATCTTCCTATACCTGATGCCGCACCAGTAACTAATATTTTTTTCCCGGAAAGTGAATAAGGATTAATTCCTGAATTCATATTTATTACTTAATTATTATTACTCTTCAATTTAACAAGGTCAAGATACTACTCCTAAAGGATTAATTATTTTTCAGGAATAATCGCTTAGGTCGCACGTTTTCTTTTCCTTCCTAACCTGGCCGTATTGGTGTTTACCATTTTTCTAATAATCACATCAAAAATTGTATCTAACCTATTTCTTCTGTTATAGCGAAAATGGTATTCATCTAAATATCCTTGTAGCCTTTCACC